>CAUZJT010000119.1:0-8397 GCA_963580215.1 Gammaproteobacteria bacterium
CCATACTGTCTCCTTTGTTTTTCTTGGAGGGTTGAAGCCCACCTACATCAGACCCTGAAGGCCCTTGCTAGGTCTGCTATTAGCCGGGTACAACCGCGAATAAACCGCCCGCGATAGGAGCGATCGGCCCTCAAGCAAAACTCGCAGCACTGACCGATTAAGCTGTTTAAGCTCAAAACGAGCCCGTTCGTCAAATCCAGTCTCCGTGCGCAACGCGATCATTGAAGACCCGTGAACTAGGATCCCTTCATTTCGTCCGGGCTTATCTGGGAAGGCGCCCACTCCCGGCAAATATCGATAGATTCTATCTGCTTTGACTGCAGTACCACTGTCCTGGTCACGGTCTAACTGTAAGCCATACCCGGCTTCATTCATCAACTGTTTTTCAAAGACTCGTAATACAGTCTCATCGTCTGCACCTTGTGCTAATTGCGACCGCTGCCTGATAATAATCAAATAGAGCCTCATGCGGATCGTAACGGTGAAGAAATTTCAACAAAAGCTCGTTCAAATAGTACCCACAAAAAAGACGTCGCCTGCGCAGGTTAAAAGCAGGGCCTGGCGATTCGCACTGAGTCAAGGTTTTGACTTCCCCCTTTCCAGACCAGCCAAGAGTTATCAACCCAAACGGCCGTAAAACACCCCGAACCTGGGATTTTCGCTGGCGAGCGCCTTTGGCGATTACAGTGAGTCGGCCATGCTCACGCGAAAAAAGATCCACGAGCAAGCTGGTTTCCGAATAAGGTCTTCGATGAAGCACGAAGCCAGGCTGGCCTTTAACACGCTCTGTCGTCATCGGGTTTGAGAGGTATTAAACACCATATCCCAAATCAACAACCGACTTTCGGTCATCGACCCACCCGCGTTTGACTTTGACCCGTTGCGCCAGATGAACCCGACAATTCAACACGCTTTCCATTTGACGTCGCGCGGCCGAGCCGATTTTTTTAAGACGCTCTCCACCGACCCCTATCAAAGCTGCTTTTTGACCCGCAGTTTCGCACCAGATATTGATCTCAATGTGGAGAAGTTGATTTTCATCGGTTTCAAAAAGGGTAAGCTCTACACCACTGCCGTAGGGAATTTCATCGCCCATCTGCCTGAAAATCTGCTCGCGAACAAGTTCTGCAGCAATAAAACTGGATGAGGCAGTAGTTAGCTCGTTACTTGGGTAACCGGGACTTCCACTAGGCACTACAACCTGGAGCAACTCAAACAATCGTTCGCAGTTATAGCCAGATTTCGCCGAGACTGGAACAATTTCTATCCATGGGTGAATTTCCTGGAGCGCTTTAATTCGGGGTAGTACATTGTTCACATTGGGCAAAAGATCTACTTTGTTCAAGACTACCCACAATGGAGTGGATGACTGGGAGAAGTGGTCGAGCACGGCTTGGTCGGCTTGGGACCAGACCCGCGCGTCAATCACCTGGCACACTACGTGCGCGCCTTCAGCCGCCCCACGAGCCGATTGGTTTGCGATCCGACTCAGTAGTCTTCCACGAGCCTTATGAAGGCCAGGAGTATCGACAATCACAAGTTGGGCATCTTCTACGCTGCGGATCGCTTCAATGCGTCGCCAGGTTGTCTGGGGTCTGCGCGAGATTATTGACACTTTAGCGCGTACCAGTTGATTAAGCAGGCTCGACTTGCCTACGTTGGGCCGACCTACCAGGGCAATCACTCCGAAACGGTGGGAATCAGCCATCTTCTGACTTTTCTTTGAGTAGTTTTTCAATGCCAAGGGTTGCGGCTTTTTGCTCGGCGGCTTTCCGGCTAGCCCCTCGCCCATGGGTAAGCAGTCCCCTTTCGGGTATTGCACACTCAACAACGAATTCCCTCTGGTGAGGTTGACCGAGAGTTTGGGACACCCGATAGGTAGGGGGCGTAAATCCCTCTCCCTGAAGTAACTCCTGGAGCCGGGTCTTTGGATCTTTCGCTGGCGCTGCACTAGCAATCTCGAGAAGTTCTGGTTGAAAGAGCGAGATGATCGCCGACTGAACCGTTGAAAAATCGGAATCAAGAAACATCGCCGCAATGAGTGCTTCAAGCCCATCTGACAAAATGGACGATCGGTCTGCCCCACCACTACGAGCTGCACCAACACCAAGTTGTAGTGCCGCGCCGAGATCAATCCGTCGGGCAACGTTGGCCAGTGTCCGCTGGCGAACCAGTTGCACTCGCAAGCGGGTCAATTCGCCCTCTCCCGCATCGCCATAACGCTCGTACAGTACAGCCGCAACCACCATGCCAAGGATACTATCCCCAAGAAACTCTAGGCGTTCGTTGTGGCCTGACCCAACGCTACGGTGTCGGAGTGCAGCATTCAAAATGGTTAAGTCAGAAAAATCATAACCAATTGCCTTTTGCAGTCGCTTGGCGGGCGTCATCTTTGTTACTGGATGACCGTTCCAAGTCGATGCCAGTTAACCCCGCCCCCACCAGGGGTATCCCAGCTGAACCAGACAAAGAATGCCTTACCCACAATATTTTCCTTCGGAACGAAACCCCAATAACGACTGTCGTTACTGTGATCGCGGTTATCCCCCATTACGAAGAAATGTCCCGGGGGGACGACTATAGGAGGCCACGATCGGGATTGGCGATTGTCATCGAGGAAAATAGCGTGGCTGGATTGCCCAAAAGATTCAATGAATGATGACAGACTGCGTTCCCCTCGCTGCGCTCCAAGCTCAGGCAGCAACTCCGTCTTTTGCACGATGGCCGGCTTACCGTTGACCGCCAGCCGTTTACCTCGGTAAGTAATCACATCACCGGGCAAGCCGATAACCCTTTTTATGAAATTAGTGGATGGATCCCTGGGGAAGCGAAATACCATGACGTCCCCGCGATCTGGCTCGCCAACAGGCATAACCAGGGTATTGAGGATTGGAAGCCGTAGCCCATAACTGAATTTTGAAACAAGAATAAAATCGCCAATGTAAAGGCTGGGCAACATTGATCCTGAGGGAATCCGGAACGGTTCAATGACAAATGAACGCAACAGAAACACTACAAGAATGACCGGGAAAAACGCACGAGAGTACTCCACCAGCAGCGGCAACGAAGCCTGCTTTACCTTGCCCGTTGTCGACCCGACCTTTGCACTGCGCCGAGGCTGGCCAAAAAACCGATCCCAATAGTTAATTGCACCAGTTATGACCAGCGCGATAAAAAGAGCTAGAGAAAAATCCATATCAGTCTCCCACTTTCAGTACAGACAAAAAGGCTTCTTGTGGGATAGATACCGAACCGATCTGTTTCATCCGTTTTTTTCCTTCTTTTTGTTTCTCAAGTAGTTTTCGCTTACGACTAATGTCACCACCATAACATTTTGCAGTCACATTCTTGCGTAAGGCCTTTACTGTTTCCCGAGTGATAATTTTCGACCCAATAGCGGCCTGAATCGCGACATCGAACATTTGCCGGGGAATCAGTTTTTTCATCCGGCTAACAAGTTCTCGTGCTCGGTATGGCGCTTGCGTGCGATTTACTAGCACCGATAAGGGATCAACACGCTCCCCATTAATCATGATGTCAATACGAACCATGTCAGCTGGGCGATCTTCAATAATGTCGTAATCAAACGAGGCAAACCCCCGACTCACAGACTTCAGTGAATCATGGAAATCAAGCACCACCTCAGAAAGAGGAAGGTTAAATTCCACCACTACCTGGCGCCCATGATAGGTAATGTCTTTTTGTTCCCCCCGTTTGCCGATGCAAAGACTGATGACAGCACCGACATGTTCGGGCGGACAGAGAACCCGAGCATGGATAAAGGGTTCAAAGATTTCTGAAATTGTACCTACTTTGGGCATCTGTGACGGATTGTGGACAAAGTGAGTGATGTTGTCGTTTGCTAACATTCGGTACACCACCGTCGGGGCGGTGGTAATGAGATCAAGTGCATACTCCCTTTCCAGGCGTTCTTGAATAATCTCCATATGCAACAATCCCAAAAAGCCGCATCTAAATCCGAATCCCAAAGCCGGCGATACCTCAGGCTCATAAAGTAAAGATGCATCATTCAAGCTTAATTTTGCTAGCGCGTCACGAAACCCCTCGAAATCAGCATTATTAATGGGGTAGAGGCCCGCAAATACAACTGGTTTTTCACTCTTAAATCCCTCGAGGACAGTGTCGGCGGGGTGAGCATGCCCGGTAATAGTATCCCCCACTCGGGCCGCCTTTATATCTTTGATCCCTGCGACCACATAACCTACCTCTCCAGACTTCAACGCAGGCACCACGAGCCGTTTCGGCGTGAAACGGCCCACTTGCTCAACTTGGTAGGAGTTTCCAGTCGACATCATCCGAATTTTCATTCGAGTCGTCATCTGACCGTCAATGACACGAACCAATGAAACCGTACCCAGGTAGTTATCAAACCACGAATCAATGATTAATGCCTTAAGTGGCGCCGACCGATCGCCTGTAGGCGCTGGAACGTCCGATACGATCCGTTCAAGAACCTCCGGAATACCTAGGCCAGATTTCGCACTCACGTGCAAGGCACTGGCGCAGTCCAAGCCTATGAGGTCCTCGATCTCAATCGCCGCCTGATCTGGCTCAGCAGCAGGCAGATCGATCTTGTTAAGTATCGGAATGACCTCCAGCCCGAGATCTACCGCAGCGTAGCAGTTAGCAACCGTTTGCGCTTCGACGCCCTGTGAGGCATCAACAATTAGCAAAGCTCCCTCACAGGCGCTTAAGGAGCGTGAGACCTCGTAGGCAAAATCCACATGCCCAGGGGTATCAATCAAATTAAGCTGATAAAGTTCACCGCCTTGGGCGCAGTAAGTCAGGGAAACGCTTTGCGCCTTAATGGTGATTCCCCTTTCACGTTCCAGATCCATTGAGTCCAGAACCTGTTCGGTCATTTCGCGCTTCGACAATCCACCACAGTGTTGAATCAGTCTGTCGGCCAAGGTCGACTTACCATGGTCAATATGCGCAATGATCGCAAAATTCCTGATCCGGCTTTGAGCGCCTGAATCCATGTTTGGGGTTCTCAAGAAGATGGGCCAGTCACAGCGGGTCTGTGTAGGCCTGATGCTGGTAAAAGTAGCACCAACCCCGATTTTATCTCGCATAGATCTTATATGCATCAATAACAATCAAATCGCCATATTCGTTGCGAGGGCATCGACGCATCTATAATTCGCCTTTTAGCATCCAGCCAATTCTATGGTCGCTCACCAGACACAAGTCGCAATCGTCGGTAGCGGGCTCGCCGGACTCAGCCTAGCTTTACGCCTATCGGACCAGGGGGTCGATTGCATTGTTCTCACCAAGTCCGCTTTGGCATCGGGATCGAGTTTGTGGGCTCAAGGAGGAATTGCGGCCGTACTTGATCCCAAAGATAGTTTTGAGTCGCATATACAAGACACGCTAGTAGCCGGCGCAGGGCTTTGCGATGAACAGACCGTTCGAACAGTGGTCGAACAAGCACCCAATGCTATCGATTGGCTTATGCAAGCTGGTGTTCATTTTGATCTGAAACAATCAATCCCCGACCAGCTACATCTTGCTCGCGAAGGCGGTCATGCCCACCGCCGCGTTGCCCATGTCGCCGATACCACTGGGCAAGCCGTGATTAAGACGCTCGAAGAGCAGGTACTAACAGCTGAACGGGTCACGGTTTTGGAAAACTATACCGCGGTAGATCTGATCACCGGAGTGGGAACCCTCCCCCAGATTATCGGGTTATATGCACTGAATGTTGCCGCGAGTCAGGTCGAGACCATTTCGGCTGATATTGTTGTGCTTGCTACCGGAGGCGCCTCAAAAGCGTATCTGTATACCAGCAACCCGGACACCTCTACAGGTGACGGCATTGCAATGGCATGGCGCGCGGGGTGTTCAGTGTCGAACATGGAGTTCGTACAGTTTCACCCAACTTGTCTCTTTCACCCACATGCAGGGAGCTTTCTCATTTCTGAAGCTGTCCGGGGCGAGGGTGGAGTTTTGGTGTTACCTGATGGATCGGCCTTTATGAATGCCCACGATGCCAGGGCAGAACTTGCGAGCCGGGATATTGTTGCACGAGCGATTGATTATGAAATGAAGAAAGGAGGACTCGATTGTGTCTACCTAGATATCTCCCATAAAGGCCGAGATCATATTACCAAACACTTTCCTGCGATCTATGAACGCTGCCAGACATTCGGCATCGATATGGCGCATGATCCAGTTCCCGTAGTGCCCGCAGCACACTATACCTGCGGCGGCATTACCACAAACCTTCAGGGCCGTACTGAGTTGGCCGGTCTATATGCGCTCGGTGAAAATTCTGATGCCGGCTTTCATGGGGCCAACCGGCTAGCCAGTAACTCTCTTTTGGAGTGTGTGGTTTTCTCGAAAAGAGCAGCTGATGACATTGCGCGCGCACTTGATCAGCAAAAGCACCCCCAGGTTGACCTTCCAACATGGGACGAGAGCAAAGTGACAGACCCGGACGAACTCGTGGTGATTTCTCACAACTGGGAAGAACTGCGTCATTTTATGTGGGACTACGTGGGGATTGTTCGCACCTCAAGGCGCCTGCAACGCGCGGCGAATCGGCTTCAACTCCTGAATGAGGAAATACGTGATTTTTACAGCAATTTTACTATAAGCCAGGATCTTCTGGAACTACGCAACTTGGTGCTCGTTTCCGAACTTATTGTGCGTTGCGCTTCCCAACGAAAAGAAAGTCGAGGATTACACTACACATTGGACTATCCCGCCACAGATCCAGCGCTATGTCAAAATACGACTCTTACCCCAAGGTTATAAACCAGTAGGTGGCCTTTGATCCTGATGGCGTTGTTCTGAGTAATTAAGGATATCGTAAACCAAAGCTGCGAGTTGGGGCTCGGCCGGCACTTTTCTTTCTAAAAACCAGTCGAGCAGTACTGGGTCTGGCTCACTAAGGAGTTGCTCCATCGTTTTGAGCGCATCCTCGCTCAGCCCAACGCCCAACTCCCTTACAAAGGGCAGCAACAGACTGTCAAGCTCGCGCGCTCCCCGACGCGCTCGCCACGTTAGTTTAGCGCGGCTGGAGCCAAGATTCATCGTTTGCCTTTGGCGATCATCGACTTGATCTTGCCAATTGCCTGACCAGGATTTAATCCCTTTGGACAAGCACTGGCACAGTTCATGATGGTGTGGCATCGATACAGCGCAAAGGTATCGTCTAGCTGATTAAGGCGGGATTCGGTCGCATCATCCCGGCTGTCAGCTATCCAGCGATAAGCCTGAAGCAGGTTCGCTGGCCCGAGATATTGATCGGAATTCCACCAGTAACTGGGACAACTTGTGGAACAACAGGCGCACATGATGCATTCGTCAAGCCCGTCCAAAGCCTTTCGCTGTGCAGGCGTTTGCGACCGCTCTAAGTCCGGAGCCGGTTCAGAAGTCTTCAACCAGGGCTCTAGAGCAGCATATTGCGCAAAGAAATGAGACAGATCTGGAACCAGGTCCTTGATGACCTGCATGTGCGGCAGTGGGTAAATTCTTACAGGTGCCTTTAATGCCTGGATCGACTGGGTACAGGCTAGAGTATTGACCCCATTTATATTCATCGCGCAGGAGCCGCAGATACCCTCTCGACAAGAGCGCCGAAAGGTGAGCGTAGGGTCAATCTCATCCTTGATTTTTAACAGTGCGTCAAGAACCATAGGTCCACACGATGCAGTATCCACCGCATACTGGTCCAACCTAGGGTTATTGTCATCGTCCGGGTTCCACCGATAGACTTCAAACGCCTGGGGCTTGCTCATCAAGTCGCCATCATTATGGCGTTTCCCTTTCTCGACTTTAGATCTTTGCTTTAAACTGGGTTCAGCCATTACACGCTCAATACACTCTCGCCTTGGGTGGAATACTATCGACATCATATTCGCCAGTACCGACGGTCACCGGTCGGTACTGGAGTGTTGCACAACCTTCAACAAGTCGGGCTAGACTGTGTTTCATCCAGTTTTCGTCATCGCGATCGGGGAAATCCTCACGGGCATGAGCACCACGACTCTCTTTGCGAGCTAAAGCGCTTTCGACACTTACCCGAGCCTGGCTGAGCAAGTTCTCGAGCTCAAGAGTCTCGACCAGATCAGTATTCCAGATCATAGATCGGTCCGAAAGCCCGACTTCCTGAAAACTTTTGGCGAGCGAAGAAATTTTCTCGGCGCCCTCTGCGAGTATGTCATGATTTCGAAACACCGCACAGTTCGACTGCATCGCTTTTTGCATCTTGATACGAATTTGGGCGGTTGACTCGGAACCGTGTGCGTGGCGCAAACGGTCGAATCGCGCAAGCGCGATATCTACAGAGCCTTGAGTCACGCTTGGTATCGCGCCATCGGCCTCGATCGTCGCCTCGGCCCGTTTCGCAGCAGCACGCCCAAAAACTAT
>CAUZJT010000120.1:0-8298 GCA_963580215.1 Gammaproteobacteria bacterium
ACTATTTCAACGCATCTTACAACATTGATCTTTCCGACCTTGCCGATTCAAACCTTGATGGCACCGCAAGACGCAATGAAGTCGAGCGACGCCGTACTGAGGCAATCAGTGCCGTGCGTGCGAACCGTACAGCCGATTAGCCTTACGGATTACCAAAACAGGATCAGCAGCCAAGTACCCAGGATCAGCCGATAGAGCACGAAGGGCAGCATCCCCACCTGCGAGATTAATCGCAGGAACAACACCACCACTGCCCAGGCACTGACAAACGCAACAGCCACGCCGAGTGCAAAAATCTCCCACTGGATCGCCTCAGACGTTTTAACAAGTGTTATCCCCTTGAAACTGCCAGCCGCAATGATGATGGGAACCGCCATCAAAAATGAAAAACGCGCAGCTGCCTGGCGCGACAGGCCGAGCATTAACCCTGCGGTCATGGTGATCCCCGAGCGCGAGGTTCCAGGAATCAGTGCCAGTGCCTGAAAGGCGCCAATCAACAGCGCATCTTTCAGGTTAAGGTCTTGCATGGCCCGCCGGCGAGATGCCCGGCAGTCTGCCCACCACAGCATCAGACCAAAGAGGATCGTGGCACCAGAGATGATCAGAGGATTTCGCAAAAAGTCCTCTACGACCTCATCCAACAGTGCACCTGCTGCCGCAGCCGGCAAAGTGGCGATAATCAACAACCACCCCAGATGGCTGTTCTGTGATCGGCCAGCACTCCCCCACTGGCGAAGCCAACCGCCAGCGATATTGATCAGATCGTTGCGTAAATAACCCACCACCGCGAGCAGCGTTCCCAGATGCACGGCCACATCAAATACCAGTCCCTGATCAGGCCAATCTGCCAGGATTGGCAACAGTACCAGGTGTGCAGAACTGGAGATCGGCAAAAACTCGGTTACGCCCTGTACAAGCGCAACCCAGAATGCCTGTGCCGGTTCAATCATAGACTGGCACTACGATCACGTAGGTTAAATCCCGTCAGAGGGTGCTCCATTGCCTTACCCAACGCCATGACCTTGAATGCCTCCCCCATCTGCGACGGCAGCACCAAATGCTTGATCTGTGCAGATCTTGCCAGAATCGCTCTTTCGTCATCATCGTCGCGCGGTGCTGCCAATTCCATCAGACCCAAAGACAACAAATAGGCCTCCTGGCTGGTGTAGCCCAGCAACTGCAGGCCAGCCTCACGGCCGGCATCTGCCAGAGCCGAGAAATCCACATGGCAGGTAATATCCTGCAGCCCTGGATACAAAAAAGGGTCACCGTGCGCACGGTGTCTATAGTGGCAACGCAGTGTCCCGCAGTCACGCTGTGACAGATAGTACTCATCACCTGGAAAGCCGTAATCAAAAATGAGAGCAACGCCTTGCTTTAGGCAAGACCCCAGCGCCTGGATCCAGGCATGGGCCCGTGGGCACGCCTCAGTAACATAGCCCTCGGCCAGCTGGTGCCTTTGCGCTAACTGCGCTTCCATTCCATCTGCATCCAGATCATCTATCCAATCCCAGGCAAACGCATCTCCATCCAAACGCACTCCCGCCCGTTGAAGCTGGCCGCCTTTAACGCGAAACCGGGTTACCGGAAAGGCATCCACCACTTCATTGGCCAGAATCAGTCCATTAAAAGGTGATTGGGGTAATGACTCCTGCCACTGCAGTGTTATCCCGTACCGCTTGCATAAAGGGGTCAACCGCTCGTGCTGGCGCTGGCGCAGATCGGGGCTGATCTCCACGATGTTGTACTGTGAGGGCAGCTGGTCACTTTGAGCCAGCGCGGTGATCAATGTCTCGGCAAGCGCCCCGCTGCCGGCACCGAATTCAAGCACCACCGCATCAGGGATCGCTGCGAGAATCTGCTCTGCCTCACGAGCCAGGCAATGCCCGAATAATTCGCCCATCTCTGGCGCGGTAACAAAATCACCGTCTTCACCAAATTTTCGAGCGCCGGCTGCGTAATAACCCAGGCCCGGCGCATACAAGGCGGCTTCCATGTATTGGTCAAAAGGCAGCACGCCACCGGCCGATCTGATCAACTCACGGAGATATCTAGAAACGGCGG
Source organism: Gammaproteobacteria bacterium (assembly GCA_963580215.1). GTDB lineage: Bacteria > Pseudomonadota > Gammaproteobacteria > Arenicellales > UBA868 > UBA868. Next base: position 2,065 of record CAUZJT010000120.1, read on the forward strand.
CGCTGTGTAACAGAGCGGCCGGGTCCAGGTCCGGCCAAATCGAATTTCGTGTTTTATCATGGCTACCCAACGTCGACTCTTTCATCTATTTATGCACCATACAACTACGATTTCCTTTTTCTCCTTGGAAAAATTGAGGCCTGATCTTTCAACATTAACTCGTGCGATCGAGCGAACCAAGTGAGGCGCCGGTTTATACATCACATAACGGCTAATCCACCCAAAACGCACCTAAAGGAGTTTGATTAGACAGACAGACAGAACTTCTGTCAAAGTCGTGCGAATAACTTCAGTTTGGCCAATAAATGGTGTGTCAACGACGTTGACCTCACCACACAAGCGGTAGACTTTCATTAGAAGTTTTAAAAAATCCACACAATAGACATCGCTTATGAGTAGGTCTGAAAATTCTCTCGATACAAAGGCCGTGCTGATCACGGGCGGAGCGCGTCGCATCGGCGCAGCAATCGCCCGCGTGCTGCATGCGACAGGCCTGGATGTAATTATTCACTATCGCCACAGCGCTGACGCCGCCTTGGCTTTGCAAGAAGAACTGCACGCACACCGCCCAGGATCGGTCACGCTGTGTCAGGCCGATCTGACAAACTCGGGTGCTTGCAAAACACTGGCGCAATGCGCCCACCAGGCCTTTGGTCGTCTCGATGCCCTTATCAACAACGCCTCGGCTTTTTATCCGACCCCGGTGGATAGGGCGACTGAGGCCCAATGGGACGATTTGTTTGCAATCAATCTCAAAGCTCCGTTCTTCCTGGCACAGGCATGCGCGCCGATGCTGGCCAGGCACAATGGTGCCATCATTAACCTAGCAGATATTTATGCAAAAAGGCCGTTGGTACAGCATCCGATCTACTCGGCAGCCAAGGCCGGATTGATTTCCCTGACGCGCTCGCTTGCGCGCGACCTCGGCCCGGATATTAGAGTCAACGCCATCGCACCTGGTGCTGTACTTTGGCCCGAAACAGGAATATCCGATGAAAATCAAGATGAGATCGTGCAGCGTACGCCACTGCGACGGCTGGGTAGCCCCGAAGATATCGCACGTACCGTGTGTTTCCTGCTCCGGGATGCACCCTTTATCACCGGCCAGGTAATTAATGTAGATGGTGGCCGCTCGGCAGTACTCTGACCTTTTCTCGGCTCACAGTTCCAGGTCAGTCAGTTCGAGCAACTTCTCCTGACATGCCGACATCGCGCGCCATAACTCGTGATAACTGCGCCCACTGACAGGATGGCAGGTATCGGGAAGCGCCAGACTGAGCGGCTTGAGCACGTGAGCGTACTTGAGTATCTCCCGACGCGGCACATCCATACCCTGGTCATAAAGGACGCTGTCGCCATATAACAACAGATCGATATCGATCGGCCGCGAGGTCAGGTTGTCCTTGGTGCGCTGGCGACCCTGACCGGCCTCAACATCATGTAATTGCTCCACCAACATATGAGCCGGATGATCACTGTCAAATACCCCAACCAGATTTAAAAAGTACGGTCCGTTAAAACCAACGGCATCGCTTTTGAATACTGGCGAGAAAAATATTCCAGGGTAAAAAGTCCGCAGGTGGGTTACTGCAATGCGAAGATTGGTTTCGCGCTCGATATTACTCCCCAGACTGACAACAACCGGCCACATTCAGCGACTGCCACGCTCGATCTCAACGCCGACATCACCTGCCCCAGTCACTGCACCACGCTTGTTAATACGTACGCGACACCACTTTACACCGAACTCCTCAGATAATAGTGTCGCGATACCATCAGCGAGGGTTTCTACCAAGTTCGCCTCGGCGTTGCGTACATAGGTGCTCACCCGTTTGGCGACGTCCTTATAGCTCAGGGTATCCTCAAGCGCATCGCTGGCTACTGCTGCCTTGATATCCCAGTCCATATCCAGATCAATAATCAGTTTCTGAGTGATCTGTCGCTCCCACTCCCAAACCCCGATCACGCATTCAACCACTAGGCCATGTACAAAAATCGTATCCAATGCGTTCCTCTTGTCAGCCGGCTGTATCCAACCGCAGTTTATACTTTAGTCAGTATTGAACCAAACCCAAATGTAATCTGCTGAAATGGAATACTTGATTTTCTCACTTGCCGGATACCTGATGGGATCTATATCAAGCGCTGTGCTGGTCTCGCGACTGATGCATCTGCCTGACCCACGCAGCGAGGGCTCCGGTAACCCGGGTGCCACTAATGTCCTGCGTCTTGGCAACAAGCCAGCAGCAGTACTCACCCTTGCAGGCGATGTTCTCAAAGGCATATTGCCGGTGCTGACCGCGTACTGGTGGTCCGGTGAGCCGCTAATTATCAGCCTGGCTGGCGGCGGGGCTTTTGTGGGGCACCTGTTTCCAGTCTTTTTCGCTTTTAAGGGTGGCAAGGGCGTAGCAACTGCGCTGGGCATTTTTGGCGCCATCAATCCGCTACTGGCCCTCGCCCTGGCCCTAACCTGGCTAGGCATGGCTGCCATATTCCGTTACTCGTCGCTAGCAGCACTTGTCAGTGCGGTAAGCGCACCAGCGTATACCTGGTGGATTACTGAAGAACCAGCCTATGCAACGCTTGCCTCGATACTGGCCCTCATCCTGGTGTGGCGCCACCGCCAGAATGTTCGCCAACTGGTCAATGGAACCGAGTCACGTATCGGCCAGAAAAACTAGACAGCGCCCTTTTTCAGATCGGGAAGGTCAGCGAGACTCCATCGCGCGCGTACAGAAAAATCCAGCCCCTCATGCTGGCCGGCCTGCAACCTGAGGCTGCCAGCGTAAGCGATCATGGCGCCGTTATCGGTACAGAACTCGAGCCGAGGATAATAAACCGTCTTGTTGCAAGCCATTGTCATCGCCTTTAGGCGCTGGCGTAACTCTTCGTTCGCGCCTACCCCGCCGGCGACCACCAGTCGGCACCGGCCGGTCTGTTCCAGAGCCCGCCGACTCTTGATTACCAACGTATCGACCGCGGCATCCTGGAATGCGCACGCAATATCGGCAATAGTCTGTTCATCCAACCCTCCTTCGGGTACCGCGTTTCGGGTATAGGTCTTTAGACCACTAAAACTAAAATCCAATCCAGGACGGTCTATCATAGGCCGGGGGAAACGCCAACGGGTCGAATCACCGTTGCGAGCAACTGCAGCGATAGCTGGGCCGCCGGGATAACTCAGCCCCAGCAGTTTCGCCGTCTTATCAAAGGCCTCGCCCACTGCATCATCCAAAGTACTGCCCAAAAGCCGATAACGGCCGACACCCAGGACGTCCACCAGCAAGGTGTGCCCTCCTGATACCAATAGCGCAACAAACGGGAAAGTCGGAGGCTCGTCTTCAAGCATCGGCGCCAACAGGTGACCTTCCATGTGATGAACGCCTACAGATGGAACCTGCCAAGCCCAAGCCAGGGCGCGTCCAAGTGAGGCGCCCACCAATAATGCCCCGGTAAGGCCCGGCCCAGCGGTGTAGGCTATCCCATCGATATCCCCCCCGGCCACAGCCGCTGTTTTTAGAACCTGGCGCACTAGCGGCATCAGCACACGTACATGGTCTCGAGCCGCAAGCTCGGGCACTACGCCACCGTAAGGGGCGTGAATTTCAACCTGCGACGCCAAAGCGTGGGAACGCAGGCCCCACTCGGTATCAAAAACCGCAGCGCCAGTATCGTCACAAGACGTTTCTATACCCAGAACCAGCAATGTGATACCTCACAGGCACAAAGCCTGAATAATCTTGCGTAAAATACGATTTCTTAAAGATGTGAATTATATCGACCTACGCTTGATCTTTTTACTAAGCCCCATTTCGAAGGAGTGCCCCGCTTATGGCCCAATCTCTATCCCTGGCTTGAGGTTGTCCACTGGATGACGAGGCCCTAACCACGGTATATAGCGCAGTCCCGCCGGAGCAAACCATTTACGCCTACTGCCATGACGGCTTTCGTATGAGCCTTGCATATACAGCTGAAACACCTGGACTACCCGGATGTTCGCCTGTACAACGGTGGCCGGGGACACTGGGGTAATGCACTCAGCTTGCCGGTGGTAGAAGGTCGGGAATCCTTTGATGAAAATTTCTCCGTCTAGCATGCACCCACAAGATCAAGGTATAGCATGTACTTTTGCGCATTTTCTGAGTAGAATACGCGACCTTTTTGATTGCCCGGAGAGCAGTCTATGCCTTCAGTGAAAGTTCGGCCGGATGAGCCGTTTGACGTCGCCCTACGACGTTTCCGCCGCGCCTGCGAAAAGGCCGGTGTCTTTACCGAATCACGCAGTCGCGAGCACTACGAGAAACCAACTACCGTACGCAAACGTGACGGCGCGGCCGCCGAGAAGCGTGAAAAAAAGCGCCTGGCTCGTCAGAACCCCTCGCGGATGCGCGCTCACTAAGTCTGCCTCCCCTACGCCCTAGTTAATCCCCAGTTTTTGTGACCACGCTCAAAGAGCGCATCGTCGCCGAGATGAAAGAGGCGATGCGTGCCAGGGAATCCGTACGGCTTGACGCTATTCGCCTGCTGCGCGCGGCTATTCAGCGTCGCGAAATCGATGAGCGTGTCGAACTTGGCGATGAAGAAGTCCTGGCAGTGATCCAGAAAATGATCAAGCAAGGGCGCGATTCTATTGCCCAATTTGAAAAAGGAGCGCGAGACGATCTGGTTCAAAAAGAAGCTGCCATGCTGGCGGTGCTGGAAACCTACCTACCGGAACAACTCGCCGAAGGTGAACTTGCCGAATTGATCAATAAGGCTCTGATTGAAACCGATGCACAAAGCGTGCGCGATATGGGTAAAGTCATGGGCTGGCTCAAACCCCGTATTCAGGGCCGCGCTGATATGGGCGCCGTCAGTAATACTATCAAACAGAAACTCTCGGCCTAAGACCCCTTTAGCCATCCTCAGCGGCCAACCGAATGCCGCAACTTAAAGATTAGGTACAGTATGACGCTGAGTAACCCGAGCGCCATACCCTGATGGGCTGCCGCCAGAACTACCGGCACGTGCATCAGCAGTGTACTGATACCTAGTGCCACCTGCACCGTCGCGACCCCTGCCAGTAATAGTGCCAGCCCACGCTGACCTTCTAACTGCGGATCGCGAACGATCCGAAAAGCCAAAACGAGTGCCAGAACGAAGGTGGAGATCGCCAGCAGTCGATGATTGAACTGCACAGTGGGTATGTTCTCAAAGAAGTTGCGCCACACAGGATCAAGCACGATATAACCCGGCGGAATCCATTGGCCCGCCATCAGGGGGAAGGTATTGAATGCGTGTCCGGCTTTGAGGCCAGCAACGAAACCACCCGACAACACCGTGATCAATGCCAGCAATCCGAGACCCCTGGCTGCACGGCGAATAGTAGTCGATACCACAGGTGCCGGGCGATGCTCAAGCAGGCCGAATGCTACCCAGAGCATATAAAGGTAGATCAAAATGGCGGCACCAAGATGGGCCACCAGGCGATACTGGCTAACCTGTGGCACGTCGATCAGTCCGCTTTTCACCATGTACCACCCGAGCAGTCCCTGCAGTCCTCCCAGAGCGAACATGACGATGAGATGCGGTGCCAGTGCTGGCGGCAAGCGCCGTCGCCAGAGAAAATAGACAAACCCCAGTGCGAACACCAGGCCGATGGCCCGGCCCAGTACCCGGTGAGCGTACTCAAAGTAGAAAATGGTTTTGAACTCGGCCAGCGATATTCCAGTATTGACCTTGCGGTACTCTGGATACTCGCGGTAATGATCAAATTCATCTTCCCAAGCACTCTGGCTGAGGGGAGGCAGTATCCCAGATACGGGTTCCCATCGCACCATCGATAGGCCAGAGTCGGTTAGGCGAGTCACGCCCCCCAGGACCACCATGCAGAAAACCAGAGCGCAGCATGCCAGCAACCAGAACGCCACAGCGGGGTTGGGAGGGGTACGTCGGCTTTCAGGCAAAGGCGTGGCTTGGGTTGAAATAGTACTCATCTTTAAATCTCCCTGGGCCGCTTCACCTCACAGACCGAGGAGTTTACCCGGGTGAAAGGCTACGGCTCAAGAAATAAGGTTGGGAAAACCTGAATGATAATATCCTACTGATCAATGAGGCATGAAGAGACGATGAGTGGCAAGATTCCCCGGGAATTTATTGACGAACTGCTCGCGCGCATCGACATCGTCGAGGTGATAGACCAGCGCGTTCCTTTGAAAAAGGGCGGCAAAGATTTTAAGGCCTGCTGCCCTTTTC
>CAUZJT010000121.1:0-8120 GCA_963580215.1 Gammaproteobacteria bacterium
CCACCAACAACTTTCCCGAATTTACGGGCCGTGTTTGCCCCGCTCCTTGTGAAGGTGCCTGTGTCCTGGGTATCACTGAGCCGGCAGTCACCATAAAGAATATTGAACAGGCGATTGTCGATCGCGGGTTTGCCGAAGGCTGGATCAGTTCAGCAGGGCCGACAGTGCGTAGTGGCTACCATGTGGCTATCGTCGGTTCAGGGCCAGCGGGCCTCGCTGCAGCGGATGAACTGAATCAGGCGGGGCACCAGGTAACGGTTTATGAACGTGCTGACCGGATTGGCGGCTTGTTGATGTATGGTATCCCGAACATGAAATTGGACAAAGACGTGGTGCAGCGGCGGGTAGATCTATTGCGGGGCGCGGGTGTGAGCTTTATTACCGGCACCAGTGTGGGTGGGAGTGTTGCTTTGCCGGGTAGCCATGTCCCGGGGCTCAAGGTCGAGCACAACAAGAAACCGTGCCATTTGCCAGCCCAGGAACTGCTGGAACACTATGATGCCGTAGTTCTCGCGGTTGGGGCGACAATTCCGCGTGATCTTCCCATTCCCGGTCGAGAATATCAGGGCATCCACTTTGCTATGGACTACCTGACCCGCAGTACCCGGGCATTCTTGGATCACACTGATACCGCAATTTCTGCAGCGGGCCGCCAGGTTGTAGTTATTGGCGGAGGGGATACTGGTGCCGACTGTATCGGTACCGCACTGCGACAGGGATGTGAAAGCATCGTAAACTTCGAGTTACTTGCTCAGCCACCCGCTGAGCGGGCTGAGGATAACCCCTGGCCGCAGTGGCCGCTTATCCTGCGCAGCGACTATGCTCATACTGAAGCTCAACATCGATTTGGCGACGACCCGCGAACCTACAATCTATTGTCCAAGGCTTTTATCTGTGACGATCATGGACGTGTGTCCGGGATCTGCACTGTCACCGTCGACTGGGATAAGCCCTCGGACCATGCACCGTTCAGTGAGGTGGCCGGCTCTGAGCATACCTGGCCTTGTGATCTGGTTTTTCTGTCAATGGGTTTTACTGGGCCTGAGGTTACGCTTGCGAAAGAGTTGGGCTTTGAGCGTGATGCCAGATCAAATTTACTTGCGTTGCCTCCGGGCTACCAGTGCGAAGAGTCAAGTGTTTTCGCGGCTGGGGATTGTCGTCGTGGCCAATCGCTGGTGGTCTGGGCGATCCAGGAGGGTCGCGAGGTTGCCAGGTCGGTGGGTGTTTATCTCGCGGGTTTGTCTCAACCCAAAGCGGCAGCCTGAGCCGGTGCGGATATGAGTCGAGCGAACATTCCTGCTGCCAAGCGGCTGATTATCGCGCTGGATGTTCCAACCGGTGCCCAAGCGCGGGGCTTGGTCGAAGACCTTGGCGATACGGTCAGTTTCTATAAAGTAGGACTGGAGTTATTCACCGGCGACGATGGTTTTGCCATGGTGGACTGGTTGACCAGACGGGGTAAGCAGGTTTTTGTTGATCTTAAGTTTTTTGACGTGCCGGCGACGGTTGCCCGTGCTGTGAGTCAGTTGCGTGGCCGGCAGGTGAGTTTTGCGACCGTGCACGGGAACGATGCCATGATGCGTGCAGCGGCCGAGGCCGCAGGCGAGGTTGGCATTCTCGCCGTAACTGTATTGACGAGCCTGGATGCGGCCGATATGCGGGACCTGGGTTTTGATTGTGATATCCCGGCGTTGGTGCGCTCCCGGGCGCAGCGAGCTGTCGCGCTAGGCTGCGCAGGTGTCGTCGCGTCTGGCCAGGAGGCAGCGATGCTGCGCAAGACATTGGGAGACGATGGATTGATTGTGACGCCAGGTATTCGCCCGGTACGCCAGGATGATGACCAGAAGCGTACCGTCACACCAACACAGGCACTGCGCGATGGAGCCGATTATCTGGTCGTCGGCCGGCCCGTGCGTGATGCGGGCAACCCTCGGGAGGCGGCCAGAGTAATTCAGAATGAGATTGCGAGCGCACTGGGGCGCTCTGTCGGTTGATGGAAGCATTGAAGAATGATCGGCTGATACGTGCGTTACGTCGGCAAAGCGTGGACTACACGCCCGTATGGATCATGCGCCAGGCCGGACGCTACCTGCCTGAGTACCGGGCGACCCGTCAGCGGGCTGGGGATTTTCTGACACTGTGTCAGACGCCGGAGTTGGCCTGTGAGGTCACGCTACAGCCATTGGCCCGTTTTGATCTGGATGCAGCCATTCTTTTTTCAGATATCCTGACCATACCGGATGCCATGGGTTTGGGTCTGAGCGTGCATGAGGGCGAAGGCCCCCGTTTTGCCCGTCCGATACGGACAGCCGCTGATGTCGCAGCCCTGGGTGTGCCGGATCCTGAAGATGATCTGAGCTATGTGATAGAAGCCGTGCGGCTGATTCGACACGAATTGGCGGGTCGGGTGCCGCTGATCGGCTTTTCAGGCAGCCCCTGGACCTTGGCCACTTATATGGTAGAGGGCCAGAGCAGCCGAGATTTTGCCCGCATAAAGCAGATGGTTTATGACGCCCCAGCAACGGCGCACCAGCTTTTGAAGGTGCTGAGCGATTCGGTCTCGATTTATCTGGCGGCTCAGGCCCACGCCGGCGCCCAGGTGTTGATGATCTTTGATACCTGGGGTGGGGTGTTGGCCCACGCGGACTATCGGCATTTTTCCCTTGAGCCCATGGAACAGATTATTCAGTACCTGCGCGCTGATCCGATTGCATCGGATTTACCGATTATTGTGTTTACCAAAGGGGGAGGCCAGTGGTTGGCGCGAATGGCAGCAACCGGCTGTGACGCATTAGGTTGCGATTGGACGAGTTCTTTGCGTCAAGCTCGGCACCAGGTGCAGGATCGGGTCGCCCTGCAGGGCAATCTGGATCCAGCCATACTTTACGCGTCACCCGACAGGGTCCGTGCGGCGGTGGCTGACGTGCTGGAAGATTTTGGCCCCGGTCCCGGCCACGTGTTCAACCTTGGCCATGGGGTGACGCCAGGGGTCGATCCGGATCAGGTCAAGGTGCTGGTGGACGCTGTACATGAGCTCAGCCGAACTGAGGCTTAGTCTCGGTTCTTGGTTGTTCGCAGGTTAGTCGGCTATGGGTACTGTGTAATTCAGTGCAAGCCGTCCGCCATCGGCATAGATGCACTGTCCGGTGATGTAGGAGGAATCGTTGCTTGCCAGAAAAGTCGCAACCTGGGCGATTTCGTCGACACTGCCACAACGACCCATTGGCGTGCGCGACAGGATCGCGCGGCGTTTTGTGTCGTCGCTCATCACTTGCTCCAGCATTTTGGTCAGGATACTGCCGGGGCCAATGGCGTTTACCCGCACACTCTTGTCCGCGAGCGCCACAGCCATCACTCGGGTCAACTGGTCGAGACCACCCTTGGAAACGTTATAAGGAAGAATATTGGAAATAGTCATAACCCCGTTTACCGCAGACATATTAATGATGCTGCCGCTGCCCCCGACTACCATGTGGCGACCGACTGCCTGGCTCACCAGAAAGGCACCCTTGAGATTGACCGAGAGCACGGCGTCGAAATCTTCTTCACTGATTTCCAGCGCATCACCCGAGCGCAGGATCCCCGCATTATTGACACAGATGTCAACCTTCCCGGCATCGGCGATGATGTCTGCGATGGTTGCGTCTACTGCAGTCTTGTCGGATATGTCGCAGCAGAAAAACTTGCCCCAGCTACGCTGGTTAGGGCGTTACTGCCAACCTGCTCGTTGATATCGAGCGTCATGACTCGCACACCCTCAGCGGCAAAACATTGTGCTACACCCAGGCCGATGCCCTGCGCTGCACCGTGACAACGGCCACCTTATTCTTAAGTCTCATCGTCGTCTCCATCGAATTTCTCAAACTTCCTGCGATTGTATCGCGACTCAAAGAACCGCTTCTGGAGATGGCGCAGCAGATCACCTAGACTTGGTGCAATGTTAATGCCTGGCCAGCATCCCATCCAAATTCGACAAGCTACAGCTGGCGACCTGCCGCTGGTACGTGTGCTAATTCAGGAATACGAGACATCAATTGATACACAGTACTGTTTTCAGTCTTTTGAGGCTGAACTGGCTGATTTGCCTGGATACTACGCTCTGCCGGGCTGTCTGTTGATTGCGCGCTCAGGTGAGACAGCAGCAGGGTGCATCGCACTCCGTCGTCTTGACGATAAATCAGGTGAAGTGAGAAGGTTTTTCGTCCGGGAGCATTATCGGGGCGCGGGTCTCGGTGCTGAACTGATGACTTGACTCATCGCAAATGCACAAAATGCCGGCTTTGAGTCTTTGGTGCTGGAAACCCTGTCCACCATGCGGTCCGCAAACGGACTATATGAACGACTTGGTTTTGTTCGTAGGTCGGCCTATCATCGCAATTCAGCACCTGGTATTACACATTTGTCGCTGAACCTTAAGCGAGCACTCTTTGAGTGATTAATAAGTGATTAAGATATGTTGATCTCTTTGGCTTTCATCGCAGTAGCTAAAACAGAATATTTATGAAACTTGGTGATCTTGCACTAAAGATCGGCGGCAAATGCCACGGAAATACCGACCTTGAGGTTAAAACCCTGGGCACACTCCAGGATGCAGGGCCAAATGAGATCACATTCTTGGTGTCATCCGCGTTACGCAATGATCTTGCCCGTTGTCGTGCGGGTGCAGTGATTTTGCTTGAAGAGGATCTGGATGCCTGGAATGGGCCTGCGATTGTCTGCGACAACCCACATTTAGGTTACGCCCGGGCGGCTCGGGTGCTCGACAATACGCCGACACCGATGGCAGGGATTCACCCCAGCGCCGTTGTGGCTGCTAGTGCCCAGATTGCAGATGATGCCTCGGTCGGTCCGAACTGCGTTGTCGAGGAAGGAGTAAAGATCGGTGAGTCGGTCGTGCTGGGCCCTGGCTGCGTGATCGGTGAGGGGGCTTGCGTTGGTGATGGTACCCGGCTGTTTGCCAATGTGACCGTCAGTCGGGATGTGTCTATTGGCAAACGTTGTTTTATAAAAAGCGGCGCGGTGCTTGGCAGTGATGGCTTTGGCAACACCAACGAAGACGGTCACTGGGTTCGTATCCCTCAACTGGGCAGTCTGACGATAGGCGATGACGTGCAAGTGGGTGCGGCGACCACGATAGACCGAGGGGCAATCGGTGATACCGTGATCAGCAAGGGTGTGGTCATCGACAACCTGGTGCAGATCGCTCACAACGTCCAGATTGGGGAAGACAGCGCTGTTGCCTCGTGTGTCGGCATTGCTGGCAGCGCAGTGATTGGCAAGCGTTGTATCTTGGCCGGCGCTGTGGGGGTGGCTGATCATGTGAGTATCTGCGATGACGTCCACTTGACCGGTATGGCCATGGTCACCGGCTCTATCGACAAGCCCGGAATGTATTCCTCTGGTACTGGGCTTTTGCCCACGGCTGAGTGGCGCAAAGCGGTGGTGCGTTTTCGCCAACTGGACGACCTTACCAAACGGGTGAAGACTCTGGAAAAGAAATAGCCCGGTTAATTATTGAATCTAAGACAACTAGAGCCGATTTTTCAGGATTCTCATTAATGCCGAACCCGTATTACCCATTTTTTCTTTATCGGACTGACATTTCTACATCCTGGGTTGTAATAAAATAGTGCTGAAATGACACTGCGACCTGAATCTGCCCAAACGGGGCGCGCCGGAGTAATTCCGACGGTAATGGCCGGTGCCAATGATTTCGTCGTGCGTCAGATGGTACGCTTTATTTTGTAACGGAATAGTTTCACTGTACCCATGAATTCTCAGGGTTAGTGCTGAATATAGGTTGACTCAATGTCCTTTTTCTCGAATGTCCCCCCCGCGCTCTGGGTAGCTGCCTTCCTCGCCCTGTACATGGCATGGGCTATCGGCGCCAACGATGTTGCCAACGCGATGGGTACCAGTGTTGGCTCAGGGGCGCTCACAGTTTGGGGTGCGATCCTGGTTGCTGGTATTTTTGAATTTTGCGGCGCGTTTTTTGCCGGTGGACACGTGACTGATACGGTACGCAACGGGATGCTTGATCTTGGCATGATAAGTCGGGATCAGCTTATTTATGGGATGTTGGCGTCTCTAGCATCGGCGGGTACCTTGTTGGTCGGTGCCACCCGGTTCGGCTTACCTGTGTCAACCACGCACTCGATCGTTGGCGCCATTGTCGGATTTGGTACGGTGGCTATTGGGTTTGATGCAGTGAGGTGGGGGAAGATCATGCAGATCGTATTGTCCTGGCTGACCTCACCACTGTTGGCGGGTGTCATTGCATTTGTTATTTTCCAGATCACCCGATCCAAGGTTCTTGATACCAAAGATCCGGTTGCGCAGATTCGAAAGCTTGGTCCGTTATTTTTCTTTTTCGTGTTTTTTATTATCGGTCTCGTGACGCTTTTCAAGGGCCTCAAGCCTTTGAAGCTAGACCTCAATCTCACCCAGGCATTGATCGGTTCGATAGGTTTGGGCGTCGTAGGAGCTGGACTGGGTGTATTTTTTATCCGCAGGGTACATCTGGGGCCGGTAGATAAAAAACACCGATTTAGCCAAGTAGAGCGTATTTTCGTAATTCTCCAGATTCTAACGGCCTGCGCAATTGCTTTCGCCCATGGCTCCAATGATGTTGCCAACTCAATAGGACCGCTGGCAGCCGTGGCGCATGCGGTACGGGGTATGGATCTTGCGAGCAAAGCGCCCGTTGAACCTTGGATGCTTGCGATTGGTGGCATCGGAATAGTGGTTGGATTGAGTACGTGGGGCTACCGGGTGATGGAGACCGTGGGCAAGCGGATTACCGAACTAACGCCGAGTCGTGGTTTTGCAGCCGAACTGTCGGCAGCAACGACCATCGTGTTGGCCTCGATAATGGGCCTTCCGATATCCACAACACATACCCTGGTTGGTGCTGTACTGGGTGTGGGCCTTGCGCGTGGGATCGGCGCGCTGGATTTGCGCGTAGTCGGAAAAATCATTGCATCATGGGTAGCCACTCTGCCAATTGCCGCAGGGTTATCGGTATTCTTTTATTATTTTTTCAGAGGTTTGTTAACTCCTTAGGAGATATTCATGGCTTGGATAGATCAACTGGTGGGGCGATCGCCGATTGCGCCAATGCAAAAACATATGCAGGTCGCGGTCCTCTGCGCCCGTGAGGTGGTTCCCTTACTCGAGGCAATGGCCGTAGGGGATAATGACTCGATTCGAGATTGCCGTGCAAAGATAGATCGATTGGAACATGAGGCGGATCAGATCAAGCATGAGATTCGATCCCATACCCCCAGGCGTTTCATGATGGCCCTGGATCGCCGTACGATACTGGAAATTCTCGATTACCAGGATTCGATCGCCGATGTTGCCCAGGATATTGCCGAACTGGCGGATCAGCGCAGCATGCACCTGCCCGATGCACTGAAAGAGCCGGTATTGTCACTGGCCAACCGGGTGGTAGTGGCCTGTGAGCAGGGCCAGCGTATCATTGATGAATTGGATGAACTCGTGGAGACAGGTTTTGGTGATGCGGAGGTTGCACGCGTCGACGAGATGATCTCTGAATTGGGTCGTCTCGAGACCGAAACGGATGCTCTATTGGATAAAGCCGCGCGTAAACTGTTTTCAATAGAGGGAGAACTTGGTGTTGCCACAATCTTTTGGCACCAGGTCATTCGTCAGATCGCAACTCTTGCAGACCTTTCCGAGCGAGTGGGCAATCGACTGCGTCTGTTAATGGCCAACTGACGGGTTTAGCCCTCATCCGAGTCTGCACTCGATAAATTAGAGCGCAGCAGCCAACTGATCACTACAGTTGCGATTACCGCTCCGGCCAACTGGGCCGCAATAAAGGTTGGCATGTTCGCCGGTAAGATTCCACTGAAAGTATCGGTCAGGCTTCTGGCGATGGTCACTGCCGGGTTGGCAAAGGAAGTGGAGGCGGTAAACCAGTACGCGGCCATGATAAACAGCCCAACGGCGCTCGGTACAGCTTCAGGCCGCCAGCGCCGAGTCGCCAGGATCGTGGCAACCAGGCCGAAAGTAGCGACACTTTCTGAAAACCACTGCGCTGGGCCATCGCGTAGCTGTGTGGAAAACTGGATCAGGGTCTCTTCAAACATGGCATG
>CAUZJT010000122.1:0-8100 GCA_963580215.1 Gammaproteobacteria bacterium
ACCCACGAGCTGTGGGCTGAGCTCAGTGTCAAAATATTCGATTTCCTGGATGGTATTTCACTGGGTGATCTGGTGCGACGACCAGAAGTGCTCGAGGTTGCCGAACGCCAAGAAGTGGTGCGTCAGGGTCTGCGTTCAGGTCGCTTGAAGACTGTGGTGGTCGAGGCAAGTTCGTTGACCAGTCGCAATTGAATTAACCTCAAACTGTAATCAAGGAAACACAATGAATATGCCAGTGGCAGACCTGGATGAACTGGTTGGTCGTGAGTACAAGGAAGGCTTTGTCACAGACATCGAAGCCGATACCTTGCCGCCCGGCCTGGATGAAGACGTCATTCGTTTTCTTTCCGCCAAAAAAGATGAGCCCGACTTCGTTCTTGAGTGGCGACTGGACGCTTTTCGCCGTTGGCAGAACATGAAGCAGCCCAACTGGGCCCAGGTTCGCCATGCCCCCATAGACTTCCAGGCGATTAGTTACTACTCGGCGCCCAAGAGTGATGCGGATCGACCCAAGAGTCTCGACGAAATAGATCCTAAATTGTTGGAGACCTACGACAAGCTGGGCATCCCGCTGGAGGAGCAAAAGGCTCTGTCCGGAATTGCGGTCGATGCGGTGTTCGACAGTGTGTCGGTCGCGACCACCTTTAAGGATAAGTTGGCCAAAATCGGGGTCATTTTCTGCCCTTTGTCCGAGGCGTTGGCAAACCACCCAGAGCTGGTCCGCCAGTATTTGGGCTCAGTGGTCCCCTCGGCAGACAATTTCTATGCTGCTTTGAACTCGGCTGTTTTCACTGAAGGCTCTTTCGTCTATATACCCAAGGGCGTGCGCTGCCCGATGGAACTGTCCACGTATTTTCGGATCAATGCGCTCAATACGGGTCAGTTCGAGCGCACCCTGATTATCGCGGACGAGGGCAGCTACGTGAGTTACCTCGAAGGCTGCACAGCACCGATGCGCGATGAAAACCAGTTGCACGCAGCCGTGGTCGAGCTGGTGGCACTTAAGGACGCTCAAATCAAATATTCCACAGTTCAGAACTGGTATCCGGGTGACGAGGAAGGTCGTGGTGGGATCTACAACTTTGTAACCAAACGTGGCGTGTGTCGTGGAGACAATGCCAAGATCTCCTGGACCCAGGTCGAAACCGGTTCGGCTATTACCTGGAAATACCCCAGCGTTCTGCTTGAAGGCGATTCTTCAGTCGGTGAGTTCTACTCTGTGGCTTTGACCAATCACTGCCAACAGGCGGACACCGGAACCAAGATGGTGCACATCGGCCGCAATACCTCCAGCACCATTATCTCCAAGGGCATCTCTGCCGGGCGTGGACAGAATGCCTACCGCGGTCTGGTCAAGGTGCTAAAGGGTGCCGAGAATGCGCGTAACTATTCTCAGTGTGACTCGTTGCTGATGGGAGATCGTTGCGGCGCACATACTTTTCCTTATCTCGAAGTAAAAAACCCAACAGCCACGGTCGAGCATGAAGCGACAACTTCCAAGATCGGCGAGGATCAGCTGTTTTACTGTCGCCAGCGAGGTCTTTCAGAAGAAGACGCTGTGTCGCTGATCGTGAACGGCTTTTGCAAAGAAGTGTTTCGTGAATTACCGATGGAATTCGCGGTCGAGGCACAAAAACTTCTCAGCATCAGCCTGGAAGGTTCCGTTGGCTGACCCCATATAGGATTTTTTCGGCCACAACATGGCTAACGCGGATTGCGCCGGGCACAGTCCGGGCCTGCACAGCACAACCCCCAAACCCAGATACTGGAGCACCTGACGATCATATGTTGAAGATAAGCAAGCTGACCGTAACGGTCGATGGAAAGACGATACTCAATGGTTTGGACCTTGAGGTCGGACCCGGTGAGGTGCATGCCATCATGGGGCCCAATGGCTCAGGCAAAAGTACCCTGGCCAATGTGATTGCTGGCCGCGAGGGTTACCAGGTGACTGGCGGATCGGTCAGTTTTCTCGGCCAGGACCTGTTGTCGCTGGCACCGGAGAAGCGTGCCCGTGAGGGGGTTTTCCTCGCTTTTCAGTATCCGGTGGAAATCCCTGGAGTTGCCAATGTGTACCTGCTCAAGGAGGCGGTCAACGCGACGCGCCAGCACCGTGGCGAGGAAAAACTGGATGCCATGGATTTTCTGAAACTGGTGCGCGAGAAGCTCAAGTTGCTGCAGATGAAAGAAGAATTCCTATACCGCTCGGTTAACGAAGGCTTTTCCGGAGGCGAGAAAAAGCGCAACGAGATCTTCCAGATGGCGATGCTTGAACCACGTCTTGCAGTACTCGATGAAACCGATTCAGGATTAGATATTGATGCGCTGAAAGTCGTAGCCGGTGGCGTCAACGCGCTGCGTAGCCCGGATCGCTCGGTGATCCTGGTGACGCATTACCAGCGGCTGCTTGACTACATCGTACCCGACCGGGTGCACGTGCTAGCCGGGGGGCGCATTGTGCGCTCTGGAGACAAGGGTCTCGCACTCGAGCTCGAAGCACAAGGTTACGGCTGGGTTGAGTCGGATTCCAGCACGGTCTCGGCAGCGTGAGCGAAGGGACAGCAAATGTTGCGGCCTATGTGGCGGCCCAGCGCGAACAGGCGCCGGCACTGCCGGCCTTTGGAACGCCATCGCTTGATGCCAGTCGGGCGCAGGCACTGGAGTCTCTCTCCCAGCTTGGCTTGCCCAGTCAGAGTGACGAGGACTGGAAATACACCTCGACCCGGGCGATTACGCGCGCTGCGTTTACCCCAGCCGTCGCTGGCGCGCCGTGTCCACGCGAGTTTGTCAGTCAAACGACAATCGATGGTCTCGATGCCTGGCGGCTAGTATTTGCTGATGGGTTTTGGCAGCCAGAACTGTCGCTGCTCGATGACCTGCCCAAGGGTGTACAGATATCAGGCCTTGGCCAGTCGCTGGGGAGCGAGCCACAACGTATAGCCGCCCTGCTCGGCAGCGCGCTTGGGCAGACCCCGCATGGCTTTATTGCCATGAATTCGGCATTTATCGGCGATGGCGCGCTCATTGAGATCGCCCCGGATACCCGGGTCGACAAGCCCATAGAACTACTCTTCATCTCAGGCTGTAGCGGTGAGGGTTTTCTCAGCCTGCCGCGAAATCTGGTGGTCATGGGCGCAGGTAGTCAGGCTACGGTTATCGAGCGCCATGTCTCACTGGCCGACGAAAGATTATTAAGCAATTCGGTTTCAGAGCTGATCCTCGCTGACAATGCGTCCCTCAACTACCAGGGCGTACAGCAGGTGGCCCCACGTGGATTTCATGTGGGCGGTATGTTTGCTCGACTGGGTCGCTCGGCCCGACTCCAAGCAACGACAGTGACGATGAGTGGCGCCCTGGTGCGCAATGACGCTCTGGTCAATCTGGATGACGAGGACGGTTTCGCGAGTCTTGATGGCTTGTACCTGGCTTTTGGTCGCAGCCACGTTGATAACCACACACACATTACGCACAACGCGCCTCATTGCGTCAGCCGCGAACACTATAAGGGCGTTCTGGGTGACCGTGGCCACGCTGTATTTCATGGTCGTATCGTGGTGCAGCCGGGCGCGCAGAAAACCGATTCGGTGCAAAACAACCAGAACCTGCTGCTCTCCGCCGATGCGGAAATCGATACCAAGCCGCAGCTGGAGATTTATGCTGATGACGTCAAATGTGCCCATGGTGCGACGGTTGGACAACTGGACGAAACCGCGGTGTTCTACCTGATGTCCCGCGGCATCGACCGTCAAGCGGCCCGGCGGATGTTGACCCAGTCTTTTGCAGCTGACGTGCTCAACCGTATTGAACTCCCGGCACTGCGCTCCTATCTCGAAGCGCAAGCAGTGCAGCGCCTTTCATCGGAGCAGATCCCAGAATCTGAGTCCTGATGAATTCGGCTGCGCTTAACCAAAACCCGACAGCGCTCGATGCGTATGCCCTGCGCGCAGATTTTCCAACCCTGGATCAGCAGGTGAATGACCATCCGTTGGTCTACCTGGACAACGCCGCGACTACCCAAAAACCCCAAGTGGTCATCGATGCCGTAGCGGATTTCTATTCCCACGATAACGCCAATGTGCATCGTGGTGTGCATCGACTGAGCCAGCGCGCCAGCGATCGTTTTGACGGCGCCCGCGAGAAAGTGCGCGCTTTTATCAATGCGCCATCGTGTGCCGAGGTAATCTTCACCCAGGGCACCACCGGTGCTATCAACCTGGTGGCCCAGAGCTACGGCCGGTCAATACTGAAAAAGGCAGACGAAGTGCTGGTCAGTGCGATGGAGCACCATGCCAATATTGTGCCCTGGCAATTGTTGTGCGAGGAAACCGGTGCGACCCTTAAGGTGGTGCCAATGAACAATAACGCAGAATTGTTGCTTGAGGATTTTGCCAATCTGCTCTCAGAAAAAACACGCATCGTTGCGCTGACTCATATCTCGAATGCGCTCGGCACTATCAACCCGATCCAGCAACTGACCCGACAGGCGCACCAGGCCGGCGCGGTGGTGCTGATCGATGGCGCCCAGTCGGTAGCGCATGGGCCGGTCGACGTGCGGTCTCTGGACTGTGATTTTTTTGCGTTCTCGGGGCACAAACTTTATGGCCCGACCGGCATCGGGGTACTCTATGGCCGCGAGGCGCTGCTTGAGGCGATGCCGCCCTGGCTGGGTGGTGGCGACATGATCCGCACGGTCAGTTTCGAAGGCTCCACCTGGAATGCATTGCCTTACAAGTTTGAGGCGGGAACCCCGCACATTGCCGGGGTAATAGGCCTGGGCGCGGCCATCGATTACCTTAACGCCATTGGGCTCCAAGCAATTAGCGCCCACGAACAGGCGCTGCTGGCGCTGGCGACGCAGCGGGCCCACTCGCAACCGGGCATGCGCATCATCGGCAACGCGGGCGACAAGGCAGCCATCGTGTCCTTCGAGCTGGATGGTATCCATCCGCATGATGTGGGCACGATTCTTGACAGTGTCGGCGTGGCTATTCGAACCGGTCACCATTGCGCTATGCCGGTAATGAAGTTTTTCGATGTGCCGGCAACGGCCCGCGCCTCTTTCGGCCTGTACAATACCGCCGAGGATATCAACGCGCTGTTTGATGCCATCACTAAAACGCAGTCCTTGTTTGCCCGATGAACGACCTGCGCGATCTCTATCAGGAAGTGATCTTTGATCACAACCGTAGCCCGCGTAATTTCGGTATGCTCGAGCATCCAACACACCAGGCACACGGTGTTAATCCTTTGTGCGGCGATGAGCTCACGGTGTCCCTAGTATTGGATAAAGACGGGATGATCGAAGACCTGCGTTTTCACGGTCGTGGTTGTGCGATCTCTACCGCGTCGGCATCGATAATGACAGAAACCCTGAAAGGGCTTTCCGTACCGGAGGCCGATCGTTACTTCGACGCTTTCCACGCGATGGCAACCGGCCAGACCCCGTCGCAGACGGATCTGCCGGCTTTGACCAAGCTCGAAGTGTTAAGCGGCGTGCGTGACTATCCGGCGCGGGTTAAGTGTGCGACCCTGGCCTGGCATACCGTTCGCTCGGCACTGCACAACGCCAGTGCCAGCGTGACCACCGAGTAATAGTACACAGTTAACTTACAAAACATGGAACTACGGATGATAGAAACTCCAGCCCAAACCAACCAGTCTGACCCCGCGACGTCTCCAGCCGTGCAGAGCGATGACATTGAATCTGACTCCGCCGATGGGGCAGCTGACAACCCGCCTTCGATCAGCCTGCAATCGGTCGCCGAGGATGATTCGCTTTTGGAGCGGGTGATCAGCGGGGTACGGGGGGTATTCGATCCCGAGATTCCGCTCAACATATATGACCTGGGTTTGATCTACCGTATCGACATCAGTGCCGATAACCAGGTGGCCATCGATATGACCCTGACATCTCCGATGTGCCCGGTGGCAGGCTCCCTGCCAGGCGAAGTCGAGAATGCAGCACGCGAGGTTGCGGGAGTTGCCGATGTGGTTGTTGAACTGGTCTGGGATCCGCCGTGGGACCCCGAAGTCATGAGCGAGGCGGCGCGTCTTGAACTGGGATTTTTCTGATGGGTGAATGGGCCAGTGTCGCCCGGGTAGATGAGGTGACTGCGAGCGTTCCGCTGGTGGTAGATCTGGATGACGCTGCGGTCGTACTTGTCCTTGTTGATGACGAGATAATCGCCATAGAAGATATCTGCACCCACGACGGTGGCGATATCTCCGAGGGCTGCATTGTAGATGGGGCGATCGAATGTCCCCGCCATGGCGCTCGGTTCTGCCTCAGAACAGGCAAGGTATTGTCACCTCCGGCCTATGAGCCGTTACACGTGTTCCCGGTGCGCATCGAAGACGGCAAAGTCAGCGTGCGCGATGACCGCTGGGACTGATATACGACCGCATCGGGTTTAGCGCCGGCTGCGACGCCGCCGGTAGCGCGTCACCAGCCACAGCACGGGCCCCAGCACAGCGATTTCCAAGCCAATGGCCAAAAGGTTGTGCAGCGAGAAAACTTGACCGATGAAGTCAGCCAATCCCTCGCCAGCACCGCCATGCTCAAAATCGCTGAATATCGGTACCGGAGATATAAAGTAGGCAGAACTGAATGGCCAGAGGAGCGGGATGCCAAACGGCGCACTGGTATCGGCAGCGAGCCAATCACCCAGAAGATGACTCAAGTAGATGAAAAAGGCCAGCACGACCCAGCGCATCGGCAACTTTCGGGCGAACGCAGCGACCGCTATGGCAAAAACCAGCGCTGCGGTAATCGAGTGCGAGGGCCCGTGATGAAAGCGGTTGGGATCACCCATCAGGATGCCGGGCAGAAAATCGAGGTCGGCTGCGCACCCTGCAAAAATCACCAATGCCAGCCACCAGCGTTTGTGACCATAGGGCGCCCGGCGCAAGTCGGTTACGATGAATGCAAGAATTGAATGTCCAACTGGACTAGGCATCGGGAAGTACCAGGGGAATGAGCGAAAGCCAGTTGGAAACAAGCCGCAAGCACTATGCACTGCTGGTGCGGATCACCACGCGCTGGAGTGATTATGACATGTTGGGTCATCTCAACAACGTGGAGTATTACCGTTACTTTGAGAGCGCGGTGCTGACTCTGCTGCGTGAGACCGGCCTGGATTGGCGAAGTGATCCGGTGATTCCTTTCGCCGCAGAAAACGGCTGTCGATTTTTGCAGCCAGTAGCGGTATCAGGGCAGGTCGACGTGGGTGTGCGCATCACTAAACTGGGCAACAGCAGCGTGCGCTATGAAGTCGCCATATTCATGCCGACACAGGACACGCCCAGTGCTGAGGGCTTTTTTGTTCATGTGTTTGTCAACCGAAAGACCAGTCGACCAACACCGCTGCCCGAACCGGTACGGTTGCATTTTGCCCAACAGATTGATGCGCTGAGCCGCGGCGAGTCGCGCCGTGTCGAGCATGCCCAGCTACTGCCGACAACGCCGTCGGCCGATGCGTAACTGAATGTAAACGAATATAACTGTATAACTAGTGTTAGGATTTTCCCAATTGAGGCCAAAGCCCGGATCTACCCAGCCATGACCCGCAAGCTGTTCATAAAAACATACGGTTGCCAGATGAACGATTACGACTCTGCTCGTATCGCTGATCTGATGGCCTCTTCACATAATATGGTGCTCACTGATCAGCCTGAGCAGGCAGATATGCTGTTGCTCAATACCTGCTCGGTTCGCGAAAAAGCGCAGGAGAAAGTTTTTTCCCAGTTGGGCCGTTGGCGCGAGTGGAAAAATGATCGGCCAGAACTCGTAATCGGGGTGGGTGGCTGTGTGGCCAGCCAGGAGGGTGAGCTCATACTGCGCCGGGCCCCCTATGTGGATCTGGTGTTTGGGCCTCAGACTTACCACCGCCTGCCGGCAATGCTGGACGCGTTGATGCGCGACCGCCGACCACGGGTGGATATCAGCTTCCCCGAGATAGAAAAGTTCGATGCCCTGGTGCCACCGAGCAGTGACGGCCCGCGTGCCTTTGTCTCGATCATGGAAGGCTGCAGCAAGTACTGCACCTTCTGCGTGGTGCCCTATACCCGCGGTGAGGAATTCAGCAGACCCTTTGACGAGGT
>CAUZJT010000123.1:0-8061 GCA_963580215.1 Gammaproteobacteria bacterium
ACCCGCAATCGATGGCAACTCTTTGCGACTGGGCTCAGCAAGTTTTGTTCGGGCCCGATATAGCATTCCAAAGACATAATGACGTCTTCACGAATGGAGTCGATCGCCGGATTAGTTACCTGTGCAAACAGTTGTTTGAAGTAATCGTAAATCAATCGCGGCTGATCAGAGAGGCATGCCAGAGCTGAGTCGTCACCCATAGAGCCTATCGGGTCCCGTTGCTCATGGATCAGTGGGATCAACATGAAATGCATAGTTTCCAGCGTATAGCCAAAAGCACGCAGTCGGGGTACCAGTGAGGCGCTATCCAACCCGGCAACCCCACTCGCTACAGGAAGTTCACAAAGATCGATACGCTGTTCTTGCAGCCACCGGGCATAGGGTTGCCGTGCAGCGAATTCGGCTTTGAGCTCAAGATCGGGAACAAGCTCTCCTTTTTCAAAATCTACAAGAAACATTCGCCCGGGCTGAAGTCGGCCCTTCTCACGTATCTTGTCAGGCTCGATCGCTAAAACTCCTACCTCACTCGCCATCACCACACGATCATCTGTGGTGACATAGTACCGACTTGGCCGCAGACCATTACGGTCAAGCACTGCGCCGATATAGCGTCCATCGGTAAAAGTGACTGATGACGGCCCGTCCCAGGGCTCCATCAATGTCGAGTGATATTCGTAAAAGGCACGTTTAGCCGCATTCATCGATTCATGCTTCTGCCACGCTTCAGGCACCATCATCATGATGGACTCCTGTAACGTTCGGCCCGTCATCAGCAAGAATTCCAGCGCGTTGTCAAAACCACTGGTGTCTGAACAATCGGGCTCAATCACCGGGAAGATCGACGCAAGATCGTCCCCGAACAAATCACTATGCATTACCCCTTCACGCGCCCGCATCCAGTTTCGATTACCCCGGAAGGTATTGATCTCTCCGTTGTGCGCCATCAATCGCATGGGGTGCGCTCGATCCCAGCTTGGAAATGTATTTGTGGAGAATCGGGCATGCACCATGGCCAAATGACTAACGTAGTCTGCCTCTTGCAGATCCGGGAAATAATCCATTAATTGCAAGGTGCGGAGCATGCCCTTGTAAATCATGACTCGGGTCGAGAGTGAGCAAACGTAGAACATTTTGCCCTGCGCCAGATTCTCTGCAGTCCGCAGTTGATGGCTGGCCTGTTTTCGAATCAGGTACAACTTGCGCTCGAAGGCATCTCGATTCAGGCCATCTGACGCTGCTACCAGCAACTGCTCCATGTGTGGCTCGGATAATCGCGCGGCGTCGCCCAGATCAGCATTTTCCGATGCGACCGGCACTATCCGCCAGCCCAGCAATTTCTGACCGTGGGCTTCGATCAATGTCTCGACGGCACGCTTACAGTGATTTCGCTCATCAGTGTTTCGGGGAAGGAACACCAATCCGGTTCCAAAACGCCCCGCTGCGGGCAAGGTAAGTCTCAACTCATCACGAACAACTCTGGCAAAGAATTCGTGAGGTATGGCGGTCAGAATTCCTGCGCCATCACCACTGTTGGGTTGCGCTCCGACACCTGCCCGATGCTCCATGCTTTTCAGCATCGCATAGGCATCTTCAACAATGCTGCGACTGGCGGTGCCGCGGATATGCGCAACGAAGCCCACACCGCAGCTATCATGCTCAAAAGCCGGGTCATAGAGCCCTTGGGGGCGGGTTGGTCGTTTGCTCATCAGGGGTTTGCCCCTCCTATCAATAGGCCGCAGATTTCCCAGGGTACGCGAACACGCCTCGCGCGTTTCCCGGCAGTGACGCACATGGTTCTAGGAGGGCTAATCGACCAACAACCGTACAGGAGGCAAATGCCGTCTTGTTCAGCAAATACCAGCGCGACGGCCGAACAAGTATACCGACGGCCAAAAACAGGTTCAAACCCTTTGACTTTATGGTAAAGGCAAATTTGGCTGATATTCGCTCGTATTTGCCCCTGATTGGTGCAACTCGCCTTGCTTGAAAGCAAAAACAAACACTATGTGGCTCTGAGCGATTACCTCAGAGCTATATTTTGGTCGAAAAAAAAGGGGGTGGATTACCCTGCGCATAGAGGAAGACTTGAGCTAATCAGAGAATCCGCTCAACACTTCGTGCAGTAGCGCGTCAGGGTAGTCAGATACCAGTCGTGCCCGACCTATTGCTTCTAACAATATCAAACGCACCCGGCCACCACTGACCTTTTTATCGACTTTCATGTGTCGCAGGTAATCGGCTGGACGCATTGCAGCGGGTGGATCAATGGGTAGTTGGGCTCTCGTCAACAACTCGCGAATACGATCGCATTGCGCCTTATCCAGCCATCCCATCTTCTGGGACATAGTGGCTGCCATGACCATCCCTGCCGAAACTGCCTCGCCATGCAACCAGTTACCGTATCCGGTTGCAACCTCAATCGCATGGCCAAAGGTGTGCCCCAGATTCAACAACGCTCGCTCGCCAACTTCCTTCTCGTCGCGGGCGACTATCTGAGCCTTGTGACGACACGATTCGATGATGACGTATTCGAGCACTTCCTCATCATAGGCCAACGCTTTTTCAATATTGTCTTCCAACCAGGAGAAAAACGGCTCGTCACAAATCAAACCGCACTTGATAACCTCAGCGAGGCCTGCGGATAACTGGCGCGGTTCGAGTGTGATCAGAGTTCGGGTATCCGAAACGACGCACACCGGCTGATGGAAAGCGCCAATCATGTTCTTGCCCTGCGGATGATTAACAGCCGTCTTGCCACCGACTGCCGAATCAACCTGTGCCAACAATGTGGTCGGCAACTGAATAAACGCGATGCCACGCTGGTAGCACGCCGCAGCAAAACCCGCCAGATCGCCGATCACTCCACCGCCCAAGGCGATCAGCGTCGTGTCTCGGCTACAGTGATTATCCAGCAAGGTATCGAATACCAACTGCAAGGTGCCTACCGTCTTGTGCTGTTCACCATCTGGCAGTATCTGGCAGCTGAGACGTCTATCTTTCAGGGAGGCTGTTACCCGATCAAGATAAAGAGGTGCCACTCGGTCATTGCTGACAACGACGACCTCATCACCCGCAAGATAGGGTGATAGCAGCGCACGATCGCCGAGCAGATCGGCACCAACGATGATCGGATAACTGCGGCTACCGAGATCTACGTTCAGCGTTGCCAACGTTCTCTGATCTCGTTGCAGATATCCCGTGCCACTGCATGGGGCGAGCGTGAATC
Organism: Gammaproteobacteria bacterium; assembly: GCA_963580215.1. GTDB lineage: Bacteria > Pseudomonadota > Gammaproteobacteria > Arenicellales > UBA868 > UBA868. The sequence continues at coordinate 3,227 of CAUZJT010000123.1, forward strand.
AGTCTCGAAAACAATATCGGCTTCAGCGCGATACAGCGGTTCACGCTCCCGCATCAGGGATTCCAGAACCTCCCGCGGCTCCTTGTCAGTGTTTAACAGAGGTCGATTCTTACTTGAGCGAGTACGCTCGACTAACATATCGACGGTTGCATGCAGATATATCACCAGACCATTGTGTCGCATGACCTTACGCACATCCTCACGGGCGACTGCACCACCACCGGTGGCCAGGACAATGTTCTTTTTTTGTACCAGTTCAAAGATCATCTGGGCCTCACGTTTCCGAAACCCCTCTTCACCTTCAATATCAAAGATCGTGCTGATGCTAACGCCAGTACGGTCTTCGATTTGCTGGTCGGAGTCGATAAAATCCATGCCCAGACTCTTGGCCAGCGCCTTGCCGACAGTAGTCTTGCCGACCCCCATGGGCCCAACCAGGTAGATATTACTCGCAGAAATCATAAAGCAGGCCTATTTTATATACACCCATCCGCCAGGCACTGGCAGTATTGGGTCAACCCGCAGTAAGCACGGGATTAATAATACGTGGCGTCAGGAATATGAGCAGCTCCCGGCGATTATCGAGGATTCCCCGGGTTCTGAAAAGCACGCCCAGTATCGGCAGATCGCCTAGCACTGGAACTTTGGAAACACTTTCTGAAGTCTGTTGCTCATAGATACCCCCCAACACCACGGTCTCACCATTGTCCAGTAATACCTGGGTACGAACCTGAAGAGTGTTGATATTCTCTTCTGTGGCCGATACGAATGAGTCCTTAGTGACAAAAACGTCAAGGATAACGCGATTATCGGGTGTGATCTGCGGGGTCACTGTCAAACTCAGCACCGCCTTCTTGGTTACAACGGTACCCTCCCCCAACGTGTTGGTCGTAAAAATCCGCTCCTGCCCCTGCTCAATATGCGCTTCTTGTTTATCCGCGGTCAGTAACCGTGGATTAGCAACAATCTTGCCATTGCCTTTCGCCTCCAGCGCTGAGATCTCCAGATCAATCAGTGCAGCCCAGCCAGCACCAGCCTTCGCCAGGGTGAACGCATAGGACGCTGGTGTCACCGAGCCGATGCCAGTCGCTGGCAGATCGACCCCCAATGAGTCATCTCCACTAGCACTGATACCATCGTTGCGAACAACCGCTGTATTCGAAGTAGAGCCCGATCCAATCAAACTCCCCAGGTCAGTATTACTGTTAATCCCAGTTAGGCCGAGCTTAACACCGATGCTACGGCTGAAATCCTCATTGGCCTCGACGATTCGGGTTTCGATCAGTACCTGTTTGACTGGCCGATCCAGCTCGCTGATGAGTTTTCGAATCTCGCGAATTTTTTGCGCAGTGTCTTGGATCAGCAACGAGTTAGTCCGTGAATCAACAGTAACGCTCCCCCGATCAGATAGAAGACGGTTCTCTTCGGTCTGAATCTCAGCGACCGAAACATTGCCGAACATGGACTGTTGAACGTTGGGTTCAATGGCGCGAACCGATTTGAGGAGGTTAGCAATATCCTCAGCTTTGGCGTAATTGACCTGAATAAGATCTGACACCAACGGCTCGAGCTCGCTGACCTGTCTCGAAGCCTCGAGCGTCAATCGCTCCTGGTTTGCTATCTCCTCAGCCGGAGCAATCCAGACCACATTGCCATGTTCACGCCGAGCCAACCCCTTGGTCTGCATGATCGTATCGAGCGCCTGATCCCAGGGGACATCCTGCAGGCGTAGGCTCATATCGCCGCTAACGCTGTCACTAATAACAAAATTAAGGCCGGTTTCCTGAGCAATCTGCTGTAAGGCGCTGCGAACGGCGATATTCTGAAAATCAAAACTGATCATCTTTCCCGCGTAGGTTACCGCCTCTAGGTCCTCGTCCCCAGCAGCCGGCTGATCTGAGACCTCCAAGGTAAAGCGCTTACCCGACTGGACCGAGACAAAGTCAAAACTCCCCCGGGGGGTTACCACCACCCGAACTCCAGTCTCGGTTGAGAAGGCGTCTACGTAGTGAACCGGAGTGGCAAAATCAATGACATCGAGTCGACGTTCGAGAGATGCATCCAAACTGGCATCATCAATGTCCAGCACAATCTCGCCCAGATGTTCGCGCACATTAATACGAGCATCGTCAATATCAAGTTCGAGGATTACCCACCCGGCGCCATCAGGGCTTCGACGAAAATCCACCATTCCCACTTGGCCGCCGCTATCCCGAACTGACCCTGCACTATTGGAATCAGCAGCGCTGGGGGACACTCGAGTCGCATCGACCGCGACTAGCGCCTGATCGATAACAAGGGTCAAGCCATCCGGATCGAGAACGCTCTCATAAGCGACGGGCGCAATCAGATTGATCACCACCCGCGAGCGTTGCTCGGTCTGCGCCACCATGATGCTCTCCACTGCGCCACGGCCAATATCGATTACTGGGGAAATCAACGCGCTGGCAACGCCGAAGAAATCCAGTATGATCCGGTCTGGGGCACTGGTACGAAAAACACTGGGCTGAGGAAGCGGTGCCGAAGATCGGATATTAAGCTGTAGCTGTCCACCAGGCAAAGCGGTATGAGTGATAGCTATCAGGGCGATATCATCGCCGGCAGCACGCGCAGGGGATGTAATTATTACCAGAAGGGCGCCGCACATCAGCACCCCTAGCTGCCAGCGACTGGCTCTCAATACACGACTTCCCATGAGACTGAATTTACCTCAAATTCCATATGATTAGTGATTCACAGCCAACCGTGTCAGCCGAATTTCCCAACGACCTGTAGGCCCCTGCAATAGTTCCTCGATTTCGAGCGCGCTCCGATGCAGGTCTATAGCGACGACCTTGCCGTTATTCTGCCCTAGATAGTTTCCCTCGACCACGCGATGAATCTGTCCATCTGGAACGCTGACTAGCGCCCAGGCATGTGCGTCTATCTGCATCGTCCCTACCAACTGCAGAGCATCGAGAGGAAACTTTTCCAATGCTTCGGCAACGCGACTCGCGTCCGGCGTCAGTGGATCAGGTTTGGGCTCAGCCTCGACATCGCCCTCGCCAAATACATTACTTGGCGCAAAAGGATCCGCTACTCCATCGGCCTGGTACAACACCGATTCCACAGGTGGCAATTCTGGCAACGGATCAACCCGTGGCACAGTATCACGGTGCACGGTCTGCACGAAATCTTCAAGATCAACAAGTGAGCGTTCTTCATAACAGCCGCCCAGTGACATAACAGTTGCCGCCAATAAGCTGTATCGCCACCGGGGTTTGGCAAAGGATTCGTAAAGGCTCACTGTCAGATTTCCTCTGACAGGTAACGATAGGTCTTTAGGATAACCGAGATCGTCAGCAGCCCTGCCTCATCAGCGGTGATTGCCATATCACCCACCGTGACGATGCGGGGCATCTGCGCGAGATCACTGATAAACCCGGCGAGCTGATGATAAGAGCCTGCTACTTCCATCCGGATCGGCAATATTGCGTAGAAATCTCCCAATTCCTCCTGCTGAGGATCAAACACCAGAAAATTGAGCCCCCGACGAGCGCCGCCCTCTGTGATATCAACCAACAGCGATGGCACCTCTGTGCCGTCGGGCAACTGGCGCACCATGACGGCCAGCATGTCCTCAATCTGCGACATCTGCTTCTGATAGGCAGGCAAATTGACCGCCATGCCTTTCTTGATGCTGAAAGTCCTGCGCAGTTCAGTTTCTCGGGGCCGTTCTAAGCTCAGCACTCTTCGCTGATCCTGGATCAGGAAATGCCAGCCACCAAACAATAAAAGGATAGAAATCAATAACGACATAACGACCATGAACCATGCCGGCCAACTTGCGGGCTCTTGGATATCGAGCAGGCGCAGTTCGTCTGACCAGCTCATTTCCCTGAACTCCTGGCACAACTCACTGGTTAGTCGCCGATGTCGGGTAGCTCTCGTTAAGTCTCACAAAAGATACCCACAGTTCAAACTGTTCAGTATCACCGACATTGATCATATTGAGTTCTGGGCGGTCGAATGAGTCGGTATCGGCAAGGCGTTCCATTAGTGCTGATATGCGCGAACTGGACTGAGCGACACCGGTCAGACTAATCCCCTCAACGCTGCGTTGCAGGGAAGAAAAAAATATACCTTCGGGAATTGTGGTAGCGAGTTCACCCATAGCGCGCACCAACCGTACCCGATCTGCCTGTAGCTGGCGGATAACCTCCATACGTGCAATCAGCGCCTCTTTGCGATTCTGTATTTCGTTAACCTCCTGCAATTGGTGCTCAACACGACTGATCTCGCCGGTCAGAAACTGGTTGCGACTTCTTTGGTACTCAATGTCCCTGTCTAGATTCCACCACACGGCACCGATGGAGCCTGCACTGGTCAACCAGAGCACGATGGCAATTACTGTGGCCCGATGGCGCTGGCGCCCCCGCCGCTGTTCACGCCAGGGCAACAGATTGACACCAGAATTCAACCTGCCCCCCTGACAGCCAATCCAGCCGCCTTGATCATGGATGGCGCATAGCGTTGTACCAGCTTACTGGCGCGAACTCCGCTGCCGGGCGCAAAGAGATCGGCCACGAGCGTGGGCACCCCAACCTGCGCCTCAATGAGCGGTGCAACACCGGGAATCTGGCAACAACCGCCGCAAATCAGCAGCGCGTCAACTTGCTCTAACCCGTTCCTCGCCGACAGGCAAAACTCCACGCCCCGAGCCGCCTCTCGCGCCATGGCCTGCCGGAATGGCCCAAGAAGATCCTCTTCGTAATTTTGGGGAAGATCACCGGTCCGCTTAAGCGCTTCAGCTTCCCGATAATCGATGCCGTAACGCGAACGGATATTCTCCGTCA
>CAUZJT010000124.1:0-8001 GCA_963580215.1 Gammaproteobacteria bacterium
GAAGACGTAGTTCTTCGAGTTGCAAGCACTTTGTCCCGTGAGACTGGATCGCCTAATTTGTGTTTGGCTGGTGGCGTGGCACTAAACTGTGTTGCCAATGGTCGCCTGCAGCGCGAGGGGCCGTTTGAGAAGATCTGGATTCAGCCAGCGGCTGGGGATGCTGGCGGGGCGCTCGGTTGTGCGCTGGCCGCCTGGTATGAATATGCGGATCATCCACGGCAACCGCGAGGCAAGGGTGACCAAATGCGTGGGGGCTACCTCGGCCCGCGTTATTCAATGCCGAGTGTTCGCGAGAGCCTAACTGAACTTGGCGCTTGCTTCGAGGAATTGGATGATCAGACACTCTTTGCCCGATCGGCAGCCCTTCTGGATACCGACAACGTGCTCGGATGGTTTCAGGGGTCCATGGAGTTCGGCCCGCGAGCCTTGGGTGCGCGCTCGATTATCGGCGATGCCCGCAGTAAGAATATGCAGTCCGTGATGAACTTGAAGATCAAGTACCGCGAGTCATTTCGCCCTTTTGCACCAGCTGTGCTTGCCGAGTATGTCAGCGAATACTTTGATCAGGAAGAAGAAAGCCCCTATATGTTGATCGTCTCAGAGGTCAAGCTGGCGCATCGTATTGCCCCAGACCCAACAATACAAGATGCCTTTGGCCTAGATCGGCTGAACCAGCAGCGCTCTGATATTCCAGCGGTGACTCACGTTGACTATACGGCTCGCATCCAGACCGTGCATCATGATACTAATCCGCGCTTTCATGCCCTGTTGAGCGAATTTCATCGACAGACAGGTTGCCCGGTACTGGTGAATACCTCGTTTAACGTGCGTGGCGAACCGATTGTCTGTACCCCTGAAGACGCTTACCGCTGCTTCATGCGTACCGAAATGGATTATCTCGTAATCGAAAACTGCTTACTCGCCAAGTCGGATCAGCCAGCCTGGGAAGAAACCGCCAACTGGCAACAGGAGTTTGAGTTGGATTAGTTCATTTTCTTACCCGTAGTATCCGCTAGAATCCCCATAGTATGTTGCAAGAGATTCCAGAACTTGATGCCAAGGGGTTACGCCGTTTCACCCTGATTTTCGCCTTGATTATCGTTAGCGTCTTTGGCGTAATCATTCCGACTATCTCGGGAAGTGGTTTCCTATGGATTCCCTGGTTGATCGGCGGGATATTCATCGCCTGGGGCGTACTGGCACCGGCCAGCGTACGGCCATTTTATCGACTCTGGATGCGTTTTGGATGGTTGATGAACGCAATTATCAGTCGGGTGATTCTGGGTATTGTTTTTTACCTGATGGTACTCCCTTTTGGCATCATACTGCGTATCCGCGGCAGCGACCCACTAAAAAGACAGTGGGACCCGGCGGCGGTATCCTACCGCGTGGTCAGTGATGTCCAGCAACCCTCACAGATGGAAAGACCCTTCTGATGATAGATTTTCTCAAGGATCTTTGGGATTTCATGCGGATGCGCAAGAAGTTCTGGTTAGCGCCGATTATTATCGTTCTTGTACTGTTGGGTCTATTGATCGTCTTGGCCGAAGGCAGCGCGGTAGCACCGTTTATCTACACGATATTCTGACGCTCCAGCCTCCTTGGGGCCAAAGCCCAAAGCAGGTGCTGTATGACGTCTAAGTTTCGGTCGCCCCAGGCTGAGATCGGATCACATCATAGCGCTCGCTTCTTTTGATCTCTGGCATGGTTAGGGTAACGATTAAGAGGTTAAATCGGCGCCACCGTCCTAAAGCGGTAGACTCGTATCAATTTTCGGGGTGACGAAATCATTCTGATGAAAGTCATGGTTTTACATCTTTTTTATAAAGTTTCTCGTGGGTGGCGTTTAGTGTTGCAAATTCTTACTTTCAGACTGACCCCCCACCGTTCTTATCGATCGCATCAGACGGATATATTATGTCTCGCATGAGGCGTGGCTCTGGGATTCGAGTGATGCCATCAAGGTTATCTGTGGCCTGCTGTAGCAGATGACTCAGTTAGCTGTGTTGGATACTGTGACACCAGTCTCAGTCTGCTGATCCCTTTGCCGACCGTTCTTGGATCGGTGGGCGCCATTTGTTATGTCTGATCTCGCACCGTTGCAGATGGTGGCTATTGGCCTGATCTTTGTATGGGGTAGCCTGGTGCGGTCAGGCATTGGTTTTGGAGGCGCGGCGGTGGCGATGCCGTTGCTGTTGTTGCTTGTTGATAGCCCGCTGACTGTCATGCCAGTGATTGCTGTACAGCTTTTGATTTTTGCTGGTATCACGACAGTCACGCACCTAGAAAGTGTGGACTGGGGGTACATTGGCCGCTCGTTTATTATTATATTGCCGTTCAAGATCATTGGCCTGGTCGGCCTTTTGAACTTGCCAGGCTCGGTGCTGTCGATTGCGGTCTTCGTTCTCACCGGCGCCTATGGAGCGAGTTACCTGCTTGGGGTCAGTTTTCGCAGCAACAGTGTCTGGCTGGATCGGGTGCTGCTAGCACTAGGTGGGTATGCCAGCGGTACCTCATTGATCGGTGCACCGCTGCTGGTGGCGGTGTATGTGCGTCATGTCGCGTCCGAGCGACTACGTGAGACTCTGTTCGTATTGTGGATGCTGCTGGCTTCGATGAAACTGGCGACGTTTCTCGCAACCGGGGTAAATATGCAGTGGCAGGCACAACTGTGGCTACTGCCCTGTGCAGCGGTTGGCCATGTGTTGGGCCTCAAGGTGCACCGCCACCTGTTGAGGGCGCAAGGAGGATCCTTCATGCGGGTGATGGGAGCGGTCTTACTGGGAGTGTCTCTGGTAGGCCTTGTGCGGGTGATCTTCTGACACCATGTATAACATGTGAGTCTGCGCGGGCAGACCCTCCTATAATTGCACTTTCACTTTCGCCTGGGTTGCAGCCAGACCCTGACAGGCTATCCGGATAATTAGAACCCAGACCATGACTGATACTTTTAAACTTGTGACCGACACCTTGCTTACACCTGCCGGGCTTGAGACGTCCGATATCGATCGGCTGATGGGCCGTCTGCTGAGTCAGGATATCGACTATGCAGATCTTTATTTCCAGTACAGCCGCCAGGAGGGTTGGGTGCTGGAGGACGGCGCCGTTAAATCGGGTAGTCGCAGCACTGACCAGGGAGTGGGCCTACGTGCTGTCAGTGGCGAGAAAACCGGTTTTGCCTACTCGGACGAATTTGTACTGCCGGCGCTTGCCCAGGCGGCGGATGCTGCGCGGGCCATTGCGAAAAGCGGCGGGGCGACTTCGCCGGTGCAATGGCGTAACGCAAAGTCACCACCGTTGTATACCCCGGCTGATCCCCTTTCGAGTTTGAGTGACCAAGACAAAGTTGAATTGCTGCAGGCAGTGGAAGTGCAGGCCCGCGCTTGTGACCCACGGGTCAGCCAGGTCATGGCAAGCCTTGCCGCAGTGCACGATGTCGTGCTGGTGGCGCGTAGCGACGGCCAGATGACGGCCGATGTACGCCCACTGGTGCGCCTTAATGTCACTGTGATTGTCGAACAGAACGGACGGCGCGAGCAGGGCAGTTTCGGCGGTGGCGGGCGCTTTGGTTACGCCTGGTTACGCGAGGAGGACCGCGCCGGCTCTTATGCGCGCGAAGCCGTGCGCCAGGCCCTGGTGAATCTCGAGGCCGTGGATTCCCCCGCTGGGACCATGACCGTAGTGCTTGGTCCCGGCTGGCCCGGCATTTTGCTGCATGAGGCGATTGGCCACGGCTTAGAAGGCGATTTCAATCGCAAGGGGACCTCGGCTTTTTCCGGGCGCATCGGCGAGCAGGTGGCCTCCCCGGGATGCACCGTAGTCGATAACGGCACTATTGCTGACCGGCGTGGCTCATTGACTGTAGATGATGAAGGCACACCGTCCCAGAACACCGTGCTGATTGAGAATGGTGTGCTCAAGGGCTACATGCAAGATACCTTGAACGCGCGCTTAACGGGTACCGCCAGTACGGGCAATGGTCGGCGCGAGTCCTATGCCCACCTGCCGATGCCGCGCATGACCAATACCTACATGCTGGCCGGCTCGCACGACCCGGGTGAGATCATCGCCTCAGTGGATCAAGGCCTGTACGCCGTAAATTTCTCTGGCGGGCAGGTGGATATCACCTCGGGCAAGTTCGTGTTTTCAGCCAGCGAGGCTTACCGCATTGAAAAGGGCAAGATCGGCGCTCCGGTCAAGGGTGCAACGCTTATTGGCAATGGCCCAGATGTACTGACCCGGGTCGCCATGGTGGGTAATGATCTGGAGCTGGATTCGGGAGTTGGCACCTGCGGCAAGGATGGCCAGAGTGTGCCGGTGGGCGTGGGACAGCCCACTTTACGCATTGACGGCCTGACCGTTGGAGGTGTGGAGATATGAGCGAAAAATCACAGGCCATGGATTCGGACTCGACTGGTGCAGCGCTGGATGATGCGCCACTGTATGAGGCTGTTCAGACGGCGTTGGCAGAAGCCAGCCAGCAGGGGGCATCGGCTGCCGAGGCAGCTGCGAGCCTGGGTCAGGGACTTTCGGTCAATGTACGCATGGGAGAGGTCGAAACGGTTGAGCATACCCGTGATCGAGGCCTGGTGGTTTCAGTGTATTTTGGGCAGTGTACCGGCAGTGCCAGCACCTCAGATTACGCGCCGACTGCGGTACGCGAGGCTGTACTTGCAGCTTGCAGTATTGCCCGGTACACCCAGGAGGATCCCTGTCATGGCCTTGCCGACCCCGAGCGTCTGGCAACAGATGCGGTGGATCTGGACCTGGATCTGTACCACCCGTGGCACCCTTCAGTGGATGAGGCCCGCGACCTGGCGCTGGTATGTGAAGAAAAAGCACTTTCAGCTGATGCACGCATAGATAACTCCGAGGGCGCGTCGGTTGATGCCCATGAGGGCTGTGAGGTCTACGGCAATACGCACGGCTTTATCGGCTATACCCGTAAATCCCGCCAGGGCATCAGTTGCTCGGTTATCGGTACTGAGAACGGTGCCATGCAGCGTGATTACTGGTACAGCGCAGCACGACGCTTCGGTGAGCTTGATAGCGCTGCCGAGGTCGGTGAGCAAGCTGCTGCACGGACACTGCGCCGCCTCGGGTCACGTCGTATCCCCACCTGCAAGGTGCCCGTTATCTACGAGGCGCCGGTCGCCTCCAGCCTGTTGTCGCATTTCATCGGCGCCGTCAGCGGTGGCGCGCTTTATCGCAAGGCAACTTTTTTGCTGGACCACTTGGGTAAGCAGATCTTTCCCGAATTTGTGCGCATCCACGAGCAGCCGCTGTTGATAGGTGCTATGGGCAGTTCTTCCTTTGATAACGAGGGTGTTGCGACTGCGCCGCGCGATATTGTCAGCGATGGCGTGCTGCGAAGCTATGTGCTGAGCTCCTACAGTGCGCGCCGGTTAGGAATGGAAACGACCGGCAATGCCGGCGGTGTGCACAACCTCACCATTGATTCCGGGGAGCAGGATCTCGAAGCGCTGATCAAAGGTATAGAAAAAGGCCTGCTGGTGACTGAACTCATCGGTTTTGGTGTCAATACCGTTACTGGGGATTACTCGCGTGGTGTATCGGGTCTTTGGATCGAAAACGGTGAGATTGTTCATCCGGTAGAGGAAGTCACTGTGGCGGGTAATCTCAAGGATATCTTCTCCAACATTGTGGCCGTGGGAAACGATGTGGATCCGCGGCGCAATATTCGCTGTGGTTCCATCCGCGTGGATGGCCTGACTATTGCCGGGGAGTAAGCCGAGTTGCATCGGTTGGGCGACTCAACGATGGACATCATCTTTTTGCTGATACCTCTGACTCTGATGTTTGTGGCACTGCTGATCTTGGGGTTTTTCTGGGCTTTACGCTGTGGCCGGTTTGAGGATCTGACAGGGTCTCGCGATCTTGGAGCGCGGTAGCTTATTCATCTGGTGCCGGATCGGGCCATGGGGTCAAGGTTTATTGTCAGTGCGTCATCTGGGCCAGGCGTTGGTGCTTGGACTGCCCTGCCGACTGGTTTACGCGACACTGGTGTGGTCGCTCGCAACAGCCGACCCGTTGCGTGGTGGTGCGCTGATGGCTGTATTCGGCATTGGCACGCTACCGATGTTGCTGGCGCTGGGCTCGGTGGCGGACGAACTTATTGCTCTCACTCGCCGGCCACGCGTTCGCTAGACTGCAGGCAACGTGACCATAGTCATGGGCCTTTTGGGCCCTGTTTGCTGTCATACGCCCTCTTCATATCGGACCCATCCGGTCGATCACATGCTCTGTGGACCAGATTGTCTGCCGGGAAAATCACAAACTGAATCTGATCAGTCACTTTAAGCCGGTGATAAGTGCTTTGATCGATAGGGCATGGAGAGCGAAAAACCTTCGCCTCAATGCGAGCAGCTCATGATTACCGCCTACGGTTGATAGCAACGACCATACCGATCATGTTCTATATCCGTACAAGTGTCGCCATGATTTTAATATTGTGGCAGAATGGGTTACTGACGGATCATCATAATTTGCGTGAATAAGAGTGTAGCGGGATCAAATCGAGCAGGGCGCCTCTGATGCGGTCGTAACTGCTTTTTTAGTCTGGCTTTTGCCCTAAGTCGATAACGGGCTCGGGCCACACCTTCCTGCGCTGCACCGGTAAAGCGAGAACGGGTAACCGATGCAGCCATTTTTTCAAACTATCGGCGAGTATTGGCAGGCGCTGGACGCATTTTTTGCGTTTGATGCTGCATTGCTGGCTGAGCCATCGATGGTGTTACGGCTGGCACTGCTGGCGGTGTTGCTTTTCTGTTCGGCTTTTTTTTCGAGCTCCGAGACTGCGTTATTTTCATTGTCGCGCCTCGATCTGCAGCAACTACGTCGTGAGCGGAATCCCCAGTCGGAAACCCTCCACGCACTGCTTGATCAACCCCGCCGCCTGATCATCTCAATTCTCACCGGTAATGAATTGATCAATATTGGGGCTACGGTGAACGCGGCGGGCATATTGGTCACGCTTTATGGTGATCAACGTGCCGGCTGGATCAGTATTATCGTGATGGTACCGCTGGTGCTGCTTTTTGGCGAAGTAACACCAAAAACGATTGCCGTTTCAAACCCGGTGCGTTTCAGTACCAAAGTGGTAGCGGTGCCGATGAGTCTATGGGTTCGCGTGGTGGCGCCACTGCGTCATGTCATTCGTTTGGCATCCGATCGATTGACGACACGCATCGTGGGTGAAGACAAGGCGCCAGAAAGCCTGCTTAACATAGATGAATTTTTGACCCTGGTGGAGCAGGTGGCACAGGGCGGCGAGTTGGACGCGATCGAACGCGCCCTAATCAATAATTTATTGGAAGCGAATGAGACTGAGATTGTCGAGATCATGACGCCACGCACGCGTACGGATTTTCTCGATACCGATATGCCGGTATCACAGATGATTGAGCGTTTCCGCCAGTTACGCCATACCCGGGTCCCGGTATTTCGGGTGCACCGTGATAACTTGGTCGGTTTTATTCATGCTGAAGATGTCCTGCAATTGTTAAGCGATGGCGCGGATCTCGATTCATTATCCGCTCATGCAATTATGCACCCACCCGTTGTCGTGCCGTTGACCAAGAAAGTTGATGAGATGTTTGATTTCTTTCGTGACAATGGGGTGCGTGCAGCAGCCTGCCTTAATGAATTTGGTGGGGTGGAGGGCTTCATCACAATTCATGACGTGTTGACGTTTATCTTTGGTGATATCAGTGGTGAATCACACGGCCAGGGACTTTACCAGGAGCGTGACCTCAACATCTACGAACTGCCAGGTGAGATGAAACTCACCGATGTTAACAACCTGACCCATTTTGGGCTTGAAGACCCGCGTATGACGACTATAGGTGGCGTGGCATTCAGACACTTGGATCGTTTGCCCCATGTGGGTGATCGTGTCGTGATTGACGACATCGCGTTGACGGTATTGGACATGGATGCCCATCGTATCTCGCGGGTGCGTGCCGCTAAAGTTTGTGCCGA
>CAUZJT010000125.1:0-7896 GCA_963580215.1 Gammaproteobacteria bacterium
GCCGGTTAGGGGGCTGTGCTGTGTTTCGGTCATATACGTCGGTCTCCCTCACTGATTGGCTGTTGGTGAGTATTTGTATGCGCAATCCTGGACGTGGGCGCAACTAACCGTGGTTATCTTAACCGGGGCGACTCGCGACCTGACCGCGTGTCCTTGATCCTACTCCTTTTATGAAGGCATTTCATCCCAATTTAGCTCTGCATCTCGGTGCGCACACTGACCCTTGATCAATAGCAGATTCTGCCCGAAAATTAGACACTTATTAAACAGCTCTAACTTAATTACCTCAAGCCAAGCGGCCTACACAGGCGCCCAACCTCAACATGAATCCGTTGCCTACCTGGGAAAAACTGCTACTCGGCGTTCTCGCACTACTGGTAATCCTGTGGGTTTTCCCAGGCATCAAGGCCTTGATGACCCAGGCCCAAGACGCCCCGCGGGATTGGCAGTCCGTGATATTCCCTCTGCTCGCGGTCATTGCTTTTGTTATCTTGCTGATCTTTCTCGTCTGATGCGTTATAAGTCGCCTGTTGTGAGGCAGAGGTTGGCAGTCTCTTTAATGTTGCAGGCGTTCACCGAATCCACGCGGGCCAGGCCTGCCGGGAGATAATGTCCTAGTGGCTACAACCGAACACACCTCGGGGCGCACCTACCTCAGTGATTACCGTCCTCCGGACTATTACATTCCGCGGGTGGATCTAGTTTTTGATCTTGACGAGAACAAAACCCGTGTTCGCGCAAAATTGCAGATTACCCGCAACGGCGTCCACTCCCGGCCATTAGTCCTAAATGGTGAACGACTGATTCTGGCCTCACTTAACCTCAATGGCCAACCACTTGGGCCAAAGCAGTGGCACGCTGATGAAACAACGCTGACGTTGAACGAGGTGCCTGAAAGCTTCACCCTGATCGTCGAGACCATTATCAACCCAACAGCTAATTCCGAACTCAGTGGCCTGTATTCGTCCCGAGACACGCTATGCACCCAATGTGAGCCTGAGGGCTTCCGACGTATCACCTATTTTCTGGATCGCCCTGACGTGCTGTCGGTTTATCGAGTCACTGTACGCGCATCCAAGAAATCCTACCCGGTGCTGCTTGCCAACGGTAATGAAATCGAGACGCACGAAGAGGGCGCTATGCACCAAGCCGTCTGGGACGATCCCCATCCCAAGCCGTGCTATCTCTTCGCCCTCGTCGCCGGCCAACTGCAATGCATCGAGGATTCCTTTAGGACCCGCTCGGGTCGGGAAGTGAAACTACGGGTCTATGCCCGCGAACGCGACCTGCCCCAGTGCGGCCACGCGATGTCCGCCTTGCGCGATGCCATGGACTGGGACGAAAAAGCCTATGGCCGTGAGTATGACCTCGACCAATACAACATCGTCGCCGTCGAAGACTTCAATATGGGGGCAATGGAAAACAAAGGGCTTAACGTTTTCAACACCAAATACGTACTGGCGCTACCGTCGACAGCGACCGACCATGATTACCGCTCGGTGAGTGATGTCATCGGCCACGAATACTTCCACAACTGGTCGGGCAACCGGGTAACCCTGCGTGACTGGTTCCAGTTGAGTCTCAAGGAAGGATTTACGGTATTTCGTGAACAACAATTCAGCGCAGCCCAGGGGTCTGCCGGCGTAAAACGCATCGAGGATGCCAACCTGGTCCGTACGCAGCAGTTCCGAGAGGATGCCGGGCCGATGGCCCACCCAGTCCGCCCGGAATCCTTTGTCGAGATCAACAACTTCTATACGTTAACGGTCTATATCAAGGGTGCCGAAGTGGTACGCATGCTCAACCAGCTAGTAGGCGACCAAACTTTCCAACAAGGTTGCAGCCTGTACTTCGATCGCCATGATGGCCAGGCCGTCACGACTGAGGAATTTATCCAATCTATCGAAGCGGTATCAAAGCGAGACCTGACTCAATTCAGGTTATGGTATGAGCGCCCAGGAACGCCCCGGTTACTTAGTCGTGGCGCTTTTGATGCCGCGCAACACTGTTATCGCCTACAGATCACCCAGGCATCGCATGAGACCACCGAAGCGAATGTCCCCTTGCAGATGCCTATCGTCACAGCGCTTTTCGATACCCACGGCAAACCGCTCAAAACCGTCTGTGGTGATGACGATCAAGCACGTCATGAACACACGCTCAATCTGACGAAAACCGAGCAGGTTTTTGTATTCCGCGAAGTCAGCGACCGGCCGGTGTCTTCCATCCTGCGGGGGTTCTCTGCGCCAGTGATGCTGGAAACCGACCACAGCGATGCAGACCTGGCCATTCTTATGGGTCACGATAATGATCCCTTTAACCGCTGGGATGCCGGCCAACGATTGGCTCGCAAACAGATCCTGAACTTGCTGAACCACTCTGGTGAAACCAGTTTGGACGAAAGTTTCATCGAAGCTTTTGGCCAGACCCTCAAAAACGAATTCGTGGATCGTGCGTTCCAGGCCTTTGCCCTGAGGCTCCCTGAGGAAACTTATCTCAGCGAATTCACCAAAGTGATAAATCCTGACAAGATACATAATGCCCGCCGATCGGTAGCCATCGTACTGGCGGGGCGATACCGGGATAATTTTCTGGCGCACTATCATGCCCTAAAAACGCCCGGACCATGTCGCCTGGACGTCGTCAGCGCTGGAAAGCGTGCACTACGCAATATCTGTCTTGCCTATCTCATGACCCTGGAAGAAGAAGACTTTGTGCGCTTGGCTCTTGAGCAATTAAAAACTGCCGACAACATGACTGATGCACTGGCGGCACTGGCACTGCTGGCGGAGAGTCCACACCCAGCCCGCGACGAAGCGCTGATGCACTTTTATGAGCTGTGGCGTGAATACCCGTTGGTCATTGACAAGTGGCTGCGGGTACAGGCGGTATCGCGATTGCCGAACACCGTTGACAAAATTAAACGCCTGAGCCAGCACGAGTGCTACCAGGATAACAATCCCAACAAAGTCCACGCACTGATTGGAGCGTTCTCCCACGCCAACCCGCTCCGATTCCATCAAAGCGACGGCAGTGGTTACCAACTGGTAGTCGAGCAATTATTGGCGACCGATTCGAAAAACCCACAGGTGGCAGCTCGTCTGGCGTCCGCATTTAACCTGTGGCGGCGATTCGAACCGGGTCGACGCGATTTAATGCAAAAAGCCCTTGAGCGCATCCAAGCTCAAAAGGGTCTGTCACGCGACGTTGGCGAAATTATTGACCGGGCACTGGCCGAGTGAAAGATCCAAATTTACTGGCTAGTGGCCGCAGTCAACGCCCAGTGAACTAGTGACGCCGACAATGCCAACATCAGCACGCCGATTCCGCCGTCGACAATCCGCCAGGTGCCGGGTCGGCTGAAGAGCGGTGCCAAACGCGCGGCACCAAAACCCAAGGCATAAAACCAGGCTGCCGATGCCAATACCGCGCCAAAGGTAAACAGGGCTCGGTCGCCACTTGCGTGACGCGCAGCGACGCTACCCAGGACCACCACCGTATCAAGATACACATGGGGGTTTAGAAAAGTCAGGGCCAGCGCACTCGCGATGGCCTTGGCCAAACTACCCAGCCTGGCTTCTCCCGCTGCGACAACCAACACCTGAGGTTTTGCGGCCCGCCTGAAAGATTGTGCTGCGACAAAAAGCAGGTAAACGGCACCAGCCCAAGCCGTGAACCGTAGAATTAGTAGATCGGCCCGCAATATAGTACCCAAACCTCCAGCGCCCAGAGTAATCAGTAGGGCATCTCCGGCAAGACACACGGTGCAAACTGCAAATACGTGTTCACGAACGAGGCCCTGGCGCAACACAAACGCGTTTTGGGCGCCGATCGCTACTATCAAGGCACTGCCCAGGGTGAGACCTTCTAGGATTGCCATCAGATTCAAAGACACACTCCTTACAATAATGCCGGACCGCGATGATATGATTGTTTCCCCATTCCATTGCCGTTTTGTGTACGCCGTGACTTCATCTCGAAAAAATCCACTACACCAATCCAACCGCAAAGATGTGGACAGTTTCCTACAACAGGTTCGTGCCCGCGCACCTCTGGCACCCCAGAGTGACCGAGGCCGACTGATTTTTGCACTGGATGCCACCGCCAGCCGCGAACCTTTGTGGGATCGTGCCTGTCATATACAGGCGCAGATGTTCGAACAAACGGCAACGCTGGGCGGACTGGACATACAGCTTGCCTACTACCGCGGCTACGGTGAATTCAAAGCTGCCCCCTGGACATCTCGTGCCGACGAGTTGCTATCGGTGATGACTGCCATTCGCTGTGGCGCTGGGCAAACGCAAATCGCGCGGGTACTGCAACACACTATAAAGCAGGCGACCGATGGCCAAGTCAATGCGCTGGTATTCGTTGGTGATTGCGTGGAGGAGGACCCGGATAACCTGACACGCCTCGCTGGCCAACTGAGTATTCTCGGGGTACCGGTATTTCTGTTTCAGGACGGCGGTAACCCAGGCGCCGCGAAAACCTTTGCCCGCATCGCCCAATTGACACGGGGTGCGCATTGTCGCTTTGATGCCGCCAGTGCGGGCCAGTTACGCGACCTCTTGTGCGCCGTGGCTGTTTATGCCGCGGGTGGTTCCAAAGCCCTTCGGGAACTTGGCCGCAGCCACGGTGGCGAAGCCTTGCGCCTGACCCGGCAACTGCACGGCGGCGACTGATCTTGGCACGGGTATTCCTGGCGCTGGTCGCGCTGGTTGGCCTGATGTGGCTAGCATCCTGGCTGGGCAAAGCCAGCCCAGCCCAGCGTAGCCGTGCTCTGAAACTGATCGTACTGTACGGCGTAGCCGGCGCTTTGCTGCTTTTGGTAGTTACCGGGCGAATTCCCTGGATGTTCGCAATCATCAGCGCAGCGGCCCCCTGGCTGCAGCGGCTGCTGGTCGCACGTCAAGCCTGGCGCCTGTTCAAAACCACCCAGGGCCCGAGCTCCGGTCAGGCGTCCCGGGTTGAAACCGAAGTGCTGCGAATGACGCTAGACCATGATAGCGGTGAACTAAACGGAGAAGTCATCAGTGGCCCGTTTGCGGGCCGCGCCCTGGGCGATCTATCCAAACTACAGCTCCTGGAACTGTTGCAAGAGTGTCGGACCCGCGATGCTCAGTCTGCGGCGCTGCTGGAAGCCTACCTTGACCGTACCCAGGGCGATTCCTGGCGCAACGAGGACGAAGCCGCTGGCCACACAATACCGCCACAGGGGTCAATGTCAGAATCACAGGCAAGTGAGATTCTCGGTGTCACAACTGATGCCTCACGCAAGGAAGTCATCGAAGCACACCGACGGCTGATTCAACGCCTGCATACCGACCGTGGCGGCACAGATTATCTTGCGGCTCTGGTCAATCAAGCACGAGATACCCTGACAAAAAGCCAGTCATCTTCATGAGCGAGCCTGTGCAGATCAAATTCCTGTCAAGCCGACGGCTGACTTTTGCCTGGCTGGTGCCCATGTGGCTTATGCTGCTTGTGGCAGGCCTTGTGGTCGCGCCTCAAAACCTGGGCACCAAGTCCTGGCAACGACAGGAGATCTGGGGCGTTGACCGGCCATTGGTGCGTCATACGCTGGCACGCGCGATCAGCGCCAACCGCTACCCACACAAAATTACGATCCGCCGCGGCAGTAAAAACTACCCCGCTACAATCCAATACACGATTGATCCCGAGCTGCAAAACACGGTTACCCAAGTATTCAACCACTTCGACCCCGACTATGGTGTTTTTGTTGCACTGGACCCGAATAACGGTGAGATTCTGGCCCTGGTTAATCATCGCCGTGATGGCAACAACAGCGAAAACCTTGCACTGAAGGCCAGTTATCCTGCAGCCTCAGTATTCAAGATCATTACCGCAGCCGCAGCGATTGACATCGGAAAGGCTAACGCAAATACCGTGATTCCTTTTAATGGCAAAACCACGAGCCTTTACCGAAAAAACGTCCTGGAACACAAAGATAACCAGTGGACCCGGCGACCCCCCCTTTCCAGCGCCTTTGCCAAATCGGTCAACACGGTCTTCGCACGACTTGGCGTGCGTTTCGTTGGTGGAAAAACGCTTTTGGCCTATGCCGAGGCTTTCGGTTTTCGCCAGGACCTGGGTGCTGACTTTACTCTCGAGGCCAGTGCCATAGACCTGGACCCCACTGACGATTGGTCAATAGCCGAATCTGCGGCCGGCTATACACGGACCACCACCTTGTCACCAGTACACGGTGCTGTAATAGCAGCCGCCGCTGTCAATGGTGGCCACCGGGTTCAACCCACCCTCGTTCGAACCATTGTGGGTGAAGACGGCCTTATTCTCTATGAAGCTAAAACCACGACAGGAAAGAAGATAGTCAAGGCAGACACGGCCAAGGAGTTGCAAAGCCTGATGCAACAGACCGTGATTAATGGCTCAGCACGCACCTCGTTCAAGAACTTCGCGCGCGGCACCATGGAGGCCGTTAACGTGGGCGGCAAAACCGGTAGCCTCACTGGAGAAACTCCAGCAGGACGCTATGACTGGTTTGTCGGTTATGCTGAAAAAAACGGCCGCAAGCTGGCTTTCGCTGCCATGTGTATTAACCGTAAAGTCTGGTATGTAAAATCGGCCACTGTGGCGCGCAAGGCAGTGGAGCACTTTTTCCGGGAAACCGGCTAAAGCGGGCAAAGAACACACAGCATTACCCGGGAGAATCGATTGCAGCAATACCTTGAAGTCGTTCGCCGCGTTCTGGACACGGGCCAGCGCAAAGCCAATCGCACAGGTGTCGATACCCTATCAACATTCAATGTTAACTATCAGATTGATCTGCGTCAGGGCTTTCCCCTTCTGACCACCAAGGAGATCTCCTGGAAAAACATTGTCGTCGAAAACCTCTGGTTTCTTTCCGGCGATACCTGTATCGACCTGCTGCGCCAACATGGATGTCGTTTCTGGAATCCGTGGGCTGATGAAGACGGCAAAGTGCCAAGCGCCTATGGTAATTTCTGGCGACATTTTCCGGTACACAACGATAACCAGACGAGCTTCAATGATCAGATCAGCTGGGTGGTTAGCGAGCTGCGCAACAATCCCGACAGTCGTCGCTTGGTCGTATCAGCCTGGGCCCCAGGGAACGCCCAATCCAGCGCCCTGCCACCATGCCACGCATTCTGGGTGCTCAATGTGCAACGTGATGAAAGCGGTGCTCCGCTGCTGTGCCTGCATCTTACCCAACGCAGTTGCGATATAGCGCTGGGACTACCATATAACATCGCTGGATATGCCTTTTTGCTGGAACTAATTTCCCGCTTCAGTGGAATCCCCGCCGGCTTTTTTGGACACACACTGATCGACGCGCATATATACACAGCCAAAGCCGATGACTCTATGGCCGAGTACGATCACGTGCCTGGACTTCGCGAACAGTTATTGCGCAAACCGGCTGCGCTGGGGCAGCTTGAGATCGATCCATCGGTGCAAAAACTCGAGGACATCGACGGGCTGCTGGAAACAAGCACTGATTCGCTGCTTGATACCTTCCGCCTGAGCGGATACACACCCCATCCCGCGATCGGTTTCAAAGTTGCTGTCTAACACGGTCATAACGGCAACGGGTACGATACCCATACGAGCTGCCATCGTTGCCATGTCAGCCAACCGGGTCATCGGCCAGGCAGGAAGGCTTCCCTGGCACTATCCTGAAGACCTGAAGCGCTTTAAGCGCCTGACGCTGGACACAACGATAATCATGGGTCGACGCACCTGGGAGTCAATCGGCAGCAAGGCGCTGCCTGGACGCCAAAACAAGGTGATTACCCGGACCACCTTGAGCCATGTGCCCTGTTTTACATCAGTGCAGGCAGCGCTCGATAGCTGCAGCGGTAACATCTGGTTTATTGGCGGCGCCCAGTTGTA
>CAUZJT010000126.1:0-7890 GCA_963580215.1 Gammaproteobacteria bacterium
ATACTCTTGTTGTTCGTTGCCGGGTGTTTCGCTCTGGCGCCAGCCCGACACGATCATGTCAAAGTCAAACTGGCGAAGCCGGTTAATGTATTGGCTTTCATCCACCAGACGGATCTTTGTCTCGATCCCGAGGCGCTTGAGATTGCGGATATAGGGCAGCACCACCCGCTCAAAGGCCGGGCTCACCAGTAGAATCTCAAAGCGAAAAGGCTCCCCGCTTGTCCCGTTGACGAGCTTGAGGTCTTTGACCACCCAGCCGGCCTCTTGCAGCAGTACCGTTGCCCGGCGCAGGTTGGCGCGGGACCAGCCGCTGCCATCTGTGACAGACGGCGCATAGGCTTCGCCGAAGACGCCGTCGGGCACCTTGGAGCGAAAGCGTTCCAGAATTGCCAGTTCTTCGCCGTGGGGTACACCGCTTGAAGCCAGATCAGAGTTGGAGAAAAAACTGGCAGTACGGGTGTACTGGCCGTTGAACAGGGTTCGATTGGTCCACTCGAAATCAAACGCCAATCCCAACGCTTCGCGCACCCGGATATCAGAGAATCGGGCCCGCCGGGAATTCATCACAAAGGCCTGCATGCCGGTGGGCATGCGGTGTGGCATCAGTTCTTTTTTCAGCCAGCCTTTTTCAACCGCCGGCACTTTGTAATCTTCGGCCCAGGCTTTGGCCTGATTCTCAGCACGAAAGTCGATGTCTCCGGCCTTGATAGCCAGGCGTATCGGAGTGGCGTCCCGGAAAAAATTGGTACGGATGAGATCAAAGTTATCCAGCCCACGGCGCACGGGAAGATCACTACCCCAATAGTCGATGACGCGTTCCTGTACGGTGTAGCGTCCGGCCTCGAACTGCTTGATGCGGTAAGGCCCACTGCCGAGCGGCGGCTCCAAAGTGGTGGCGGCAAAGTCGCGGCTGGCCCAGTAGTGTTTGGGTAGGATGGGCAACTGGCCGACAATCAGCGGCAACTCGCGGTTGCCCGATTCCTTGAAATTGAAACGAACACGGTGCGTATCCAGCGCCTCGACGGTGCTCACCGCACTGTAGTAGAAACGGTATTGGGGGTTTCCCTGACTGACCAGTGTTTCGAAAGACCAGACAACATCATCGGCGGTGATGGGTGCGCCGTCGTGCCAACGGGCTTGTGGGCGAAGGTGAAAGATTACCCAGGCGCGGTTGGGTGGCCATTCGATTGCACTGGCAATCAGGCCATAGCCGGTAAAAGGCTCGTCGGCGCTCGTGATCAGCAGCGTTTCCACTGATCCGGTGCTGACAGCATTGCCTTTAGGAATGAACGGGTGGAAACTGTCATAGGTTCCCTGGGATGCAAGGCGCAAGGTACCGCCCTTGGGTGCGTCGGGGTTGACGTAATCAAAGTGGGTGAAGCCTTCCGGGTAGCGCGCGGTTTCGTTGTCAAACATGGCAATGGCATGACCACGCAGCACATCACCGACCGTCACCGTGACCGGACCCAGGACGAACAGCAGGCAGGCAAACCATCGCATGATGAGATTATTATATCCGGGCACGGAGGCGATTCGGTTGCACCCACACACTCTCACACTCTTCATGACAGTAATTGTTCAGCGTTCTTGTATGTCACGAGTTTCCCGTCAATGAATACCCGTGTCTTTGGCTTCAGCCGCGCTGTACTGCGTTGGTACCGCGCCCATGGGCGTCATGGCTTGCCCTGGCAGCGCGATCGGGATCCTTATCGCATCTGGGTTTCTGAGATCATGTTGCAGCAGACCCAGGTGGTTACGGTGATTCCCTACTACGAGCGTTTTATCTTGCGCTTCCCCGATATTGCCCATCTGGCGTGCGCCTCGATAGACGCGGTGCTCGATCATTGGACAGGACTGGGATATTACGCACGCGCCCGCAACCTGCACCAAGCTGCCAGGGTGATACAACATGATCATGGCGGGGTCTTCCCGGATACATTCGAGGCCGTGATCGCACTGCCGGGGATCGGTCGCTCTACCGCAGGCGCCATTCTCAGTTTTGCTTACCACAGACGCTACCCCGTGCTCGATGGCAACGTACGTCGCGTACTCGCGCGCTATTTTGCTATTGAGGGCGATCCGGGCCAGATCGCAACTCAGGAAGTACTCTGGGGTCGAGTGAGCGCGGTATTGCCCAAAACGGGTGTCCGTGCAGCAGATTTCAACCAGGCCATGATGGATCTGGGTGCACTGCTTTGCACCCGTGCGCGTCCTCGCTGCGCGAAGTGCCCGTTGGCCGGGGGGTGCGAGGGGCATGCCTCGGGCGCGCCCGAACGTTTGCCGCTTCGCCGACCCCGGCGCCCGCGCCCGGCACGACAGGTCATCATGCTGATTCTGGTTGACCCGGGCGGCCGGGTACTGCTCGAGCGTCGTCCCGCCAAAGGCATATGGGGCGGCCTGTGGAGTTTTCCTGAGTGCCCGATGGATGTTGATCCAAAAGCCCGGTGTCGTGAGGTATTTGGTGTCGCTTCCCGACCACTGGCATCTCTACCTCCCATACGCCATGGCTTTACCCATTTTACATTGACGATTTATCCACAGTTATTGCGGATCAGTCGCTCGGCCGGCGCTAGAATAGGCAGCGACAGCCTTGACTGGATAGCCCCCGGAGTCGTGCCTCGGCGCGGTCTGGCAATTCCGGTAAAGCGATTGCTAAAACAACTGGACAGCGTTTTATGAGCAAAATGGTGGATTGTGTGGTTCTGGGCCGGCAAGCTCCAGCCCTTGAGACAGCGCCGTGGCCGGGCGACCTTGGCGAGCGGATCGTGCAGCAGGTATCGCTTGAGGGCTGGCAGCAGTGGCTGGCGCGCCAGACGATGCTGATGAATGAGAAACGACTGAGTCCAATTAACCCGGAGCACCGGGCCTACCTCAAAGGCCAGATGGAAGCCTTTCTTTTTGGTGATGGTGGAGATAATCCGGAAGGCTGGGTTGCTCCCGAAAACAAAAAGAGTTGATATACTCACTCGCTTGAGAGTTGATTCAATCGGCCAAGCGCCACCCCGTTGCACAAAACCGCATCTTACCGTTTCCGCACTGCCCGGCTCGCAATCCGACACTACCCGGCTTGTCATTCCGTTGCGGTGTTACCAGCGGGCCAATCGTTCGTTGCGCCAGAGCCTATCGTCACCCGCGTGATCGAGACAACCCGAATAACAACCAGATTTGTAATAGAGTGTCTGCAGGCAAAGGAGAAAGCATGACCGACGACAAACCACACAGCCCCTACGACCTTGAAAACCATGGTCTGCGCAATCTGGGTACGGTCCACTGGAATCTGTCCCAGGCAGTACTGACTGAGCACGCCATCCGCAAAGGTGAAGGTGTACTCTCCAGCCACGGCGCACTAGTGGTAGAGACTGGCCAGCACACGGGCCGCTCTGCCAATGACAAGTTTGTGGTGCGTGACGAGAGCACCGAGAATGAGATCTGGTGGGGCAAGGTCAACGTGCCGTATGAACCGGCACGCTTCGAGGCGCTGTTTGCCCGGATGACCGATTACCTAAAGGGCCGCGAGCTGTACGTGCAGGATTGCTTTGCCGGTGCGGACCCGGAACGGCGCTTGGCAGTGCGTATCGTCAATGAACTGGCCTGGCATAGTGCTTTCGCCCGCAATATGTTTATTGTGGGTAGTGACGCTGAGCAAGCCAGCCATGAGCCCGGTTTTACGGTCATTAATGCACCGGGATTCAGTGCCGATCCCGAAGTGGACGGTACCAATTCTCCTACCTTTATCATTCTCAACTTCGCTCGTAAGCTGGTCATCATTGGTGGCACCAGTTATGCCGGTGAAACCAAGAAGTCGATTTTCAGTGTGATGAACTATCTGCTGCCGCGCCAGGGTATCCTGTCGATGCACGCCTCGTCCAATATCGGCGCTGATGGCAGTACCGCCGTGTTCTTTGGGCTTTCGGGCACTGGCAAGACTACGCTTTCGGCCGATGCAGCACGTACACTGATTGGTGATGACGAGCACGGCTGGAGCGAGAGTGGGATTTTCAACTTTGAGGGGGGTTGTTATGCCAAGGTGATCAATCTTTCACCCGAGCAAGAGCCGGAGATCTACCAGACGACCCGTACTTTTGGCACCATTCTTGAGAATGTGGTGCTGGATGACGAAACCCGCACGGTGGATCTGGATGACGGCTCGTTGACCGAGAATACCCGCGCGTCTTACCCGATCGCACAGATTCCAAACGCCACACTAACGGGCCGTGGTGGGCAGCCGACCAATATTATTTTCCTGACCTGTGATGCTTTCGGCGTGTTGCCTCCAGTGGCTCGACTGACGCCGGAACAGGCGATGTATCACTTTATTAACGGCTACACGGCCAAGGTTGCTGGCACCGAAAAAGGCGTAACCGAACCCTCGCCGACCTTCAGCCCGTGCTTTGGAGGACCTTTTTTACCTCTGCATCCACGCCAGTATGCCCAACTGCTGGGGGCAAACATTGAGAAGTACGGTGTGAAGGTCTGGTTTATCAATACCGGGTGGACCGGCGGCGCCTATGGGGTAGGCAACCGAATGGCCATCAATCACACCCGTGCCATTGTCAACGCGACACTTGATGGCGAGCTGGATAATGTGCAGACCACCACCGACCCGGTGTTTGGGCTTTCGGTACCCGTTGAGTGCCCCGGCGTACCCGCCGAGGTTCTCAATCCGCGTTCGACCTGGCCGGATGCTGCTGCTTACGATGCCCAGGCGAACAAGCTGGCGGGCCTGTTCCAGGAGAACTTCAGCAAGTACGCAGACGACGTTCCCGAAGCGGTACGTTCGACAGGCCCTCTGGTAGTTTGAGTTTTGATGTTTGCGTCGTCAGCGGGGACAGGCCGAGCTGTGTCCTGACCGGGCCTGTCCGACCAAGCCAACGTGACTGATTCTTTACAAAGTCCGGTATCGCGTCTCTGGGCGCGTGACCCTGCACTGTGGAGTTCCGATCCCGATCTACACCCGGCGATCGCTGGGCGGATGGGTTGGCTCGATAGCCCACAGTGGCTGGCTGATCACAGTGACCGGTTGACGCGTTGGGCGCAGGATATCCATGAGCGGGGGTTTACCCGGGCGGTACTCGTCGGCATGGGGGGCTCCAGCCTTGCGGCCGAGGTGTTGAGCAAAGTCTTCAGTCCGGTGGGCGATGGGCTTTCGCTGACAGTTCTGGATAACACCCACCCGGACGCGGTTCGCTCTGTACTCGGGCGCCAGTCCTGGGCCAGGATCCTTTTTATTTTCTCATCCAAATCCGGAACCACGGCCGAAGTGCAAGCATTGTGTGCCTGGGTACTCGAGAGTCTGGAGGAGCAGGGTGTCGCTGAGCCAGGTGCACAATGCATCGCCATTACGGATGCCAATAGCCCACTGGCGGATCTGGCGATGCAAAGACACTTTCATGACTGCCTGCTTAATCCAACTGATATCGGTGGGCGCTTTGCAGCGTTGACAGCATTTGCCATGGCACCCGCTGCGCTGATGGGGATTGAGCTGAAACCGCTTGCCAACAACGCAATGGATATGGCGCAGCGCTGCCATGCCCAGGACCCATTACACAATCCTGGTCTGGCGCTGGGGGAGTGGCTGGCAGAACATTGGCGCTCGGGACGTGACTGTCTGCAGCTTTGGTTTAATGATGATTTTGCGTCGCTCGCGGGTTGGATCGAGCAACTGGTGGCGGAAAGTACCGGCAAGGCTGGCAAGGGCATCTTGCCGCTGGATCGCTCACACCCTGGTGCACCGGCGGAACGACTGGTCCGGGTGGCCATTGGCGGCGCTGCTGATACACCCTTTTGGCAGGAGATCCAGGTGTTGACACAAGACGGTATACCGTTGCACCGTATTGAGCTTGAAAGTACTGCCGCACTGGGCGCGGAATTTTTTCGCTGGGCATTTGCGGTGGCGATCGTTGGTGCGGCGATGGGAGTCAATCCTTTTGATGAGCCCGATGTAGAGGCCAGCAAGCAGGCGACGCGTGATCTTCTGGTCGATGATGTCTTGACCGGCTCGGCTGAGCCCGGCGCGCTTGGAGGGCTCGCGCAATGCCTGCACGATGCGCCCCACGGCAGCTATTTTTCTATGCTGGCCTACGTACCACCGGAACCCGCAGTGTACGATGCGCTTGAGAGTTTTGCGCAAGCAGTTCGCGAGCGATATGGTTTACCAGTCAGCATCAACACCGGGCCCCGTTATCTGCATTCAACTGGGCAGTTGCACAAAGGCGGTCCGGCCAACGGAATATTTCTATTTATCAGCCTGGTTCCCGAGCAAGACCTGGCGATTTTTTGTGAAGATTTTAGTTTCGGCGAACTGAACCGGGCTCAGGCTATTGGGGATTGCGCTGTGTTGCTACAGCGTGGTCGACCGGTCTTTGCGGTTGATGTGTTTGGCGAGCCGTCGTCCTGTGCCTGGCAGTTGCGAGACAAATTGAACTTTGCATTAAACGGATGAAGCACATACAGGCGATCTCACTGGATCTGGACGACACCTTGTGGGCGATCTGGCCAGTGATAGATCGTGCCGAAGCTGTTTTGCACCAACATATTAGCGAGACCTTTCCACTGATTGGTCAAAACCATGATGCCCAGGATTTACGTCTACTGCGCAACGACGTACACCAAAGCCGTCCTGATCTTGCGCATGACCTGACCGAGTTGCGTCGTGTGTCTTTTGAGCGTTTGTTGAACCAATATGATTATGACCCGCAGGCGTCATACGATCTGGTTGGTCGTTTTCTGGAGTTGCGCCATGATGTGACGCTTTACCCGGATGTCGTGTCTGCGTTGTCGGCGCTAAGTAAACGTTTTGCGGTGGTCGCTGTTTCCAATGGCAACGCCGATGTCTCACGTTTGGGCATTGGTAGTTATTTTCGCGGCCAGATCAGCGCCAGCGCCGCCGGGGTCAAAAAACCTGATTGTAGAATCTTTCACATGGCCTGCGAGTTACTCAAGACCGACCCGGCACATGTACTGCACGTGGGCGATCACCCCCTGGAGGACGTTATCGGCGCACAGCAGGCAGGGCTTAGGGCGGCGTGGGTTAACCGCAATGACGATGACTGGACGCATGATGAGAAACCACACGCTGAAGTGCATGATCTAGCCCAACTGGTCGAAATGCTCGACTGCGTAGATCGATAGACTGGTTATAGGAATTAAGTCACCATGGAGCGCAGCGTTGAGGTCGTCATTATCGGTGCCGGTACTGCTGGTCTAGCTGCAATGGGTCAGGCGAAGCGTGCCGGCAAGGATTTTGTATTGATCAACGGTGGCGAACTGGGCACGACCTGCGCCCGGGTCGGCTGCATGCCCTCCAAGGCTCTGATACAAGTCGCTCATGATTTGCATCGGCGCGAGGTTTTTGGCCGAGAGGGCATTGAAGGGGGCGAAAGCCTATCAGCATCTTTGCCTGATACTCTGGAACACGTTCGCGACATGCGCGATATTCTGGTTGACCGGGTGCTGGGCCATACCACCGACCAGATGGGTGACGAGTTCATCGATGGTTATGCCCGCTTTATTGAACCAGGCGTACTGCAGGTGGGCGAGGACACGATCCGTGCTGCCAGTATTGTGGTCGCCTGCGGCACGCGTCCGGCAATGCCGCCGGCCTGGGTGGATTTTGGTGAACGTGTTCTCACCAGTGATACGATTTTTGAGCAAGAAGACCTGCCCAATGCAATCGCGGTGGTTGGTCTTGGTGTGATCGGTCTGGAGATTGGCCAGGCGCTGGCACACCTGGGAGTTTCGGTGACTGGCATCGATAGGCTCGATACCATAGCGGGGCTGAGGGATCCTGACGCCTGCCGCAGCGCTATCGAACTGATGAGACGTGCCTTTCCAATCTGGCTTGGACATGAGGTTGAACTCTTTGAGGACGAGGGCCGTATCCGTGTCAGT
>CAUZJT010000127.1:0-7868 GCA_963580215.1 Gammaproteobacteria bacterium
AACTCCAGATGTCTTTGGCTTCGCTATCTTCGGGTGCGAACCACAGAGGTATCTCCCAGCCATAGACGGCGCCCCAAACAGCACCCGCAGCATTTAGCCGGTCATAGCAGGGCATCGTTTTTGCTGGGCGGGCCTCGAGCCATTCGTAACCCGGATAGTGGATGCCAAAGTTGTGACCGAAGGCTTCTTTATTCTTGCGGCCGGTGTAGGCTTTGTTGGCATAGGGACCAAAGCGTCGCGGGTCTACCTCGCCAAGGTCGATATTTGGCTCATCGTCCACGATCCAGTTGGCAAGCTCGGCTCCGAGGCCCCCACCCATCAACAGCCCGCCGCTAAAGCCTTCAGCTAGCCAGAGATTACGCCTGCCCCAGGCCGGACCACACAGTGGCAGATTATCGGGTGAGGTGCAGATCGGACCGCGTACGTTAGTCTTAATGCCGACTTCCCCCAGCACGGGCACCAACTCTAGTGCGGCGGCCCAGTTGTCTTCTACTGCGTCCATATTTTCAGGTAAAAGATCGGCACCGAACCAGTCTGGCACCCCATCCCGGGCAAAGTGTTCGAGTTTGGCTGGGCGCTCGTAGGGGCCGAACATCAAGCCATCGCGCTCTTCACGCACGTATCCGTTGATGGCCTCGTTACGCAGCACTGGCATCTCGGCCAGGCCCTGGTCCTTGCGGGCGCGGACTTCGGGCACGGTCTCTGTGACCCAGTACTGGTGCAGGATCGGAAAGCAGGGCAGGTCGAGACCTAGCATGCGCGCAGTCTGCTGCACATAGTTACCGGTAGCGGTCACCACGTGCTCGCAGACGATGTCACCCTGGTTTGAGCTGACCTTCCACTCACCCGAGGGTAATGCCTTGATCGAGTGGACTTCAGTATTGAGGTAAATATGAGCGCCCAACTGTTTGGCGCCTTTGGCAAGGGCCTGGGTAACATCAGCTGGGGCGATGTGTCCATCATCGGGGTTGTATACCCCTCCCAGCAGGTTGGTGTTGGGCCGCATCAGCGGCCACAGGTCTACCGTTTGTTCAGGAGTGAGAATCTCAGCACGCACGCCCTGCGTTTGAGCAATAGAAGCATAGTTCAGATATTCATCCATGCGATCGGGCGATTCGGCAATGCGTAGTTGGCCGCATTTGTGCCAGCCGATGCTCTGACCGGTTTCGGCTTCAAGCCCTTCGTAAAGGTTAATTGTCTTTTGGATCAACCGGCCGAACTTGTAGGAAAACGAGTACAGCGGGATGAGGCCCGCGGCATGCCAGGTCGACCCAGCGGTCAACTCGGTTCGCTCGAGCAAGCAGACATCGTTCCAGCCTCGATGAGCCAGGCTATACAGTATGTTGGCGCCAACACAGCCACCTCCGACAACAACAACGCGCGCATGTGATTGCATAAAGTGCTACCTGGGTCTTTTAAATTGGAGTTGTGTATCCAGATCCTGACTCTGGGTTCTCGATTTCTGGTTCATTGTTTAGGGCAGAGGTAGTTGGGCCAGTCGACCTCCGTCTACGGTATACACCTGCCCTGTTACGAAGGAGGAATCCTCCGATACGAGCCACGCGGCCAGTGCTGCCACTTCTTCGGGCTTGCCCGTTCTTCGGAGCGGGTGGATTCTGCCGATCTGATTACGAAAGGAATCAGAATCAGGCATCGAATCGATAAAGTCCTCGTTCAGTTCGGTATCTATCCAACCAGGGGCAATCGCGTTGCACCGAATGCCGTCAGGCCCGTAGTCAACGGCTACCGCCCGCGTCAGGGCGTGCAGACCGGCTTTTGAGGCGCAGTAGGCAGCATGTTTCGGGTTTGACCCCAGGCCCTCAATCGAGCCAACGTTAACGATTGCACCCTTGCCTTTAAGGTATTGCGCCGCGTGCTTTATCAGCAGGAATGGAGCTGTCAGATTCACTGCGAGAGTGCGATCCCAATCGCTTAGCGACATCTGATCCACTGTGTCTTCAAGCATGATACCTGCGTTATTGATCAGCACGTCGAGGCGACCGGTGTAGTCCAGCACCTGCTCGATCACCTGTGCTGGAACACTGGAGTCACAGAAGTCGGCCTCGATACTGCGAAAGTCTTTTGCAGGCGAGCGTTGCGCCGTGATCACCTCGTAACCCTCCTTCATCAGGCGTTTTGCGCATGCCAGGCCGATTCCACTTCGGCCACCGGTTACCAGCGCTACTTTACTCATGGCTCAAAAAACCGGTTTTCCACCATTAACCTCTACCAGTGCGCCGCACATGTAGCGGGACTGATCAGAGGCAAGAAACACCACCACATCGGCAATTTCATCCGGTTGAGCAATATGCCCTATGGGAACCGACTCGTTGAGCGCCTCGATAGCGTTTTGTGAGTCCATCTGTCGTGCCTCAAAACCGGAGCGCAGCATTGGGGTGTCAACCTCGTTTGGGCACACTGCATTGATTCGTACACCCTGATGTGCGTGATCATGCCCAAGGCACTGAGTCATTGAGGCCACGGCTGCCTTGGACATGCAGTAGACCGGGTGATTGGGCCCAGGATGTACCCCCCAGCATGAGGCGATGTTCACAATTGCGCCACCACCTTGATCTGCAAGAAGCGGTATTGCCGCCCGGCATATACGAAAAGGTGCTTCAACGTTAACAGCAAAAGAGATCGCATAGTCTTCATCACTTGCCTGCGTGATGGGGCCGCGGCGAATCACACCAGCGTTATTGATCACAATATTCAATCCACCCAGCTGTGAGGCAGCGGCATCTGGCAGGCTATCGCAGAATCCAGGGTCAGTTAGATCCCCCATGATAAAAAAATCACACGAATCGCTTGGGAAACGGTCTACTCCGGCCACCGTTGCCCCGGCGCTTTGCAGCGCTTTAACAACCGCTTGCCCAATGCCTCCAGACGCACCCGTGACCAATGCTCTTTGTCCTGACAGGTTCACGGGGTGCTATTTCTCACTATATTTCATGCCGATAATAACGAGCTCGCTTTAACTAGATGGGTTTAGCGGGCGAATCTACCCTTTAGGACCTGGACTTTACTTTCTCTAATGCGCCAATAGGAATCTCAAATCTTCAAAGCGAAAAATACACTTTGCAATGCTCATTAATGATCATCCTCGGATGCCACACCAAATAAGTGCACGCGAGTTTGTTCATCTGGCGCTTCATTGCCTCGTTTGGACCTTTTTTCTTTAAATAGGTTGTAGCCACGTCGCAACGCGGGCCGCTGTTTTAATGAATCGTACCAGCGTCTGAGATTGGGATAGTAGTTAAGATCAATATTCTGGCTTTTATAAGTGAGTATCCACGGCCAACAGGCCATATCGACAATGCTGTACTGATCTAAGATGTACTCTCGACCGGTAAGGCGCTGTTCGAGCTCTTTGAAAAGCCGAAGCACTTCGTGCCGATAGCGCCCCACAGCATACGGAATCTTTTCCTTTGCATAGAGTGCAAAATGCCCGTGTTGGCCCATCATGGGGCCCAGTTGAGTGGTCTGCCAGAGCAGCCATTGCAACGCCTGGTACTGGTCTTGCGTTTCGTTAGGCCAGAATTGCCCCGATTTTTCTGCAAGGTACATTAAGATTGCACCAGATTCTGCCAAAGCAAATGGCGCTCTTTGTCCCAAGGGCTCATGATCAACAATGGCCGGCATACGATGGCTTGGGCTTATCTTTTCGAATTCTTGAGTGAATTGCTCGCCTTTGCCCAGCTCGATTGGCATCACGTTGTAGGCCAGGCCCATCTCCTCTAAAGCGATAGATATTTTCCAGCCGTTAGGCGTGGGCCAGAAATAAAAATCAATCATTCGCTATACCCATATTTATGATGTGTTGTTGGCGATGCACTAGGCAGTCAGGTGGAATAGCTTTCATTACCAACCGCGCCCGAGGCTTTCAAAGCTGATATCTCCTTGTCAGAAAACCCCACCTCGATTAATACTTCATCGCTGTGCTCACCCAATTGCGGTGCTCCCCTGGGTTCGCTGGGTGGGGTTCCTTCAAAACGAGCCGCAACTCGTGCTTGGCGTAAGCGGCCAGCGATCGGGTGGTCGTGCTCCCGAAGAATATCGCTGGCGATAACCTGCGGATGTTTGATGACCTCCTCGCGAGTCAAAGCGGGTGCCGAGGGCACGTCTTCTTGGTCAAAAATATCCAGCCACTCCTGGGTCGTTTTACAGAGCAATACCTCCTGAACGACGTCGAGTCGATCATTCACATTATGGCCTCGCAGTTGAGGCGTTTTAAAGCGAGGATCTTCAAGCAGGTCAGGTCGCTTAAAGGCGCGGCTCAGCGATTCCCACTCCTTGTTGGTCATGGTGGATACGGTCATATACCCGTCTTGTGTTTCGTAGATCAGATCAATAAAACTGGCCGCCGCTTGATTACTCACAGGCTGATCGACATAGGTCTGGCCTCCCATATCCGAAGCCCAGAGAAAATTCAGTACCGCATCGAGCATGGATAGCCGCACATGCTGACCCTCCCCGGTGCGCTCACGCGCCAGCAGGGCGGCGGTGACCGCTTGAGCGGCATAAATCGCAGTGACTTTGTCCGGCAGGATTGTGCGGATCAGCCGGGGCCTTTCCTGGTCCGAGCCAGCTTGTACGGTGGTTAGGCCGGATATCGCCTGAATAATCGGATCGTAAACGGGTTTTTTTGCCAGGGGGCCTCGCTCACTGAAGCCAGACATCGAAACATAAATAATGTCCGGCGTTACTGTGCTGATCTCATCATAAGAAATCCCAAGCCGCTCAACAACGCCAGGACGAAAGTTCTGTATCAACACATCTGCATTCGATGCCAGTTTTTCGAGAACCACTCGACCTTGGGCCGATTTCAGGTTAATGGTGATCGACCGTTTGCTGCGATTGATGTTCAGGAAATTTGACGATAGGCCATGGCGTTGAACACCAACGGACCGGGTATGATCGCCAATACCGGGCACTTCTACCTTAATCACATCTGCGCCCTGATCTCCCAGCATGGATGCTGCCCAGGGGCCAGTGAGCATACTGGTGAGTTCTACTATCCGGTAGCCGGTCAGTGGTCCAGTCATCAATATGCTTCCAAATTGCTCCGTTGTGTACTGAGTTGTAGGTCAGTGTAATTCTTTGTCGTTAAAGGATGTTTAGGCTGTTGCCAACTTTCTAGCGTGATTCTTAGAATTTGTGACTGGTAGATCTGGGCAATCGGCAGTTTTGGCAAAAACTCATGGGCCGCAAACTCTATAGCATTGACCAGGGGGCCATTGATACAAAATTTCCCAAAAAATATATTCTGGGGAATTTAATAGGCTAGGTCTCGATCCTTCGTGTGAGTGTATCGATCTTGTTTATTCGCCCTAAGGGGGGCGGATCGTTCCACTAAAAGTTGGAATGATCCTTAAATTGTCATAGGGGTCCCATTCAAGTTATTAAAATTTTGGGTCAGGGATTTAATCGAAAGAAATGTAGTTATACCGCCCGTCTAACCTAGAATACGGCACGTTGATAAGGGCTTGGACTGGGTGGCTGATCTGATTACGTCGTCGAATAAACTGCGTGGAATCATTCTGATTATGGTCAGCATGGTAGTTGCAGCATTTTCCGGGGCAATCATGAAACTGCTCGGCGAGCAGATTTCCGCTTATCTGGTCGCGTGGTTTCGATTCATTGGAATGAGCCTGTTGTTACTGCCCTATCTGGTCTGGCGGTACGGCGCCTCTGGACTCATGCCTCCCCGCCCCTGGGTGCAACTAATTCGCGGCCTATCAATGGCTGGTGCCACGACCTTTTTCGTTATTGGCTCTCGCACTGTCGACTATGCAGAGGCAATTGCGATCCTCTACGCCTATCCTTTTCTGCTGGTTATCATGGCAGTTCTGTTTCTAAAAGAACGAGCCAACTGGTCAGTATGGATCGGTGTCACCAGCGGTTTTGTTGGCGTTGTACTGGTAATGCGGCCCGAGTTTGAACAGATCAATACAGGGACGCTGTTCATCTTCTTCTGCGCAGTCATCCTGAGCATCCAACTCGTACTGAATCGTCGTTTAAGTGTTGTCTCTCCGCCGTTGATCACGGCATTCGCCGGTGCGGTTTGCGCGACGATCGCGCTTACATTCTTTCTCCCGGGAAACTGGCAGTCGATTCCAAATTCGGCCTGGCTGTACATTTGCCTTCTGATCCTCTCCGGCACAATCAACCAAGTCTTACTGGTGTACGCCTTCGCAGATGCCGATGCGTCGACGCTCGCCCCATTTACTTATGTCGAGATCATCGCGGCCGTCATTTTTGGTTACCTGTTCTTTAGTACCCTGCCCTCCAATTTTTCCTGGGTCGGTATCACACTAATCGCAACTGGCGGTATATACGTAGCCCGCGCACTGCACGTTGCTGGTATTCCCCGTCGCGTCCCTAAGATTTAATTTCGTAATTAATCTGCCCCGCTAGAATACGTTAGAGTACCTTGACCATGTGGTTGGCCGTTTTGAACTGCACCAACATAAGTAACGCCCTCAGAAGAAATTGTTTCCCCATAAATAGGCCCCACCAAAAACAAACTAGCCAACAGAATAAGGATGCGTTTCATCCCAACAATATATCTCTATTTTTATGGGATCTTCAGTATTGGTGAGCGTTTGTGTTTTTATCTATCCTTAAGGGGGAACGGATCGTTCCACTAAAAAAGGGGATCAATCTTCAGACCTGACTGGTTTTCAATAGTGGCGGGCGAAAGACCAAGTTATCGGATGAATCTTGATTAACCATAGATTCTGACAACAAGACAAAACTGCTACGCATAAGCTGAAGGCAGTTGGCGCGGCGTGGTATAGGATGGATTTGTACGCTGATGGTTAATCGTTGTTGCGATTTCATGCATGGCTCTGAGCACACCACGAGTCGGTACCGGGCACTGATCTTTTATGGCGCGGTGCAGTGCGGGCAGTGCATGGAAGGGCACCTGGGGGAACATATGATGCTCAATGTGGTAATTCATGTTCCAGTATAGCAATTGCAGCAGTGGACTCACCGTCATGGTTCGGGCGGTATGCCGGTGATCCTTAATGTTCTGGGCCATTCCAAAATGCTGGGTCGCTAGAATCACGCCATGGGTCGGTGCGCCAAAAACCCGAGGCAGTATCAGCATTGTCACGGGTAGCCATGACTGGGTCGCGATAGACCAGGCGATCACAGCAAGGTAGGCGAGCAGGTACACTTGCGCCTCGATGAAAGCCTGATGCATTTTCTCAGCAGGAATGCAGTCGGTTGCGTCGTTGCCGGGTCGATGGAAGGCAAGCAGGGCAGTAGCCTTGGTGAAGTACCAGATACTTCCAATATCGATCAGTTCTTTTACGACAAAGTCTTTCCAGGTCATCGGGTTGGTCAGGATGATCTCCGGATCGTCACCCACAATGGCTGTCCTGGAATGATGCTGGGCATGCACGAAACGCAGAAGACAAGGCGTTTGCTGCACCATGAACCCGAAGATAAAGAGCACAGTTTCGTTCAGCGCCCGGTTTCGAAACGGCGTACCGTGAGAGGTCTCATGGACCACGCTGGTGGCAAAGACCCAGATACTGCCGTAAAAAAAGAACGCGGGTATGCTCCACCACGTGCCGACCGATATCAAAGCCAGTGCAGCGGTGACCCCCAAAAGCGCGCAAAAATAGGCAAGACAGGCCAGTCCATGCCAGTTACTGCGCCGAGAGAGTCTCTTTAGTAGCCCCCGGTCAATATCGCATCGATACCAGTTTGTCAGGTGAGACTCTTGCACTGTGGTGTTTGACGCCATAATGTTATCTTTATGTAGAGGCCCCCTGGGGTAAACAGGTGCAGGATTTAAGCACGCTGATGATAAGCGATTAACTTGCGTTCATATCCAATTGTAATAGTGGTGGTGT
>CAUZJT010000128.1:0-7853 GCA_963580215.1 Gammaproteobacteria bacterium
TTTTCACCCGGCCTACCACAAGGAAAGCAAGCCTGTTATACCGCCGACTTTTCTGATCATGTCAGGTTATTTTTACGGGTATATTCTTGCGCGCGCCCCACGGGATTCAGCATTCGGTTCGATCGATGAAGATTTTACGACCTGTGCCGATGGTGGGCAGGAGTTCGTTTTTCACGGCCCGCTCCCGCGTGCTGGTGATCCACTCGTGGCATCGACCCACATGCACGACTTTAAGGAAAAACAGGGAAGGCGCGGTGGGCGCCTGCGAATCTATGTTACCTGTACCGAGTTCCACACGCCCGGAGGTCACCATGTGGCCGACTGGTTCGAGTGGAACGTCAAGACTTCACACTCTCCGGTCCAGAGCCTCGATGAGGCGCGGATCAGAGACCGACCCTACTTCATGAAAGGCGACCCGCGCGATCAGTTCAACGCCGTTGGCTTTCAGGACTGGGATGAACTACGCGAGGGTAAAGGTCCGGGCAGCATCGTGATGCCACCTCTCACCGTCACCGACATTGTCGCCTACCAGTATGCCTCTGGAGAAGATGGCCCGACCCATCATGACGATGGTTCGGCCAGAGCCTGCGGATACCCCGGTATCTACTCGATGGGCATGTTGCATGGCGGCGCACTGGCCACTTATGCCGTGAACTGGCTCGGGCCCGAGAACATCCGTCGGTTCAAGTGTCGGTTCGTCGAGATGCAGTTTCCGGGAGATGTATTGACGTATCGCGGTTGGGTGGTGCGAAAATACGAACAGGACGGCAACCGGATGGTTGACATCGAGCTCGATTTTCAGCGTGACGGTACGGTACTTGGCAGCGCCTGGGCAACTTTTGCATTGAGGTAAGCTAGATTGTGGGCATAGCCAGTGCGGATTGAGGAGTTAATCACGAATCTAAATTACAAACATCTTGGAATGTATCTTCTGGCCGGAGTTGTGTCTGGCCTTTTTTGTCAATTGATCTATGCCGATCATGACGTATGGAAATATGTTGGGCCTTCTTTGGTGCTGGGCGCCATGATTGCACTAGCAGGGCGTTACATCAGCAAGATAACTCCCGGCACCCCTTTGCTTAGTCCTTTAATTCTTATTCTCGCCTGTGGCGTTGGATGGTTTCTGGCTTTTGAATTTGGCGTTAAGGCTGTCGTGAACAATTGGCCTTATCTTTATATCGGAAGCGGGATTATCGGTGGAACAGGAGTTGCTGTCGGCCTTGTTGTAGCGTGGAAATTACAAAAGGCATGGGTTGTATCTGCCGTGATTGCTTTCGCGGGTGGATTAGGCGGACTCGTGCTTAGATTCTTCGACCTCGATGATAACGAAAAATTTCCACTGTTCGCTGTTTGGCAGGGCATTGTCTTTTTGGGTATTGGATTTGCGATACAGATTGATTCACGCAAATTATTGCCCTCTGTATTTTCTCCTAAGGCCTAGCGTTAGTCTACATAGACTGCCACTCTAAAAATCTCTCACTTGGCGCACCCATAGCGCAACTTGATCAATCCCATCGAAAGATCTGCGAGACGGCTAGATACTGCGAACAAAAGCGATCCAGCCGGATACCTAATCATAGAAATTCTTTAGGTGTTACCTGTGACGGGCAATTAGACTTCTCTAAGTCATATTCGATCGTTCGCCCCTTCTGCCCACTTCTGGTTTTTATAATAGAGAAATGTCCATAGCAACCTTGGTTACAATAGAACAACGTTCCTTTCTTGTTCGTTACTTTCGATACGATGCCACTACTATGCTTGACCTGCCTATCACTCAACTTACCGACCATGAATTGGCAATCATCAGAATTGATTTTCTTTGTATAAGACGCTGATATCGAGAACTTTATTGGTACACCGTTAATTGCCTTGCCGTCTTTATCAAGACGCCTTTCCCAGAAGTCTTTCGCAAAACCCTTTCGGGTGCCCGAAAAACAGTTGAGAACATCATAATTTCCGCCTGATTGAACGTTGTAGAAATATTTACCAGCAGCATCTTTAATTCCACGGTAGGCATCTAATCGTTTCTCAATATTGTTCGCTTTATTAAACCATCCCAGTGCGAGTATGGGAAATCCGTCGGCAGCAAATCCAATCGGTTGTTTCTTCACCTCTAATTTGTAGCGTCCTAGCTCCTTAATTAGGCATTTGGGAGAGATATGATAATGATA
Source organism: Gammaproteobacteria bacterium (assembly GCA_963580215.1). GTDB lineage: Bacteria > Pseudomonadota > Gammaproteobacteria > Arenicellales > UBA868 > UBA868. Next base: position 2,172 of record CAUZJT010000128.1, read on the forward strand.
ATCATCACCCCTGCCCGCATGACCGCCACATTGGTCCAATTCTCCTTGCTCAAGCGCTGTGGGTCTGCGTCCAGTAGTCGGGTCAATTTCCCCTTGGGTCTCTGGATTGAAAATAGGAACTCCGTTCACTGCGACGCCAATAGCGCCTGGTTCAGTCGCGGTCGAAGATTTAGCTAACGTTGGATTTCTCAAAAATGTAAATGAGTAATTATGTTCAAAAGGAAACTGTTGATTAGATCTTTTTATACTTTTCATCATGACGTGTTTTTTATTCGGCAACCCATGAGACTTAAAGGAGAATGTCTTCCTGTTGCATTTGTGGGAACTGGTTTCTGCCGTGAAGCACTTGTTTGAGCAATCACACTCAGCAATTGTCGAGCTGAGTTGATGTGCCATCACTTTACTAGAATGCACGCCCCATAAGGTCGAAATTCCAGCAAATACCACTAATGTAAAAATTCCGCCCTTTGGCATATTTTTCCCCTAAGGTGGCAGTGGTGCGGGATGCCAGCCCGACTCAGTGTGATGGATACGTTTAGATTCCTTGATTCTTCTGTTTTCGATTGGCCTTTTTGGCTTCCCTGCATTCTTTTCTTTCTGTTAGATCTGTAATGGACTTGCACGACTTGTTACAGGCTTTGGCTGCTGCGGTTCCCTCTGCTGCGATTTGGGCTCCATATGCCTGGATAGAGCCAAATGCCAAGCAGGCGAGAAACGTTGAGATAACTAGATGGGACCTTTTCATGTGAAACTCTCCGTTGATTTGATTGGAGACAAGACAGTAAACAATCTTTCCTTACGAGAACCTAAAGGATGAATTAATTTTTATTAATAATTCAAAGCCTTCGAATCTGAGGCATCATTTTGTGAAGTGGTCAATGGACAGATCAGCAAACTTAGGCCCACCCGGTCTTGCGGATGACCAAGCGGTAATGTAAAGGTTATCTTGTGGTAACTCTCGCTGACTTAGGATTACATGAATTCAACAAACTATATTAGGAAAGCCCCATGGCAGAGCAAGACCTCGAAACAAGTTTCGCGATGCTCACAGAGCTTCTTAACATTGGGATACCGTTAGAGGAGTTATGTCGGTACAACAAGATCGAACTTGAATTCGAACATATACAGATGAGTCTAGGGGATCACATTACCTTAGAAAGTTTTTACGGTTAACGTGCTGATTGAAACTACGGCTTAGGACGTATCTTTATCTATTGCGCATTCTATTGAAGATTCAAAGAAGGACGACAGGCAAAATTTAGTTCACGCCCTTATTTTGATCGTTTATCACCAAACTCACCCCTAAAATTACTTGACACTGTAACCCCCCATTAATAACCGATATCAAAAGTAGAGGGTTATGCCACGGCCGGTAAACATCTTGGTGGGATGTCGCCAATTGCGGTATGCGGCTGTTCGTTATTGTATGTTTAAAGCCATTGTGCCGCGCGCTTGGGCATGTTGGATGCTGCTGAAGCTGTGTAAGTCCAACCACTCGTGCCAGACGGTTAGATTAAATCGCTCGATGTAGGCGTTTTGTGTTGGTTTACCTGGTTGAATGCACCGCAAGGTGATTTGCTTGTGAGTGGCTCAGCGATCAGATTCTGACTGATGTGGTTTGGGCCGTTGTCGCAACGCAGTGCCAATGATTTGCCACGTCACTCGATGACCTGCTTTAGTGTGCAAATGATAGGTCCGCTTGGTAAAGAGAAATCGACTTCAATACCGAGCCTCTCTCGATTGTAGTCATCCAGTACATTGAAGGTTCTGAAGCGCCTTTGGTCGCCCAGACTATCGCTCATGAAATCCATCGACCACACCTGATTGATGGCAACAGACTCACTTAACTTGTCCGGCCGATCGCGCTCTATCCGGCGTTTGGACTTGATTTGCAGATTCAATTCCAGTTCAGGGTACGTTCGACAGGCGCGTTTGTGATTTCAGCCTTAACCTTCAATATTACGCAAATAGACGCCTCGAGCAGCTCACCCAAAAGTAACGCCTCTCTTATCGACCAGCGTACTCACAGAAGATCTGATTGTCACCCGCGCCCCCGGTAACAAAGACACTACAGCGCTCCAACACAGCCACCATTGCCTCTTGAACTATATATCTCATATTCCATGCATCCAGATACCAATCTGGATTGAGTGCCGCCGCTTCGGTTAACAACGTCGGCGCCGGGGGTGCAGAATTTGCCACGGCTTCCTTGATCAAATCGCCAGTTTGATTATTGAATGTCAATACGACCAGAGCACCCAGTATTACCCCGAGCACCATTGATTTAATGTCCAACTGCATGATTGCCTCCTTTGTTTTTCTTATCCTATCAGTTCAGAACAAAGAAAATCCCAAGTATCGACTCAGAAGAAGTTTCTTTTGGGCTTTTGAACCCAGTTTGTAGCCATGTTTTTCATAGATTGCTATAGCCCAAGTTGCCTTAGTCCAAGTGCCAACTAGAAATGGAGTGTCTCCGATTATTTTCAGGTGGCGCAGAAGTACTGCACCCCAATCCTTGGCGCTACCACCTCGTACGTATATAGGCATGACGAATGAGCGTCATCTTTTTTATCCTGGACGCGGATTACCGCGACAAGCCGACCCTGCTCGTCAGCGCTGTAGAAAACAACACCGTTGTCTATCTCATCCGCAAGTTCATCGGGGCCCCTGTAGGGCTCATGCCAAAGATTTCCGGGATACTCCTCCAATAGAATCTCGCCCCATCATTGATAATTTTATGAATGGTTTCAAAATCAGACTTCCTACAACTTCTGACCATATTAATCTACGGTCCTCTGCGTGAACCGGCCGATTACTCATTCACCTCAACGATCAGTTCTGTCACCCCATCTTCTGAATTGATCGGCCAGTCGGGAATGGCAAGGTCAAAGGGGCACGATGAAACAACACAGATCAGATCCATCAAGGCTTCAAGTTCAACGTAAGCTCCAGGGGCCACTGGATTGGGTGGTGAGGTCAGATTGGATTCGGCGTCAATATAAGTATTGGTGAAAAAATTAATGGGCTGAGGTACCACGTCAACTTCATAACCCTCACGACGCATGGCAACGTGCAGGTTCTCGGAACAACTCGGGTGAGGCCCTTTATGGCCGTACTGCTCATAGCGGAACTGATCGCACGCCGCAAGCATCATGTCATGTACGCCAGACGCACCATCTTTGGTGAAGGCCAGCATGGGCCGCCGGAACCGGCTGATCAAATTCTGTCCTTCGCGTGGCTTGACGCTACGGTTCAGCACCCAAGTATGCATTGGTGAAAGCCATTCGCTAATGGTTTTGGCGTTATAGGCGAAGAAATCAGCTGCCTGTCTGCCTTTGGGCGTAGTGATGCGAAAATTTGCTCCCTGAGGAACTCGAATAAGACGGCCCTCACTGGCCGGAATAATAGTCTGCCCCATTATGCTTCTCCTTTTGTGATCAAACTGCTAAGCAGTTCTACCCAGCCTGAAATACAAGTGTAACCCTTCGGATAGACCTTGGAAGGTTAATCGGCTGTCTGAAACCTGGCAGCTCCACTATGGCTCCACCGCTGATAACAATGAGAAGACACAAGGAGACGATGATCCCCAAGTGATTGATATAATCGATTAAAAATGGCGGGTCCGGAAGGACTCAAAGTGATTTATAAGTTATTGAATCGTTGAAGTAAGTTACGCAGCCCTCAAATAGCTACCATCAAATAGTTACCGTCTAAAATGCTGGATTTGGCTGGACCTGATTGGACTCAAGTAGAACAGGAGGGGTGGTGTAGGCCAGCTAGCGTCAGAATGACAAAAGGGGGTAGACAGGCGTAATTACTGGTAACGAACCGATCTATCCGTACGAACCGTACAAAGGTTGTGTGCTTAGAGAAGTAGATGCGCTATACGCATTTAAGGGTGGAGGATTTGGTTAGGCGGTTGGGTGTACCACGTATCTAGACTGACTAACGGGTAGCAGAAAGCGCATCAAAGTTTTGATTTCGTACTGGGAAAACACCTACAGTACAGACGATTACAGGACTGGATAAACCCGGCCAAGTAGTTCTGTAAAATTGGGCCGCTTTCACTTGGTGTCCTCGACATGCAGACATTGAAAAAACCAATTTTGGTAGTGAGTTCTGGTGTGCACGCGACCCAGGATGGACTCACATCAACGGTATATGTGCTGCTGCCGATACTGACTCAGAGTCTGGGTCTGAGCTACGCACAGGTAGGAACCATACGGGCCGTCTATACCGGCATGATGTGGTTGTTAGAAATTCCAGCGGTCATCCTGTCTGAGCGCTTTGGAGAACAGCGCCTTCTGGTGTTCGGCTTGATTACGGCAGGTTTGGGTTACGGGATATTGTCGGCTGCCGATAGCTATTACGGCGTGCTGTTCGCACTGTTGATTGCCGGTACAGGTGCCGCATTTCAACATTCCCTGAGTTCGGCGCTCATCAGCCGGGTGTACGACGGCCCCAGCGGGCGTGTGGCCCTGGGTACCTATAACGCCAGTGGCGATGCCGGTAAGCTGCTGTTTACAGGTGTTGCGAGTCTGTTGTTCGGTGTGGGCATTGCCTGGCAGGAGGTTGTAAGTGGTTACGGAATACTGGCGCTCCTGGTTGCGGCGGTGCTGTGGCTGGGTCTGCGACGATTGCGCTTGCCAGGTGCTGTATCGATGTTGGCCAAAAACCCAAGCACTGCAGGAGGCTGGGGTATTCGTGACCGATCAGGATTTCGTTGGTTGGCTGCAATAGTGTTTCTCGACTCTGCCGTGCAGGACGGATTTCTGGTGTTTGTTGCATTTCTGATGATCGAGAAAAACATACCCGCCGGTCTGGCTGCCTTCGCTGTTGTGGCAACGCTCGCTGGTGGGGTGATCGGAAAATATGCTTGTGGTCATCTGTCTGCCCGCATAGGGGTAGTCCGCTCTTTGATTTTGGTTGAGGTGTGCACCGCCGCAGGGATTATCGGCGTCATCATGTTGCCGACTGTTGCGGTATTTTTCTTGCTGCCGTTGGTGGGCATAGTGCTACAAGGGTCGTCGACGATTACCTATGGTTCGGTCAGGCAATTTGTGGATGAAACTCGTCAGTCGCGTGGGTTTGCGCTGATCTACAGTATGGCGAGTGGCGCATCTGTTGCTGGCCCGGTGGGATTTGGCATTATCAGTGATATCTACAGTGTCGGTGCTGCCGTAGTCTTAATGGCGGTGGTGACACTGCTACCGTTAGGGATGTGTATGCGATTGCAGGCTGGTCTGAATAGGGTCGGCCAATAAGGCATAACGATGCCGAACAATCAGGTTGGGTTTTGGATAAGAGATGCTGCTACGCTAGACGCATTTAAGAGAAGGATTTGGTGAAGAGGTTGGGACGAATAAGGGGGTTAACTGCTCCCGCCACGCGCGACACCCCCACTAATCATCTCCAATTCAAAGTCCGTCAGATCACCATCTTGCCCTAGAAAATCTAGTATGGGCGTACACCGCCTCTGAAGTAATGGTGTATTCGTGGGTCTTGGCTAATGTGGCGATGCTATCGCCTAAATCTGCCCCATTGGTGGTAGCGGTATTGACGATAGATATCACCGCCTCCTGTAGGTCTTTATCTTCAAGGACTGCATCACGGAATGATTGGAAGTCAGTCATAGAAATCTCCTTGGGTTATGACCCAAGAATACCCCTGTTAAGGGGGGTG
>CAUZJT010000129.1:0-7826 GCA_963580215.1 Gammaproteobacteria bacterium
TCGAACATCGCCGTAGCGTAACTGCGAATAAGCAGATCTTTGAAACCCGCTGTAAAGCGCTGGCGCTGCGTCTCGTTGGCGCTTTTCCAGTGACTGCCCAGAATCAGCTTGGAGATCTTGCCCAGTGCAATATGCGGCACCACGAGTTTGTCGACCATCTTGTACAACGCGACGTCATCCGATTCCAACTCCAAGCGCCGCTCGCTAAGCTCTAAAATCAAACCCGACACGGCGGTGCGAATCATCTCGTCCGCAGAAGGGGCGGCCTGAACAGCCGGACTTATGGCGCCAAGCGCTATTCCCACCAGCGCTGGGCACAAACGGCGACGCCACAAAAAAGACAAAGATGCAATCAAGTCAGGTGGTCCATTCAAACAACTCGGAGGATTCCGCTATTGTGCGGATTTATGACAGCGACCACAAATGGCATTTTGCTGTCAGTGTCAGAAAGGTCGAATCAGCAGGATCAGTCGAGGCAATAAGGTCAGGGCGGCAAACAGCGCTAAGGCCATGCCCAAGGCGGTAAGCAAGCCGAAGAAGATTGTCGGCAAAAAATTCGACAACACCAGTATGGAAAAGCCTGCGATGATAGTGATTGCGGTATAGAAGATGGCCCGACCGATGCTGGCATGACAGTAGTGCAAAGTCTGCACGTAATTACTCAAACGGGAATACTCGTCACGAAAACGGTAGATGTAATGGATACTGTTATCGACCGCGATGCCCAGGGTAATTGAAGCGATGGTAATGGTCATCATATCCAATGGGATACCACCCCACCCCATCAGTCCAAGGATGATCGCTGCCGCCAGCAGGTTAGGTACGATACCGATCACAACGAGCTTCCACGAACGGAACAGGATCAACAGCATTAGCGCAATGCCGAGCATCACCAGGCCGAGGCTTAATATCTGCGAGCGGTACAGACTCTGCAGCATGTTGTTGTAAAGTACCGCCAACCCGGTCAACTGGAAACTGTCCTTCGACAAGCCCACCTGTTCGACCAGGCCCAAACGGATACCCTCTAACAGATCGTTGCGGCGCAGATCGGTTAGCGAGTCGCGTATTCGCGCCGTTACACGCGCCTCGTTATTCTCTATCGAAACATATGGGCTCAGCAGCGTTTCCTTGAGTGCTTGAGGCATCCGTTTGTACAGCACTGACAATTCGAAGGTATCAAAGGTTTCGTCGCTGATTGCCTCGCCCACCCGGATCAACGACGCCAGCGACAATACCTGGCCCACACCGTAGCGGCTCTGAAGAAAGTCATGCACAGCCTTGATCGTGTCGATCTTTTGCGACGTGAACCAGTAATCCGCCGGATCCCCTTGTGAGACGCTACCCAGGAGCAGTGCCAGCTCGTCCTCGTCATTGCTCTTTGTAGCTTCTGCCACCGACTCGTCTTCGAAACGCACCACGATATCCAGCGGTGTAGTCCCGCCCAGTTTGCGATCGATCAATTTCAACCCCTGATAAATCTCAGTATCGGTGGAGAAATAGTTGACGAAACTGTTCTCCACCTCAAGTCGGGTAATACCCACGGCGCTAAACAACGCCAGCGCGAACGATACCCCCAGCACCACAAAGCCACGTTCGGCCGCAAGGTGTGACAACCAGCCGGTGAATGAGGCTGCCGGCGCGGGGCGCCCAGCGGATGGCGGCGAGCCGAGCAGGGTTAGTGCCGCCGGAAAGAGCAAGAAGGAAACAGCAAAAGTCACTGCCAGGCCAATGGACATCATCCAGCCGAAATCGATCACCGGCTTGATGCTGCTAAATACCAGGGAACCAAAGGCCAGAATAGTAGTCAGTGCGGTATAAAAGCATGGCCACACCATCTTGCACATAGTGGCCAGCACCAACTCACGATGTGATGACCCCGGCCGGTCCAAAGCCAACTGGCGGTAGCGCACCACCAGGTGCACATTCATCGACATGGTCAGAATCAACATCAACGATATGAAATTAGATGAGATCACAGTGACCTGCCAGCCGACCCAACCCAGCAGTCCGATCATCGTCATGCCCGCGTAGAGGCAGCTGGCCAGTGGCAGCAACACCCAGCGCGGGGAGCGGAAAATAACGCTCAACATGCCAACCAGAAAAACGAAGACCCCAAAACCAAACATCATTAAATCCTTGCGGATAAACGTGATCATGTCATCAGCAATCATCGAAACGCCGCCCAAGTACAACTGGCCAAGATCGGCGTAACCTTCCATGGCCTGGCGCAGGTAAACAATCGTATCGTGATTGCTCTGGTCTACACTTACCTTAAGCGCCCCGTATTGGAGTCGAACTTGATCTAGTCGCGCCCTTTCAGCGGGACTGGCTACGCCGTCACGAACTCGTGCGGCGAGCGCTCGTTTTTCATCCTGGAGTTCGCGAAAACGAGGGGTATCTTCAAGGTTTAACTGTAGCGCCGTGGCGGTGCCGTCGACACTGATAACAAGCTCGGAGAACACCGGGCTGGCGATCAGTTCCTCGCGGGCCTTTGCAAGATCGACCCCGGCGTCACGCAGAGTACGATAGTCGCCACTAAGCTGCATCAAAGACGACTCTCCCTGGGCCAACAGCGGAGCATCAAGCAGGGAAACCACCGATTCAATGCCTCCCACTGCAGCGAGATCTTCGGCCAGGCGGGCAATACGTTTGAGTGTTGCCGGCGTAAACACCCCATCATGCGGAGTCAGCGCAACCACCAGGAAACTGCGTGAGCGGTAACGATCCGACAGATCCCGAAATACCTGCAGATCGTGATCATCTTCCAGCAGCAAGGAATCTGCCGAGGCATCAAGGCGAAAATCACGCGCTTGCCAGACAAAAAACCCCAGCGCCAGCGCCAGCGCCAGTAACACCAGAAGTGGCCGGCCGAGCACCCAAGCATCGTAGCGCCGAGCGAAGGGTTCCATCATGCGTCTAGCAGGTCAGCAATCATACGTGCCTCTTTGGCATGGTGGTAGGCAAGCTCTGGGTCGGTCAGTATCAAGGCGCCGCGATCAGGCAGCGTGTCCCGCACTGTCTGGATGACCTCCCGCAAGATCGATAGCGCGCCATGGGCACAAAAAGTTACCGTGTAAGGAGAAGGCACCAAAGATGCACCTTCGCCAACATGCCAGCAGTTACCATAACCGGCCGGCATCGCATCGGCAGTTACCCCGTCGACACAGATCGCCACTTCCGGAAAATCTTGGCGCAACGTGTCAAGTACGACCCAATCGGGAACTGAGCCCGGCTGGAACGTAAAAAGCAGCGCATCCAGTTGTCCGGCAAATGATTGGGCCAGTGACCTGGCAAAAGAAGCTCTCACCTGATCCCCGCCTTCATCTGGGCCTGAAGGGCCAATTTCAACGATAAAACGAAACTCAGGATCCGTATCCTCGACCCAGTCCTGTGCCCTTGCAACGTTCATCTCATGCATAGTATCAGCCGGAACCAGTACCGCTCGCAGATGATTAGCATACCAGGACAGTTGCCATTCCACCGGCAGATCCGGATCATAAAATGCCTTATTCCAGGTGGGATAAATCCACCCACGAGTGCCAATTTGCAATGAAGTCTGCATCAAAGAACGTTAGACCATCTCGCTCAAGCCTTTCCTTTAGAATAACCCAGATTGAACCCTATGCTCCGTGGTATTCGCGAGATCAGCAATCCTTTGAGTAATTTCCCGGCATGACCGAGCCCCCTTTTGTTGCCGATGGCCGCGCGGTAATTGCGCGCGAACACCAGGCCCTGGCGGAATTGGGACAGCGGCTGGACGACAATTTCGCCCGTGCCTGCCATGCCCTGCTGGAATGCACCGGCCGGGTGGTTGTCGTCGGCATGGGCAAATCGAGCCATATCGGTGGGAAGATCGCTTCTACCCTGGCAAGTACCGGCACACCCGCATTTTTCGTCCACCCAGGTGAAGCCAGCCACGGCGACCTGGGGATGATCATGCCTGGGGACCTCGTCATCGCTATTTCCAACTCTGGTGAAACCCCAGAAGTGCTCACCATCCTGCCGATTATAAAACGCATGGGCGTTACACTGCTGGCGATGACCGGGCGCACCACATCCTCGCTTGGCGTTGCCGCGGATGTTTGCCTGGATGTCAGCGTCGAGCGCGAAGCGTGCCCACACAACCTCGCACCCACAGCCAGCACCACTGCAACGCTGGCGATGGGTGACGCTCTTGCAGTTGCAGTACTCAAAGCACGCGATTTTAGTGCTGATGATTTTGCCCGCTCGCACCCCGGTGGAGCGCTCGGTCGGCGACTGCTGGTGTATGCCCAGGACGTTATGCATACCGGTGATGCTCTGCCGTTGGTGACCCACACGACATCACTGCTTGATGCGCTGGCCGAGATGTCAGCCAAGCGCCTGGGCATGATTGGCGTCATCGATGATGATGGCCTGCTTTGTGGTATCTATACCGATGGAGACCTTCGGCGTTCGCTGAACCAGGGCGTAGATGTCAACCGTTGCAAAGTGGGCTCGGTCATGGTGCAAAAACCCCACACCATACCTGCAACAACCCTGGCGGCCGAGGTGGTAGAGCTGATGCAGCGTCATTCGATCAATGGGGTTTTCGTGGTGGATGCTGACGGCCGACCGGCCGGCGCGTTGAATGCGCTGGACCTGATCCGCGCTGGGGTCTTCTGAACCCGTGCACCGCTATCTTGAACGAATGGTCTTGCTGGGGGTGCTGGGCACTATGGCAGCACTCGGCATTTGGCTGCAGGTCAGCCTGTTGGAGCCCCCTGCGGTCAAGCCCCCGCTGTCCTCGACACATGAACCCGATTACTACATCCAGAGTTTCACAGCGACAGGCCGCGACGAAGCTGGCGTCATCTACGTACTCAAGGCAGAGCGCTTAGTACATTTCCCGGACGACAACACCTCGCTGCTGGATGCTCCGCACCTCGTGCAATATCAGGGCGACCAGCCCTTGCGCCATACCACCAGTGAGTCCGGCTGGCTGTCGGGTGATGGCAAGGACGTGCTGCTCACTGGCAACGTCGAGGTCACCCAGAACCCCAGCGAAGGGGACCCGGGGAGCGTTACCCATACCGAGCGCCTGACTGTTCGCCTCGAACGTGGTGGCTAAACCAACTCCGCCACAGGTTTGGTAAAATTTAGTTATGCACCGTACTGTGATCTCTCTACTGGCCTGTCTGGCCATAGCCCCACTTAGCGCCCTGGCGCTGGAGTCGGATCGCAACCAAAGTGCGTTGATTGAAGCCGACGAAGTCGAATTGGACTTTGGCAGTGGCAAACGAATCTACCGAGGCAATGTCTCTGTCCGCCAGGGCACTATTCGTATCCTCGCCGATGAGATCGAACTTTTTTACCGCGGCGAGCAACTGGACCATGCGGTAGCCAAGGGTAACCCCGCTGTTTTCCGCCAAAGGCCCGAAGGCAAGGATCACGACATTATCGGCACGGGCCAGACAATTGAGCTGGATGAAGTCCACAATATCGTTACCTTCATTACCGATGCCCAGCTAAGGCAAGACCGGGATTCGATCGAAGGTCAGCGTATTGTGTACGATATGGCTCAGGACCGAATCAAGGTGCGTGGCGGAGCCACAGCACCGACCCGCACAACGCGCGCTGGCGAAGATGCACCCACGGTCATCTCGCAGGGGGATTCAGGCCGACCCCGGCTGGTTATCCAACCTGATGCAAAAAATAACAGCAACAGAACAACAACGCCCACCACCAGTGCAGCTAAGGTTGAAACTGCAAATACGCCTGCCATGCGTTATATCGACAACAAAGGAGCAACGGTTTTTGCCCAGCGCAGCGTGACTGCCCCCCAGTTGGGTACCCTGGCGGCTAACACCCCGGTACAGGTATTGCGCTCTGGTGACGGCTGGGCCCAGATTAGCGCACCCCGAGGAATTAAAGTCTGGATTTATGGAAAATTCGTTTCATCCAATGCAGGTATTGGAGTGGTGACGGGTTCGCGAGTGCGCCTGCGTTCAGCCCCTTCGGCCGGAGCGGGCTCAAAGGTGACTGGTGAAGCTAACCGGGGACAGAAGGTCTGGGTTATCGCGGTGCGCGGCGACTGGAAACAGATTGAGCCCCCGGCAAATTTCAGGGCCTGGATACCCAGTGCCCGAATACATAAGCCCGGCAGGACCGGGCAGTGGCAAGATGACTGGCGCAAGCTGGCACGCCCCGGCACGACGGATTAACTGCACCAGCCACCCGCCATGCGGGCGGCGGATGGTACCCTGATGAGCACACTCAAAGCCCGAGGACTAATTAAGCGCTTCGGTGGCAACGTCGTCGTAGACGAGGTCGATCTTGAAGTCAGCGGCGGAGAAGTCGTCGGTCTTCTGGGACCAAATGGCGCCGGCAAAACCACCTGCTTTTACATGATCTGCGGTCTCGTGCGCCGGGATGCTGGCAGCATCTGGCTGGATGGCGAAGATATCAGCACTTTACCCATGCATCAGCGAGCTCGAAAAGGTATTGGCTACCTGCCACAGGAGCCCTCTATTTTCCGCCGCCTCACGGTGCGCGAGAATCTGCTTGCCGTCCTTGAAGCTCTGCCTGATCTGGCTCGTGTAGACCGGGAACAGCGTGCAGACGAGATGCTGGAACACTTTGGCATCTCTCACAAGGCCGGTGACTATGGTTACAGCCTTTCTGGTGGCGAGCGGCGGCGGGTCGAAATTGCTCGAGCCGTTTCCCTGCGGCCGGCATTCATGCTGCTGGATGAACCCTTTGCTGGAATCGACCCGATATCCGTTGGCGATATCCAAAAACTCATCGCGGACTTGCGAGATATGGGCATCGGCTTGCTGATCACCGACCATAACGTACGGGAAACATTGAATATCTGTGACCGCGCTTACATCCTGACACAGGGCCGGGTCCTGACTTCCGGAACCTCTGAGCATATCCTCGCACATGAGGAGGTGCGCTCGGTCTATCTCGGCACGAGTTTCCGCTTGTAGTTGTGTCGCAGCTTTACGACCTAGTACAGGCAAAGAATTGAAACAGGCGCTTCAAATCCGTCACAACCAGCGGCTGCAGTTGACCCCCCAGTTACAGCAATCGATCCGCCTTCTGCAGGTGTCTTATGCCGACCTGACTCAGGAAATCAGCGTCGCCATGGAGTCGAATCCATTTCTTGAGGAAGCTGAATCCACGGGCCCGGATGCCCCACTCCCAGATCTGCCCGTCGTCGATACCGATGAGGAATCGGCACTAGAAGATGAGATCCATGCAGACCGGGATGATCCCAACGAACACTATTGGGACAGTATGGCAACTTCGGCTTACCACTGGGATGAGCCTTCACAGGCCTCGTCCAGTTTCGACTCGTCTTCGAGTGTTTCTGTCAGTGCTGAGTCACAATGGCAAAACCCGCCTGACGACATGACACAGGTCCTGCTTGGCGAACTGGCATTGCACCGCCTGAGCGAATCTGACCAGTGGATTGCCCGTGCCCTGATCGGCTGCCTTGATCCACAAGGTTACCTGGCGGTGGACTACGATGAATTACGTCAGATTCTGGCACCACAAACGGTGCCGGAAGATTCCGAGATTAATTCAGTACTGCACCTGTTACAGCAGTTGTCCTGGCCTGGGATCGGTGCACGCGACCTGCGCGAATGTCTAACCCTGCAATTGTCAGCACTGGATCCTAACACTCCTGAACTCAACACTGCCCAGCGATTGGTCGAGACACATTTGGCGCTGTTATCGGCTCACCGCTACGATGAATTGGTGCGGCTATTGGATATAGACCGCCCGACACTCGCGCGGGCACTGGCTTTGATCCACTCGCTGGACCCCAAGCCGGGCGAGCGCCTCTTCGAGCAAGTGGC
>CAUZJT010000130.1:0-7754 GCA_963580215.1 Gammaproteobacteria bacterium
AGATGTTGGTCGTAGCTTTCGTGACGGCAACATGGTTTGCCCCCTTATAGGGCCAGGGATCAGTTTTGTTCCCAGTAATGATCTATTTTTGGGCCTTTTCTTTCTGCAGTCACAGACCCTCTACCGGGATCATATGCACGAAGCTTCAGAGATGTATTTCAATCTCACTGGGCCATGCGGTTTCAGACTGGGTGAAGTCGATTGGGTTGATTATCCTGGGGATTCGCTGGTCTGGAACCGGCCTTGGGATATTCATGCAACACGGGTATACCAGGCGCCGTTTTTGAGCGTTGTCTCGTGGGTAGGGAATATCAACGGCCTTTGTCGAGTCGTTCCCCGTGATGACTGGCTGGCCTTGCAGAGCCAACTTGCTACCCACTAAGCCATTAGAATCGAGAATTGGAACTGGTATCAATGGCTACGACCTACTTCAGGTTTAACAACAAATGAAAGATCTATGGAATGCTGAGGGCGCTGCTGAGTGTGGCGATGATCTGTTGGCGCTACGGGTCTATTCTTCTCGACTGATTGGACAATCGGTCGATTTAGTGTTGCACGGTGGGGGCAATACGTCGGTTAAGGCGAGTTTTACTGATATTTTTGGCGTTGCGCACGATGTGTTGTACGTCAAAGGCAGTGGATGGGATCTTGCGACGATTAAGGCAGCCGGATTTGCGCCGGTGAAGTTGGATTCATTGTTACAACTTTCCCGTTTTGATCAGCTTAGCGATGCTGATATGGTCAGCGCCCAACGCGCAGCTATGCTGGATCCTTCAGCACCGACCCCGTCGGTCGAAGCGATCCTTCATGCCTTAATTCCATACCGCTTTGTCGACCACACCCATGCCGATGCTGTAGTGGCGTTGAGTAATACCCCAGATGGTGAAGCGAGAATTCGCTCACTTTATGGTGATCGTATGCTGATCGTGCCTTACGTGATGCCTGGCTTTGTTCTTGCAAAAAAGGTGGCCGAGCTGACGGCTGGCATCGATTGGTCGAAACTTGAAGGTATGGTGCTGATGAATCATGGCATCTTCAGTTTCGCCGATGATGCAAAAGAGAGTTATCAGCGCATGATTCGTTTTGTCAGTGAGGCGCAGGATGCTCTGGGACAGCGGCCATCTCCATCGGTAGATGGTGTTGCTGTGCCACCATTAGCTTTGGCAAGTTTGCGTCGTGAGGTCAGTCGTGTAGCGGGCACAGCCATGCTGGCTCGGTTCGACAGCACACCTGCGAGCTACGCCTTTGCCAATATTGAAAATGTTCGCGATATTGCGACCCGCGGCCCCCTAACGCCAGATCATGTAATCCGCACCAAGCGAGTACCTCTGATTGTGGATGGTGAGGCAGCGTCGGCAGTAGATTCCTTTGCGCGAAAATATCAGGCCTATTTCGAAGAAAATACAGATGGTACATTGACCATACTGGACAGTGCGCCACGTTGGGCTGTCTGGCCTGCTAAAGGAACCGTCGCATTTGGTACGAGAGCAACGGAGGTCAACATCGTCAGTGATATCGTTGCCCATACCATAGGAGCGATATCAGATGCCGAACGTCTTGGCGGTTGGTGCGCGCTACCAGCGGCCGATATCTTTGCCATTGAATACTGGGAACTAGAGCAGGCCAAGCTAAGTAAAGCACCAGCGAGATTGCCCCTGCAGGGACGATGTGCCGTGGTTACTGGTGGCGCTAGTGGCATCGGTTACGCTTGTGCAGTGGCATTAGCCAAGCAGGGTGCGCAGGTGACGGTTCTGGATATGGACCCCGCGGTGACCTCAGTTTTTGATTTACCTGCCATTCATGGCGTGGTTTGTGATGTGACCGAGGTTGCGCAAGTGCGGGACGCTATCGATGCCTCGGTTGCCCATACCGGGGCCCTGGATATTCTGGTCAGCAACGCAGGCATATTTTCCGCCAGCAATCTGGTGGGAGAGATGCCCGAGGAGGAATGGCAGCGTTCTCTGGATATCAACCTTAGCGGTGCAATGCATGCGGTTCGCGAAAGTATTCCGTACCTGCGATTGGGATGGGAGCCAGCTGTTGTCATCATCGGCTCCAAGAACGTACCCGCACCAGGCCCCGGTGCTGGTGCCTATTCGGTTGCCAAGGCGGGCCTCACTCAGTTGGCCCGGGTGCTGGCGCTGGAACTGGCTGGCGATGGTGTCCGGGTGAATACAGTGCACCCCAACGCGGTTTTTGATACGGCGATATGGACTGAAGAGGTGCTGGCTAGTCGCGCTGCTCGTTACGGGATGAGCGTCGAGGCTTATCGTAAGAGCAATTTACTGCATCAGGAAATCACTTCCAACGACGTTGCAGTTATGGTCTGCGCTATGGCAGGTGTAACTTTTCGTTGTACTACCGGCGCTCAGGTGCCAGTTGATGGCGGCACCGAACGGATCGTGTGAGACACTAAGGCAGGAGCGTTACTATTTGCAGGCCAGCCTATTGGCGCCTGGCCGCGCAACATGAGGAGGTGGGGTTTGCGTAAAACCATAAGGCGATTTGAAAAAATGCTGGAGCCAGCCGGAATCCAGTTGAATGGCCCGAACGCCTGGGATGTACAGGTGCATGATAACGCTCTTTTTCCGCGATTAGTACGTGATGGAACACTGGGACTGGGTGAGGCATACATGGATGGGTGGTGGGATTGCCCGGCTTTGGATGAGATGATCAATCGCGCATTTTGTGCTGGCCTGGAAGATGCGGTGCGCAACAATTCCCGGTTTTTACTGTATCTGCTTGGCTGTCGTCTACTCAATCGTCAAAGCCGCACTAGGGCGTTTCAGGTCGGAGAGCAGCACTATGATATCGGTAACAATGTTTTTGAGAGCATGCTGGATCCTTATATGAATTATAGTTGCGGCTATTGGGATTCAGCTGGGAATCTTGAGCAGGCACAGATCGCCAAGATGCGGATGATCTGCGCCAAATTAAAACTTGAACCTGGCATGCAGGTGCTGGATCTGGGCTGTGGTTGGGGCGGGCTTTCTCACTGGATGGCTGAGCACCACGGTGTCGATGTGACGGGAGTTACCATTTCTAAAGAACAGGCGCAACTGGCTAGGGCGCGTTGTGTCGGACTGCCGGTAACCATTAGAGTGCAGGATTACCGCGAGCTGGACGGCGAGTTCGACCGAATCGTCTCGGTCGGCATGTTTGAGCATGTTGGGCAGCGTAACTACCGAACGTTTTTTCAGAAAACCTGCTCTTTGCTCAAGTCAGAAGGCCTGTTTCTGTTGCACACGATCGGCGCCAGTCGTAAAGGGTTCGCGACCGATCGGTGGATAGAAAAGTATATTTTTCCAAACGGCGTACTGCCGCCTGCCCAGACTCTTGTCGAGAGCGCCGGTGCTTTCTTCACAATAGAAGACTGGCACAATTTCGGTGCCGATTACGATCCGACGTTGATGGCTTGGCATAAGAAATTCAACACAGCATGGCCACAGCTGAAGGCACAGTACGGGGAGCGTTTTAAGCGGATGTTCAACTATTATCTGCTGACTTGCGCAGGCTCATTCCGGTCGCGTGAAAACCATCTTTGGCAGGTGATGCTTGCGAAAGGGAGGCTTGCCGGGGGCTACCGGGTTCCGCGTTGGACCGTATCTTCTGGATAAATAACCTGGGCTTGGTTACCAGCCATCGCCACCTCCTCCACCGGAGGATGCACTGCTAAAACCAGATGATGAGCCAGGAGCGGTAGCAGCAGCGACAACCGTTGTGAATAGGGTTTTACCTAGCCTGTCAGCGAAGTCTGTTGGATGTCGCGCATCCCAGGTTCAGCCATAGTGCCAGCCCGGACGATAGCCGTTGTCAGGCTCGCAAGCCGCCTGTTCGAGGCTGGTGCTGAAGTACTCAGACTACTCCTGGTCAACGTCTAGCGCCAATGCGTAGGGACGGAACTTTTCAAACAAGGCGAGACCGAGGCATCACCCATCACCCATGACCTGTGATCGGTAATCTCTGTTGGTTGCGCCGGGTGGGCCGGTATAGGCTGTTACTTGGATGCAATGAGCAGGGACTGTTTTGGGCAGATGAACCGTGACGCTCGCACTGTTTATGTCAAAGGCCTAGTCATGGCCGGTAGCATTCCAGTAAAGCTCGTCATGATCATCGAAGAATCCTAATTGCCGGTCGATTTGGTATGTCAATGTATAGGTATAGACGCCCTTGGCCAGCCGCTTGTTTTTTGTCCGATATAGATGCGAACACCATTATTCAAGTCTTTAACATGGTTTGGCTCCGGCTCACCATTTCGAGTGACGTTCACGAGATTAAAGCTGACATTGCGGCTGCGATTCTTGTGATCACGGTACTAAGTAGGAAAGTCGCGATAGATGCTACGCTTGATTTTTTACCCTTGTGCTGCGACCGTTATAGTTTCCTTAACAGTCAATACGCCACTGGAACCTATCTGAATATCACTATCAAACGACAGGATACGCTCATCGGCGCCTACGCCAGAGATAGGGATAGTAGCCGCTGCAAACGCAGCGACAAGTAATAACCAGCACCAGCCCATCAGAAACTGACTTCGGGTACCACTCGTTCAGTAGCGAGTTCGATCTCAAAAAATACGGCTATACCAAACCCAAATGATGTCGCGATTAGGTTGCTGGGGAAGAATTCGACCAAAATATTCCAATCCCTTACCGTACCGTTGTAATACCGGCGTGACAGCTGGACCCGCTCTTCTGCCTCATGCAACTTTTGCTGCAGATCGAGAAAATTCGCGCTGGCTTTGAGATCGGAATAGCCTTCAGCAACGGCCAGTATGTTGCCAAGCGCTTTTGAAAGAATGGTCTCTCCCTGGGGGCACCGCGCTCCCCGGCTGTGCCAGCTCGGATGCGGGTCAGTGTATCCAGGGTTTCTGTTCGTGACCCACGTAGCCCTTGACAGTCTCAATCAGGTTTAGGATCAGGTTGTGTCGACGCTTTAGCTGGACATCGATCCCACTCCACGCTTCACGCACTTCGTTCTTGCGCCGGTAAAGCGATTTTGGATCACTTGCCAGCCAAGTGACCGCAAGGATCACGACCATAAGGATGATCTTGCCGGGGCCAAGTTCCTTGGATTCTCCACTGCGGGTCATTCAAATGGTTTGAGGCGGTTTTGGTCACACCGCAGTTCTTTATTTTGGCGCCAAACATGTTGTTAGACGTTTTGTTAATTTTGAGATCTCGCTTGCAACCCAGTCGAAAGTCAGGGTGATCGCACCGGTAATGACCCGGTTCGTTTTTATGATGTGGTGCGTTGAATCCACACCCGGTTGTCGTGAAAGGCAGCACCGCCAACAGGTGCCACTGGGTCGGCACCGGTCAGCACGTTGATCCCCTTGCCGCCGGCAAAAGCATGGTTCGGCCAGATGCTCTCCACAATAACAACACCCCGCTGCACTCCATCGAAAACCTGTGCCATCAGGGTCAGTTCCCCACGAGCGCTGCCTACTCTAACGGTATCACCATCCGTAACCCTGAGTTCCCTGGCATCCTTGGGGTGGAGCATGATACTGGGCTGTTGCTGACGACGTTTTGAAGTGGGGGTTTCGGTAAAGGTCGAGTTGAGATAGTGGCGTGCAGGTGCCGTCACTAGCCGATAGGGCATCTCAGAATTGGCCTCCTCAATCACGTTCCAATGGTCAGGCAGTGTCGGCATTACCGTATTGGACGGGCCAAAGCCGTGTGGCATTAGTGCAGTCCAGTCAGGTGAGAAATGAAAGCGACCATTTGCGTGGGCAAAGCCATCCAGATAATGGGAATCACGAAAATCTGGCTGACAGTCGATCCAGTGTTCTTTTTCAAGCCTCTCGAGGTCGCCCCAGCCCGAATCACGCAGCGTCTGATCGATGATCTCGCGTGAAGTCATATCAAAGCCTGGATGACTGGCACCAAGACGTTTGGCCAGCGCGCAGATCACTTCGTGATTAGATCGGCATTCCTCGGGAGGATTGATGATCTTCGGGCCCAGGGTAATGTGTTGGTGGCCTCCTGATTGGTAGAGATCATTGTGTTCCAGAAACATCGTCGCCGGAAGCACTATGTCAGCCATTTGTGCCGTTTCAGTCATGAACTGTTCATGCACACAGACAAACAAATCCTCTCGGGCAAAGCCTTCATGAACGCGGTTGAGGTCCGGCGCGACCGACATCGGATTAGTATTTTGTATCAGCAGCGAAGTGACCGGTGGTCCTTCGCCAAGATCTTGGGGATCGTTGGTTAGAACAGCCCCGATCCGAGACTGATCGAGCACTCGCACAGTAGGGTCGATACAGTTAAGGCCTTCAATGAGAGTCTTGTCCCAATGGTAGATACCACCATTGGTATGAAAAGCGCCGCCACCCTCGTGGCGCCAGGAGCCGGCAACAGCCGCCACAGACAGCGCAGCGTGCATACTGGCCGCACCATTGCGCTGACGAGTAAAGCCATAACCCAAACGAAAAAACGTTCGGGACGTAGCACCGATCAGTGCAGCCAGGGTCTCGATCTCCTGTTTCGCTACCCCGGTAATTGACTGGGCCCAATCTGGATCACGTGAAGCCAGATGCGCCTCGAGTTCATCAGGGCAGTCAGTGAATTCTTTGAGGTACTCCTGGTCGGCGTTGTCATCGCGAAATAGCACATGCATCAGGGCGCAGGCCAGTGCGCCGTCGGTGCCAGGTCGCACACAAAGAAAAAGGTCGGCCTGTTTCGCTGTCGCGTTGCGGTAGGTATCGATGACAACAATTTTTGCGCCACGCTCTCGGCGGGCTTTGAGCGCATGGGTCATTACGTTGATCTGGGTGCTGGCGGCATTGGTTCCCCAGATAATGATCAGATCAGATTGAGCCATTTCTCTTGGGTCTACCCCGGCCAACCGACCCGTGCCGGCTATAAAGCCATTCCAACCCATGTTGACGCATATGGTTGAATGGAAGCCTGAATAGCGTTTAGCATGACGCAGACGGTTGATGCCATCGCGCATGATCAGACCCATAGTGCCGGCATAGTAGTACGGCCAGATGGTCTCAGCACCGTAGCGCTGCTCTGAGAGAAGAAAGTTCTCAGCTACTTGGTCCAGGGCATCTTCCCAGTCGATGGGTTCAAAGTTTCCGCTACCTTTATTGCCCTTGCGGCGCAATGGTTTTGTCAGGCGGTCAGGATGATGGATACGCTCATGGTATCGGGCCACCTTGCTACAGATCACCCCTGCGGTGTAAGTGTTTGCCGTAGCACCCCGGATCTTACCGATGGTGTATTCATCGATTTTCTCGACCTCCAGCGCGCAGGTCGAAGGGCAGTCATGCGGGCATACGCTGTAATGTGTCATGGGGTCAACTCCGAGGATCGATTGGTAATTGGGTACAAATCCCTGCCAACTCTTCAAATGCCAAGGCGGCCGACAGCAGACGGGCCTCTTGGCGAGGCGCGGCCACGATCTGTAATCCTACTGGCAGACCACTTTGGGTAAAGCCACACGGTATCGACAGCGCCGGCGCACCGATGATGGTAAAGGCATAGGCGATCGAACACCACTCGATATAGTTAGAAAATTTGTAATCGCCGATCCGCTCAACAAAGCGTTGTTCTACCGGGTACGGAGGCACTACAGTCGCCGGTGTCAGGATCAGGTCAGTCTGCGCAAAAAAGCGTTGCGCTCGCTGGTAGATCTGTGAGCGTGTAACCATGGCAGCCATGATTTCATCCGCGGTAAGCGCCAGGCCTTGCTCTACATTCCAGACAATCTCGGGCTTAAAGATCGAACGGTTTGCTTCTAGT
>CAUZJT010000131.1:0-7586 GCA_963580215.1 Gammaproteobacteria bacterium
TCTCAGCAGTTGTCGTTCTTTGGAGCCTCTGCATCACCTGCAGTGTGGCCCGTCGACTGGCTGGTCAGTGCGATCGTGGCCCTTGAGGATGGAACTCCCGGCGGTGGATTCAACTCCGGTGTCGAACATCCTGAGGCATCTACTGCGCAGCTCTTCAAGCTGAGTAGTGATGATGCTGATGCAAGCTTTGCTGCTACTGAAGTAGTGAAGGCGTACCAGTTTGAGCACTCACTGTGGCCAGGAGTTATCGAGGTTGCTCAAGCCCCGATGTACAACACATCTCTGATTGAGTCATGGGATCTTGCACCACCGGGTAACCCCCGAGTTGGTGGCGTCAAGCACCCTGAGTTCATTGTGTTGAAGTAACAATTAGGTGGCGTTGCCATTAGGTAACGCCACCTAACGTCAGATTGGGTGACCGCCTAGGATCCGGATAAGTTCAGTTCCTGGCGGTCCCCTTTCTTTCAAATACGGATTGATGGAAATCACTTCGAGATCGATTTTAATTCCAAAGCGAATTTCTGAAGTCTTGAATAGGGCATTCATAAACGCTTCACGTTCGTTCGTTGCCCAGAAGACCAAGTAGATAAAGTTAGTACTTAATGTGGAATAGCGTGGTTATAGAAATGGTAAGAGTTAGAACTCGGACAACGCTGCAACTTTGGATTAGGCAGGTTGTTCGAGCTTATGGCTAAGTACATACTTCGGCGATTGTTTACTTCGTTTCTTGCATTAATCGCTTCCACGATGGTGGTGTTCTTGATTTCTCGAATGGTTTCCGATCCATCAGTTCTGCTGCTCCCGCAGGAGGGCTATGGGATGGATCCGGTTGCCTTCGAGAAAATGAAAGATGACCTCCACCTGAATGACAGCATCCCCGTGCAATACGGATACTGGATTCTCGCACTTACCAAAGGAGACTGGGGTGTTGACCTCGCCACTCGCCAACCTATCGCTCCCAAATTAAAAGAAAAACTATGGCCAACGGGGCAGTTGGCGCTTTCGGCGTTCGTTGTTGCTACCGTTTTCGGTATACCTCTCGGGATTCTTTCTGCCGTTAAAAGAGGAACTTACTTAGATCTTGGTGGCAGATCGTTCGCTATGTTAGGACAGAGTTTGCCCACTTTTTGGCTTGGGATAGTCGGTATTTTCATATTCTCAGTGAAACTGGGATGGCTACCGTCCGGCACTTTGCAAGAAGGCTTTTTCCTTAATAAGAATCTGATAATGCCCACAATAGTGCTGGCATGGCTGCCAATGGCTGGTTATATGCGGCTTGTGCGTTCAGCAATGTTGGAAGTGCTGGACTCTGAATACATCAAACTAGCGCGCGCCAAAGGCGTTTCTCGCCAGTCAGTCATATGGAAACACGGCTTCAGGAACGCAATCTTGGCTCCCTTGACATTTGCAGGTGTACTTCTAGCGGGATTGATTACTGGATCAGTCGCTGTTGAAACTATATTTGCATGGCCAGGAATCGCCAGGTGGGCTGTAGAGGCAGTGTTTAGCAATAACCTCACGGTATTAGGAGCTGTGACATTAGTGTTCACCTTTTCTTTCATAGCCGCCAATTTCATAGTTGACATTCTCTATGCATTTGTAGATCCGCGGTTGAGGCTCACATGATCGAACGAAAATTGGATGCGGCTGGCGAAGCCGAACCACTGGTGTTTGTGCCGATAGCTCAAAGAGGCGGAGAGAAAGAAGAACTTGGATTATTCAAAAGAATAATGCAATTTTTTCGACGCTGGCCAGTACTATCTACGATCATTCTTTCGGCAATGGTATTAATGGCAGTTTTCGCGCCGCTTATCACATCAGCTGATCCCGAGAAAGCCAACCTACGGCACAGGAACTACGCACCACTCTTTATGGATGCTGAATCAGACGCTAAACAGGTTGCGAAGGGTGGAGAAGAAGGCAACTACCTACTGGGTACCGACCAGTTGGGGCGAGATCTGTGGAGCCGCCTGGCCTTTGGAGCACGAATATCTTTGTCAGTAGCCGCCGTCTCGCTTATTAGCGGAACCTTAATAGGGACAGCTCTTGGCTTGATGTCTGGGTGGTACGGTGGGCTGGTTGATGAATTCATTACCCGTATCGTCGATGTGTGGTTGGGACTCCCATTCATTTTAGTTGCACTGGTCATAGCGGTAGTACTCGGTACCAACCTTGTAACAGTGTTTATTTTGCTCGCTTTATTGGCGTGGACGCCTTTTGTTAGGCAAATTCGGGCAGAGGTTCTTTCCCTCAAACATCGCGAGTACGTGCTCTCAGCTCAGGTCACGGGAGCATCCACAGCCCGTATCCTAATTCGCCATTTACTACCTGGTGTAATTAATACGGTCATCGTGATCGCTACTTTCCGTATTGGTCAGCTCATTCTGGTTGAGGCATTTTTGAGTTTCTTAGGAGCCGGAATTCCGCCCCCTACCCCGGCCTGGGGAGCGATGATTTCTGACGGACGTGGGTATCTAAGAGACGCCTGGTG
The DNA here is from genome assembly GCA_963580215.1 of Gammaproteobacteria bacterium. Taxonomy (GTDB): domain Bacteria; phylum Pseudomonadota; class Gammaproteobacteria; order Arenicellales; family UBA868; genus UBA868. Next base: position 2,492 of record CAUZJT010000131.1, read on the forward strand.
GATTTCTATGTTCCCTGGAGCGGCAATCTTTCTCACGGTAGCTTCAATGAGTTTCTTCGGTGACTGGTTGCGTGATCGTCTCGATCCGCGGCTCAGACAAGTTGACTAAATAACAACTTAGTCATATATCTGGGCCGCCGGGTCGATGATGGGGTTTCAATCGTCATATAAAAATTATAAAAACTTCTGGGTCGTACTGCGGTTGATAATGCGCAGTAGATCAGGGAGGGAGAATTATGTCGGGGACTGACAGAGAACTAGTTGCACATCTGATGAGGCGAGCCGGATTTGGCGCGACTCAAGACGAAATCGACATTCTCGAGCTGCGAGATTACGAAGACATTGTTGAGGACCTGTTAAACCCTGAACAGTTTCCGGAGCCTGAAGAAGACGTTGCTAGGCGGTACTGGATCGCCCTTAACAATCCTGATGGACCCAATTATCCAGCGTATTGGATCTACCGCATGGTTAACACATTGCGTCCAACGGAAGAGAAAATGGCGCTGTTCTGGCATCATCTTTTCCCGACTTCAGCAGGTAAGAGCAGCGATCCGCCATCATCCAATGTGCAGATTGAGACATTCCGGCGCAATGCTCTCGCAGACTTTGAAACGATCCTCCTAGATCTCGCTAAAGATCCAGCGATGATCTACTTCCTAGATAACTCTGAAAACCACAACGGCGAGCCCAACGAAAACTGGGGGCGTGAATTGCTCGAGCTGTTTTCGATGGGCGTCGGTAACTACACAGAAAGTGATATCAAAAACGCAGCTCGGGCGTTTACTGGATGGACATTTACGCAACCGATACCACTTGATCCATACGCACGTTATCCATCTGAATTTCTCTATCTGGAAAATGATCACGATGACGGGGAAAAGTCGTTCTTGGGTGAGACAGGTCCGTTCAATGGCGAAGATATCATCGCCATAATTGTCAAACAACCGGCTACGGCGAAATTTTTATCGAGGCACCTTTACAATTTTTTTGTAGCAGACGAACCACAGGTTCCCGCGTGGGACAATGTGCCCCCGCTCGATCCAGATGCGATAGACATTTTAGTCAAGGCATACATCGACTCCAAAGGCGAAATTAGCGCCATGCTACGAGTTTTGTTCAATTCAGAGTTTTTCAAAAATGGTCGTTTCAAGAAAATAAAGAGCCCAACAGAACTTGTTGTGGGGACGGTGAAAATCGCTGGCGGGATGAAATTCCCGGAACCAGGCCACACAGGGATGGCGGACGCTGCAGCTGCGATGGGACAAGGTTTACAGTTGCCACCGACTGTGGAGGGCTGGCATACAGGTAAAGAGTGGATTGATGGTGGAACCCTTACCGAACGTGTCAATTTCGCTGTGAACCAACTAGCGAATACCTCAGCGGACAGTACCAAAAAAATTGTCGATTACCTTTCCGCTGAGGGCGGTACTGCATCACCCAACCAATTGGTGGAAGCCTGCGTAGCCGCCACAGGATGCACCAACGTGACAGATGAAACTCGCAGTGCACTTATAGAAAGTGCTGCGTCTGAAGGCGTTCTTAGCTTCGATACTGAGACCGCTACAAAATCCAGTGCAGCGAGGATTGCTTCGATGTTGCAATCGATTGTTTCCTCTATCGAGTACCAATTCGCCTAAACAGATGGAATATAAATAGAATGGTAACTAAAGACACAAAAAAACCAACCCTTGTAGTTGTACAGCTTGCTGGTGGTAACGACTTTATGAATACGATTATTCCGTATTCAAATGGTCTTTATTACGACTATCGTCCTACCGTAAGAATTGCGGAAGATACGGTTCTACCAATAAACGATGAACTTGCGTTCAACCCTAACGCAGCACCCCTGAAGGAATTGTATGATTCCGGTGACATGGCGATCATCCAGGGTGTCGGATATGAAAATTCAAGCCGCTCGCATTTTCGTGGTATGGACATCTGGCATACGTGCGAACCTAATTCGGTCGCAACTGAAGGTTGGGTTGGGAAAGCGATTCGCGAACTCGATCCCAGCGGAGAAAACTCTCTAACGGCGATCAACTTTGGACGTGGTCTTCCACGCGCAATGGTGGCTTCGGGCGCAACAGCCACGTCTATCGGCGACTTAGACACTTACGGACTGATGACCGGTGTGCAGGCTGAGCAACAGCGTACACAGGCGCTTGACCTGTTCCAGCGAATTTATACGCCCGCTATTGGAACTGGACCAGTTCAGGAATATCTCGCCAGGACGGGAGTTGACGTTCTACGCGGCGCGGAGATTCTAAAGAATGGGATCGCTACCTACTCTTCCAATGTTGAGTATGCCGACAATCCAATTGCAAAGAGCCTGCGAGATGTCAGCAGGGTTCACATAGCTGATCTGGGTACCCGAATTTTCTACACTCATCACGCCGGATACGACACCCACGCGAATGAGTTACCAACTCATCCGAAGCTTCTGACCGATTTGTCACGAGCTATAAACGACTTCTTTCGAGACCTGCGAAATCATAATGCGTCTGAAAACGTCGTCATGCTTGTCTTCACTGAATTCGGTCGACGAGTTCAGGACAACCACAGTGGAACTGACCATGGCGCAGGTGGAGGTGCATTCGTCATCGGCGATAGAGTTAACGGTGGGCTGCACGGCGCTTATCCATCACTTGACCTCAGTGATCTTGAGTTTGGTGATCTGCGTCATACGTACGACTTCCGTGGTCTCTACTCCAGCTTGTTGGAGCAATGGATGGGCGTCGATTCCAACCCGATCGTTGGCGGTACATACGAACAATTATCCCTTCTGTCCCGGGCCTAGAAATGACCAAAGATTCAAACGCCATACACATCAGAAAAGAATTTAGCGATGACTAGACCACATGCGTTATTGAGGGTTGGAGTCACCTATGAGAAGACTCTGGGGATGAGGCGCCTCACCAATACACCAATTGATCTGGCGATTGGCAAAGATGGCGATTTGCATATCCTCAGTCGCAGTGATGAGCTAACTTTCATCAGGCGGCTTTCATTCGAAGATGACGATTTGGGAGCGGTCAACCTTGTCGGTGGTGGTGGTCAGGTGGGAGGCACTTCCAAAACTGACGGTCACTTCGTTTGGCCCGCAGCACTACTCATGGACGGTGACGAAAATCTCTGGTTGTCGGATGAAGGCACCTGTCAGATATCCAACATCACCGTTGAAGGCAAAGTAATTTGTCAATGGGGTGATCAAGGTAGTGATGACGGTCAGATGAATCGTCCTTCTGGGATCGCATTTGACAGCAACGGTGACATATTTGTAGCTGACACGCTCAACCACAGAATTCAGAAATTCAAAACCGACGGAACGTTCCTCATGAACTTCGGTAGCTACGGAAGTGAAAAAGGCGAATTCGATATGCCGTGGGGTATCGCCATCGATGAGTTGGATGATATCTACGTGGCTGATTGGCGAAATGACCGAGTACAGAAGTTCTCAGCTGATGGTGAGTTCCTGTTCCAGATTGGGACGTCCGGATGCGAGGATGGTCAGTTCAATCGGCCAGCAGGTATCGAGATTGATAAAGACGGAGACATCTACGTAGCTGACTGGGCCAATCACAGGATCCAGTTATTTGGCCCTGACGGACACTTTGTTGAAAAGTTCATCGGAGATGCAACGCTCTCCAGGCAAGCCAAGAACTACATGGAATCCAACGTGATGGCATTGCGCATGAGAGAAATGACATCTATCGAGCTCCAGAAGCGTCTTCGTTGGCCGGTTTCGGTGCGTACTGACATGGACGGAAGAATTTACATGGCGGACTACGGCTCGATGCGGATTCAGGTTTACCAGAAGGAAGCCTACCCGCTGGGTCCTGACGAAATTGCTGATCCGCCGAGGTCGAATAGCCTTTTCACACAGTTCTAATTTAACACTAGACGTAGGTATATTCCTTTGTTGGGTTCAAATTCAAGGAATATACCTACGTCTCTAAATTTCTTCGAGCAGGCTCACCTGTGTGGTTCTTTCATTGGTGATCGACTTGTCAGCGTTGTCTACGCTTCGTTGATCCACACAAGCATCTCACCCTGTTCTCTGTTGCCCCAGAAAGCGTATGGCACGGCTTTGACCGTCGTGGCTGTCAGTGTTCCAGAGTTAGTTGAGTAGAGCGAGTCCTCAGCAGCTCTATCGATTTTATGGGCAGCAGCCGAGATCGTAGCGATTCCTCCTAGTAACGACTCTTCGAAATCGGTTTCCAACTTAGCCTCACGCGGCAGAATCACTGAGTTCAGACCGGCGCTGTTGTCTACTTCCTCAAGGCAGTAGACGATAGCGCCGCGTTGTAACGCAACTTTTCCAGCGTTGGAGCTAACACGGCGATCGCTGTATATTCGCCTCACCGGCATCGCCAGTCTGAGAACCACCGTGTCACCCGTATGCCAGACGCGGTGCAGCACCGCGTAGCCCTTTACAGTCTCGAACTCTATCGGTGAACTATTGATCTCCAATTTTGCATCATTACACCAGCCCGGAATCCTTAGCCGAACATCGAACTCAGTCGGGGAATCGAGTTCTACTGTGATTGCCACATCACCGTCCCACGGATAACGGGTCTCTTGTTTGATCGTGACAACTGTGTCGCCAACGTGCGCTGTCACTTCACCGGATACGTAGAGGTGGACTGCGACGCCTATTGAATTTTCCGAGTAGATATATTGACCTAACCCTGCCAACGTCCTGATCACATTTGGTGGGCAACATGCCGTGTCGAACCAACCCTGCCGAAAAGGCTTAATACGTTCTCGTTTTCTGAAATATGGTGCCTTGGGATCGACTTCCAGTAGGTTCGCGTAGAAAAATGTGTCCCCAACCAGAGAAACACCACTGAGAAAACCGTTGTAGAGCACGCGCTCCAACTCATCGGCATATTTAGCGTCGCCTTCCTCTTGCAACATTCGGGTAGCCCAATTTACGAGGCCAATAGATGCACACGTTTCGGCATACGCCGTATCGTTGGGTAGATCGTGATCTGTTGTAAATCTCTCACCCTCGGCAGTCGAGCCAACGCCTCCAGTGATGTACATCCGGCGATTTGTAACGTTGTCCCAGAGTTTCCTACAGGCCTCCATCAAT
>CAUZJT010000132.1:0-7483 GCA_963580215.1 Gammaproteobacteria bacterium
GTGGTGGACCGAATCCTTGGCGTACTGTCACTGCTTTTTGTGGGCAGTCTCGCGAGCCTGCTCGCAATGGATCGCTTTCCGGTCTTTGCCAGCACCATGTGGCTGACCGGCCTTGGTACCTTATGCTTTTGCTTACTGTTGATCAGCCCTGGTTTACGGGCGCTACTGCGCTTTGATGTGCTGGTAGCCTGGCTACCACAACGGGTCGGTGGCATTGTCACCGAACTCGACCAAGCAGTGCTGCACTACCGCGGTCACCTTGTCGGTATTGGAGGTTGGATCCTGGCAAGCCCCATTATCTATAGCCTGTTTGTTGGTAGTTACTACTGTATGAGCCAGGCCTTGGGGGTCGGCATTGCGCTGACCGATCTTTTCTTCATTGTCCCGGTAGCATCGGTTATCCAGGGTATCCCCATTGCCCCGGCGGGTTGGGGCATCGGCGAAGCCGCCTATGGGGCATTAATCGGCAAGTTTGGTGCGGCCACACTACCTGGGATTCCCGACGCAGAACAGGTGATGCGTACGCGCGGGGTTGCTTTGTCGGTGCTGCACCGGGTGCACGTTGTCGCCTGGTCACTACTGGGCGGGCTGGCGGTACTGATAGACCGAAATGCACGCCCGCAAGACAACCCGACTAAAGACAACCCGATCAACAGCGCCTGACCACAAGTACGCCCTTGAATTCACCTCAGCCGCCATTTGCCACGATTCCGCAGCCGCGTCCCGACGGTACGCTGCAGGTCACCGTCACTTATCTGCAGATGACCCGTCCACCTACCAGCTGGTTCAGCCGATCGCGAGCGGATGATCTGACCATATTGCGTGTGCGTGAGCCCACGGTCGCGTTCTACCGCTTCCTTTACAACCATGTCGGTGAGGCATGGCTCTGGTACGAGCGGCGAGCATTGGCAGATAACGCATTGGCCGCAATTCTCAATGACAGCAAAGTACACGTCTACGTCCTTTACCGAGCCGGAGCGCCGGCAGGATATGTGGAACTGGACTACCGTGTCAGTGACGAGGTTGAACTCGCCTACTTTGGCCTGTTTCCCGAGCAAATAGGCAGGGGCTTTGGACCCTGGCTGCTGGGATGGGCAGTCGAGACTGCCTGGGCAAGCAGCCCCTCCCGGTTAATAGTGAATACTTGCAACCTGGATCACCCCAAGGCCATTATTGTCTACCAACGCGCGGGGTTTTCACCTTACCAACAGCAAACCTGCACCATGACTGACCCACGAAATGCTCCGTTTTGGAATCAACCGCCCGCGGACAATCCCTGAGGCAAGAACACCACGGCTCGCTGAGGCGCCGGGTATATCGCTCAGGCAACCTCGGCCCGGTCTCCAGTCTTAGTCAGCCAAACCTTACGATCCGAAGCCCGCTTTCGCGCCAGGAGCAAATCCAGCATGTTGTCGGTTCTGTGGCCGCTGTCGAGAGTCAGTTCAATCAGGCGCCGTGATGCAGGATCCATGGTGGTCTCTCGAAGTTGCGAAGGATTCATCTCGCCCAGACCTTTGAAGCGCTGAACGTTGACCGATCCGCGCAGCTTTTCCTTGCGGATACTTTCCAGCACAACCTCCTTTTCTGCATCGTCGACCGCATAAAAAATATGCTTGCCGACATCGATCCGAAAAAGCGGTGGCAAAGAGACGCAGACTCGCCCGGCACTCACCAAAGGGCGAAAGTGGCGCACGAAGAGAGCGCAGAGCAAGGTCGCGATATGGGCGCCGTCAGAATCGGCATCGGCGAGTATGCAAACCCGCCCGTAACGTAACCCCGAGCAGTCCGATGCGCCAGGATCAACCCCTAAAGCCACAGCAACATCGTGTACTGATTGCGAGCCAAGGACCTCTGTCGGATCGACCTCCCAGGTGTTCAGAATCTTACCGCGCAGCGGCAAGATGGCCTGAAAGTTCTTGTCACGCGCCTGCTTGGCTGAACCGCCCGCGGAGTCACCTTCTACCAGGAAGAGTTCGGTGTATTCAGTGTCCTGGCTAGTGCAATCGGCCAGTTTGCCCGGTAGGGTCGGGCCTGTGGCTACTTTCTTGCGCTCGACCTGACGAGCAGACTTAAGCCGAGACTGCGCACTGTCAATAGCAAGGCGAGCAATACGCTCACCCTGCTCCGCGTGTTGATTGAGCCACAGACTGAATGCATCTTTAGCTGCACCGCTGGTAAAGGCCCCGGCGTCGCGTGACGACAAGCGATCTTTGGTCTGCCCGGTGAACTGGGGCTCCTTCATCCGTAACGAAAGAACAAAAGCGCAATATTGCCAGACGTCCTCCGGTGCCAGCTTGACACCCCGCGGCAACAGTGCCCGGTAATCGCAGAACTCTCGCACTGCATCAGTCAAGCCACTGCGAAAACCACTGACGTGACTACCGCCCTGTGTTGTCGGTATCAAGTTGACGTAACTTTCGGCAATGCCTTCACCGCCACCCTCGAGCCAGGTGACCGCCCAATGTACCTGCTGCTCTTTTGCGGCAATGTGACCAACAAACGGCGGATCAGGCACTAGTTGATCTGTACCAATTTCACCCAGCAGATAGTCAGACAAACCGTCTTCGTATTCCCAAGTCTCGTTGTTTTTTCGATTCTGCTCATCGTGAAAATCGATCCTCAGTCCAGGGCATAGAACCGCTTTCGCCTTGAGCAACCGTTTCAGTCGGGATATTGAAACTGTGGGAGAATCAAAAAACTGAGGATCCGGCCAAAAGCGTACCGTGGTGCCGGTATTGCGCGCCCCAACCTTAGCGACAGCTTTGAGTGGCGCTGTTGGCATGCCATCACGAAACTGCATTCGGTGCTGCTGACCACCGCGTTTGACGCTGACTTCGAGTTTCGAGGACAGCGCGTTAACCACCGAGACGCCTACTCCATGTAAACCCCCGGAATAAGCGTAGGATTTATCCGAAAATTTTCCACCGGCATGCAATCGCGTGAGAATGACCTCGACGCCGCTTACTTTTTCGCCCTTATGACGATCGACGGGCATACCGCGTCCATCATCACTGACGCTGACTGAAGCATCCTTATGCAGGATCACTTCAATTCGATGCGCATACCCGGTGATAGCCTCATCGACACTGTTATCCACCACCTCTTGGACAAGGTGATTAGGCCGATCAGTCTGGGTGTACATACCCGGACGTTTGCGGACCGGCTGAAGCCCGGTAAGGACTTCGATTGCTGAGGCGTCGTAACTTTCAACCATCAATTACAGGTTTGCAGGTACCAAGGAATAAAATCGACGCGAATCATACACGAAGAACTAAAGCCATCCGGCTATTAGTCCAGATTTCTCAATCCTCTGGCTCAGTATTTGCGCCACGGCAACCGTTGTTAATCGCTGAGACACGCTTAAGCCATTGTTACGAGCTCTTAATAGAAGGCCAGACCGACAAAGCCAAGTCCTTTTCTCGACAGTACTGAGTCCGATCCCGGCTGATATGTTCAGTTGGCACGATTGTTGATTACTCCGAGGCTGGGATAGAATCCCTGAACATCGAGTGCTGCCCCACCCGGGACGGTTGACCGCACCCACGACAGAGACAATTTCATGGCCAAAAAATCCCGTTCCCGCGTCGGGGAGTTTGAAAAATCCCTCAAAGAACTGGAAACGATTGTTGAGAGAATGGAAAGCGGAGAGCAATCTCTGGAGGCATCGCTAAAGGACTTTGAGCACGGAATGAGCTTGGTCCGCGATTGTCGCGACAGCCTGCAAGCCGCTGAGGTGCGAGTGCAGCAATTACTTGAAAAAGAGGGGGAACTACAAAGCACCCCCTTCGATCCGGACGAAGTGTGACGAACAATCAACCGCTTGCTCCCCTTTGGACACGGTGGCGGGAGCAAGTTGATCAGCGCCTGGAAATCCTATTACCGGCACCGGACTGCGAGCCTTGTGAACTTCACCAGGCTATGCGCTATGCCAGTATCGGCGCGGGTAAGCGATACCGAGCGGCTTTGGTGTATGCCAGTGGCGCGGCTCTTGGGACTGATGAAAGAGCGCTGGACATACCTGCGTGTGCGCTAGAGCTGATACATGCTTTCTCTTTGATCCATGACGATCTACCAGCGATGGATGATGATGATTTGCGCCGGGGTAAACCGTCCTGCCACCGGGCTTTTAATGAAGCGACTGCCATTTTAGCTGGCGATGCGTTACAGACCCTTGCTTTCGAGGCACTTTGCACCTACTCCACGACAGGCCTGCCGTCGGCTCGTCAACTGCAGATGGTGCAGATCCTGGCACACGCTGCCGGTTCGCTAGGCCTAGCGGGTGGGCAGGCGATTGACCTCGACCTGGTTGCCTGCGATGTCCCGGTCGATACCCTCGCCACCATGCACCGCAAAAAAACAGGAGCCCTTATTGAGGCAGCCGTGCAACTAGGAGCGCTCACCGCAACCGGTGATTCCGTTGTACTGCAACAGCTTACTGGCTACGCTCGACCACTTGGCCTCGCATTTCAGGTAGTAGACGATATCCTCGATGGCACAGCCGATACCGCGACGCTTGGCAAACTCGCCGGCGCTGACCGACTAAAAGGGAAGCCCACCTTCCTCAGCGCGCTGGGGGAATCAGCATCACGACACTATGCCCAAGCACTCGGTGATGAGGCAATCGCGGCGCTTGACCATGCTCCTTTTAACAGTACGCTGCTGATCGCTTTGGTCCGGTTTACTATTGAACGATCACACTGACTGCCGCCAACACGGTATGATCAATCCATTAGGTCTCAGGCCCCTATCAGGCCAACCCATTATTCATTTAGCATTGACAACTCCGCCTTATGTCGTCTCTTCTTGACACCATTGACTCACCTGCGGATTTGCGTCAGTTGCGTGAGCACGAGCTGGTTGGGCTTGCAGAGGAGTTGCGTCGGTTCCTGATTGAGGTGACCTCAACCACCGGTGGGCATCTCGCGCCGGGCCTTGGAACGGTGGAACTGACAATTGCGCTGCACTACGTCTTCGATACCCCCAATGATCGGCTGGTGTGGGATATCGGCCACCAGGCCTACCCCCATAAGATCCTCACCGGTCGGCGCCAGCAAATGTCCACTATCCGCAAGGCAGGCGGGCTCTCAGGATTTTTGAAACGCACCGAGAGTGAATACGACACTTTCGGCGCTGGCCATTCCAGCACCTCAATCAGTGCTGCGTTGGGCATGGCGGTTGCTGCCCAACTAGACGATGCGCCACGACAGGTGACCGCTATCATCGGCGACGGCGCGCTCACTGCAGGTCAAGCCATGGAAGCGCTGTATAACGCTGGAGACATGGATGCCAATCTTTTGGTAATCCTTAACGATAACGAGATGTCCATTTCGCGCAACGTCGGTGCTATGTCCAACTATCTTGCACGTATTCTCTCAGGCAGGGCCTACACCACCGTTAGAGAGGGCAGCAAAACTGTTCTGGGCACTGCACCACCAGTGCAGGCCTTTGCGCGGCGCTGGGAGGAGCACCTCAAAGGTATGGTCATGCCCAGCACGCTGTTTGAAGAACTTGGCTTTAACTATATCGGTCCCATCAACGGACACGACATGCCCACACTGATCTCAACTTTGAGAAACATGAAAGCGATGGAAGGACCGCGCTTTTTGCATATAGCGACCCAAAAAGGCAAAGGCTTCAAACCCGCCGAAGGCGAGCCTGTGGCATTCCACGGTATCGGACCCTTCGACTCGAACACAGGTAAAGTCGAAAAAAAATCCAGCAAGCGAACCTACACCCAGGTGTTCGGCGACTGGCTATGCGATATGGCTAGCATCGATAAACGGCTGGTTGGTATCACTCCGGCGATGCAAGAGGGCTCTGGACTCACCCGCTTTGCCGAGAGTTACCCCAAACGCTACTTCGATGTCGGTATTGCGGAACAGCACGCACTGACTTTCGCCGCTGGTATCGCCTGCGAGGGGCTAAAGCCAGTGGTCGCCATCTATTCCACCTTCCTGCAACGCGCCTATGATCAGTTGATTCACGATATCAGCGTGCAGGGCTTGGATGTGACGTTTGCCATTGACCGCGCCGGCATTGTCGGTGCCGATGGCCCTACCCATCAGGGTGCATTCGACCTTAGTTTCCTGCGTTGCGTTCCAGGGATGACGGTATTGGCGCCAGCCGATGAAGCAGAGTGTCGGAATATGTTGTACACGGCCTTTTTGCATCCGGGCCCCACAGCGGTGCGTTACCCGCGCGGATCTGGTCCAGGTGTTGCAGAAAATCAGCAGATGACCGAGGTGTCAATTGGCAAAGCCCAGTTGCGCCGTGAAGGACGGGAGGTGGCACTGCTGGCTTTTGGGTCGGTGCTGGCGGCAGCCCTTGAAGCTGGAGAAAACCTTAACGCTACTGTCGTCAACATGCGTAGTGTTAAGCCACTCGACATCGAGATGATCAAACAGTTGGCCGACACACACGAGCTTCTGGTCACCGTGGAGGAGAATAGTATCCGCGGCGGAGCAGGCGCAGGTGTTGCAGAAACCCTTGCCCAATGTGAACGGGCTAGCGCCCTATTGATGCTGGGCCTGCCCGACAAACATATTGAGCAAGGCGACCCGGCCGAGGTGCTTGCCCAATGCGGACTCGATGCCACTGGCATCGTGAGTTCAGTACGTCATCGACTGCTCGGAGAACTTGCTGCTTCACGCCATACTGCTTAGACTTTACTGACCGCAATACTACGCCCACTTTTTACCATGCCTAAAGCCGAAACGACTCCTGTCCAAAGTGCGCAGATAGCCGACGTTCAAGGAAGCCCCGATAGCCGCAACCTAACTATTGACAAGGTTGGGGTTAAGGATGTGCGCCATCCCGTACGTATTCAGGACCGTGGTGGCTACGAACAACATACCATTGCAACCTTCAATATGTATGTGGAATTACCACACAACTTTAAGGGAACCCATATGTCCCGGTTCGTGGAAATACTAAACAATCACGAACGTGAAATCTCGGTGCGTTCTTTTCGCGCCATGCTGCAAGAGACCCGCGAGCACCTGGATGCCGGGACCGGCCATATTCAGATGACGTTCCCCTTCTTTTTAGAAAAAACAGCTCCCGTCACCGGGGTAAAGAGCTTAATGGATTACCAGGTCACTCTGGTCGGTGAAATCGTCGGAAACACGGTTTCAACCGAGGTGCGGGTTGTCGTCCCTGTGACCAGTCTGTGCCCGTGCTCCAAGCAAATCTCTGAATACGGCGCGCATAACCAGCGCTCTCATGTCACCGTCAGTATCAAAACCAGCGCCTTTATCTGGATAGAAGAGATCATCGATATCGTTGAGAAAGAAGCCAGCTGCGAACTCTACGGTCTGTTGAAGCGACCAGACGAAAAATATGTGACCGAGAAGGCCTACGATAACCCCAAATTCGTTGAAGATCTGGTGCGCGATGTCGCGGGTCAACTAAACCAAGATGAGCGTATCAACGGCTATGTGGTCGAAGCCGAAAACTTTGAATCTATCCACAATCATTCAGCCTA
>CAUZJT010000133.1:0-7439 GCA_963580215.1 Gammaproteobacteria bacterium
TTTATGGGTAAGGTAGTATGGATCTACGCCGATACAATGCCCTCCCACTAGACCCGGTTGGAAAGGCAGAAAATTCCATTTACTCGCAGCTGTTCTCAATACATCGGCGGTATTGATGTTTAATCTATCGAAGATAATTGCGAGTTCATTGATCAGCGCAATATTTAGATCGCGCTGAGTGTTCTCGATTACCTTTGCAGCTTCAGCGACCTGAATGCTTGCAGCCCTGAACACACCAGCAGGGATAATCGACTCGTAAAGACTGATCAATTTGTCCGTAGTCTGCTCATCGTCTGCAGACACCACTTTTGTAACTGTTTCCAGCGTGTGAGTTGGATCCCCCGGGTTTATTCTCTCGGGAGAGTAGCCGACATGAAAATCACTCCGCCATTTCAATTGCGACTCCGACTCCAGAATCGGCACACAAATTTCCTCCGTCGCCCCCGGGTAAACCGTGGATTCGTAGACGACGGTAGCGCCTTTTTCCATTAGGCTGCCAACCAGCTTGCTTGCCTTGATCAAGGGTTCTAAGTCAGGTCGACGCGCTATATCAATCGGCGTAGGAACAGCTACTATATAAATATCCGAACCCTCTAAATCTGACGGGTGATCAGAAAATAACAGGTGGGAGGCGCTCGTCAATCTCTCTTTGGAGACCTCTCCTGCTGGATCTTCCCCTGAGCGATACGCCTCTAATTTTGCTCTATCAAGATCAAATCCGATGGTCTCATTTTCTTGGCCAAAAGCGCTGGCCAATTGAATGCCGACATACCCCATTCCAATGACTGATATCTTCATTGATGCCGCACCGTTTTCCTATGCTCCGACATTGATGGCCGTTAGGAATCGTTACCGCGTGAATCTAGAATGCAAGCCAAACTCTTGATAATTTGATCTTGCGCACTCTCCTCCAGATAAGGATGCATCGGAAGACTAAGCACCGATTCAGCCGCCAGTTCGCTTTCGGGACAATCAATACTCCGATCTCGCAGAGCCGGCTGACTATAAAGTGTCGTCGGGTAATGCACAGCAGTTGGTATGCCCTGCTGAGCCAGGGACGCTCTGACGACTTCTCGCTCCGACAGCCTTATTGTGTACTGCGCCCAACTTGATGTCCGACTCTCACTTACCTTTGGAAGCGTCAGGCCTTTTTTACCCTGCAAAGATGCCAGGCCATCTAAATACCTCGATGCGACAACCTGTCTGCGGTTGATCTCATCTTCAAAGATAGGGATTTTTGAGAGCAGTACCGCAGCCTGAAGCGTATCCATCCGGGCGTTGATTCCAATTCGGATATGATGATATCGACTTTCCTGGCCATGATCACGTACTTGCCGCAGTACTCCGGCAAGCCGAGGATCATCGGTGAAACATGCGCCTCCGTCACCATAGGCTCCAAGCGGTTTAGCCGGGAAGAAGCTGGTACATGCTAGTTTGCTTAGCGCCCCGGAACGTTTTCCCTGATATGTTGCCCCAAAGCTTTGAGCGGCGTCCTCAATAACAATCAAATCATGGCGCAACGCAATCTCATTAATCGTATTCATATCAGCGCACTGTCCGTACAGACTCACAGGCACGATCGCTCGAGTTCTAGAAGTAATCGCGGCCTCAATCTTAGTAGCATCTAAGTTGAAGCTCGCGGGCTCAATATCCACATATACAGGAACCACGCCCAAGAGTGTCATGATCTCTGCTGTGGCGAAAAACGTAAACGGCGAAGTGATAACTTCATCACCCGGTTTAATCTCGATTGCCATTAAAGAAGCTAACAATGCGTCTGTTCCGCTCGACACGCAGACACAATGTCTAACGCCGACATAGTCAGCAAGCTTCAACTCAAGTTCTTCGATTTCTGATCCAAAAACATACCGGCCATGGTGCAGAACCCGATGGATGCTAGATTCCAAAGATCCTCGAATTCTGCTTTGCTGACGCCTTAAATCAATAAAACTGATCTGCTTTTGTGGGAGTAGAGAAGCCAAATCTGTAAGGGTGATAAATGGCGGGCCAGATTGCAATCTATCCTGAGAAAAAGTAAGAATCTTGGTGTCTTCGCCAAGTCGAGTTGAAGCCTTTAGTAATCCTGCCCGAATGGGATCGGCACAATCCAGATCCGACAAATCTTCAGATAGAGCTGCAAGCCACTGACAGCCACGCACGAAAGTCTTGAATACACTTTCCTGGTTAGGTTCTTTTTGTTTCCCGGAGACACCTGCTAGGGGATTTGTGGAGGAAAGAGACAGTAATATGAGACTCGCCTCAGCCACGTAAATCCAGATTTCAACATCTGCTTTTCGAGCGCCATCCAACGCCTCAAAAAGGGGCGCATTTAAGTCCGGGTTCTGGCAGGCTTCTATTACAACTGAGTTGTCGAGTATTAGGTTACGCATAGAACTAAAGTGTTACAGGCTTAGTCGGACCATCCGCGAAAACGATAAACAAAAATGCCAATTTTCTCTCTGATCACTCTCTTCGCAATCATTAAATTCTCCACCTTCGGCCACCAGTGGAGTAACGCTGGTCTGCTGTATTCGGCAACTGAGTAACCTGATGGAGATGCGACGACCTCAATCCCCGCGTGTTGAAATGTAGAAAATGCACGCGACATGTGCAACGCATCTGTCACCAGCAGTATTCTACTGATTCGATGAGTCTGAAGCAGTTTTTTTGTGTTCACTGCATTTTCAAACGTATTTCTACTGCCAGTTTCGACCAAAATATTCTCTTGGGCAATACCCCACTCCTGAAGAATCCGTAAAGAATACTGCGCCTCTGATTCGACATTATCCTTCTGAAACACGTTACCACCCGAGATGATGATGAGCGGTGCCTTTTGCGCCTTAAACAAGCGGAATGCGTGCAACAGTCTATTTCCACCAATTTGACTATGCTGTCGAGGCGGTACCGGAATCCCCACATCCCCCGACAGCACAACTATGGCGTCAGCTTGCGGCGAATTTGATATTGGTCCCGAGCGGTGGATAGTCTCGTGATGGTGATATAGCATCAGCGACAGTGGAGAGGAAAAAATCAGCACAACTACTATTGCCGCTGACAACAGTAATTTTGCGAAACACTGCCGATCTTTCCACATCAAAAATAGGGCAAGTAATGACAAAAATAGGCTGAGATTCAGTGGGTAAACCAACTGCGGGAGCCAGTTGGACCAAAAAACCCAGTCGCCTAACGATTCAAATGCCATGTGGCATTCTCATTGCCTTCCAATCTTCGGAAGAGATCAAATTGAATTCCTTTTGTAATTGTTCAGTGTAGACTCAGCGATCGTTTCATCACATGAATCAAGGTAAACACCGTAAGCATTGTGCGTTCATTATCAAGATCACCGCGGTTACTCCTGCACCGCCTTCTCGGACTTATGGGGCAAAAGTCCATGTCGGCCGATCATGTATCTTATTCATCATTTAGCCCTAACCCCGAATCTACCCCTATTGTATTGCTGGGCTTTGCACGTTCCGGCACTACTACATTCCAGAACCATCTTGCACGCTCGCTGGAATATAACTTCGCGTTTGAACCAATTGGCTTTAATCACTCTAATTATTCAGCACAGATTTTTCGACAGATCACTCGATTATTTCGAAATGCTCCCGACTTAGATGATCAGACAGCGCATCAGATAGATGGGGGTACTCTTGCCGCCTTACACCTTATTAAAAATGAGGTAACTCGTGATTCCTATCGGGGTATTCTAGAAGATTATCTTAGGCATATTCTGGATCATTACGGTAGAAACGTTGTAATCAAAGAGGTTCGTCTTCTTTTCAATGTGCCGATCTTGCTTGAAATTTTCAACCTAATTGGAGCACCTGCTCTCTTCGTATTTCTACGCTCAAGCCCGCTGATGACGCTTTATACCCATTATCGGCTGGGCGGGTTAATAGAGAAACGTGATGACTTCAATCTTCGTGTAGATGAAATCTATGCCTACTATCAAATAATAGTCTCTTCACTTCCACAATTTTCGGACCTTACTTTCAAATGTCAGAATAAATGGGAAAAACTATTGGTTTCGGTGGCGCTATACCAAAGAGTCATGGAGCAGTTTGTCTCGCGTTATCCAGCAAATTGCTACTTGGCAAACTTTGAATCAATTAACAATGATCTCAAGGAAATTACACTACGGACCTGTGGCGATTTGATGCTGCCTCGCACCCAATTAGTCAGCAAACCTCAAAGATTTGCTCGGGACCCGCTCTTTTTGGAGTCCGCGCGGCATAAGTTAAGCTTAGAAGTCCTCAGAGCAACTGGAGTTTCATTACCAGACTATCCCGGAACGACTACTCAGATGAAGCAACGCCTCCACTATAGAGTTACTCGTTTACAGAACAGGCTGCTCGAGTTCTAGCGGATTCTGGTTAGCATTTCAGTCAATTCGTGAGTCTACGCAGGTTGAAAACCTTCGATCTTATCTAGTCGTTCACAACAGCTTTCTCAAGCACGATGTCTTCCAGTGGCACATCGGAGTGATTACCCGCATTACCCGTTGGCACCGCTGCGATGGCCTCAACAACATCCATACCCGAGGTCACACGCCCAAACACCGCATAGCCCCAGCCAGTGGCCGATTTCTCGGTGTGATCAAGAAAACTGTTGTCTTTCAGGTTGATGAAAAACTGCGAGGTCGCAGAATGTGGTTCATTAGTGCGAGCCATGCAAATAGCGCCGGTCAGATTCTTCAAACCATTGTCGGCTTCGTTCTCGATCGGTGTACCGGTCGCTTTTTCAGCCATACCGCTTTTTAGACCGCCGCCCTGGATGACAAATCCGGGAATCACCCGGTGGAAAATCGTCCCATCGTAATGCCCGCTTTTAACATACTCGAGAAAATTGGCCACCGTAATCGGTGCGTTTTTTGCATCCAACTCCAATTCAATTACACCTTTTGAGGTGGTTATCTCCACCATAACTTTGTCTCCTTGATGTTGATCTGCCAGCGCAGAACCGCAGATCAGTGGAAAAACGCCGATAGCCAGCAACGTCGCCTTCAAACGAAGGGTTATTGCAAACCTGCCGAACACATTCATGACTCACCCGCCATTTTCAGGATATGACGCCACTCGATCGCCGCCACTGGCAGGATCGAGAGTCGGTTACCGCGCTGCACCAGGCGCATGTCGCCAAGTTTCTTTTGCGCCTTGATCGATTGAAGCGTCACCGGGTTTTTGAATTTTTTCTTGAACCGTACATCAACCATAAGCCAGCGGGGGTTATCTGGGTCGCTGTTGGCATCAAAATACTTCTCGTTTGAATTAAAAGCCGTATGATCAGGATAAGCAGTACAGGCGATCTCCATGATGCCAACCACGGCGGGCTCGGCGCAATTGGAGTGATAGAAAAACGCCAGATCACCCTTTTTCATCTGGTCGCGCATGAAGTTGCGCGCCTGATAGTTACGTATACCATCCCAGTAGTCAGTCTTGCGTTTTTGCGAGCGCAAGTGATCAATGGAATACACGTCTGGCTCGCTTTTCATTAGCCAGTAGGCCATGGAATTACCCCTTCTCGTCGGCGCGCACCCGCGCGATGCCCCGGCTGGTGCCGGTCGTTTCGTCTATATCGATCACCACGCCACAGACCGAAGCCGGCCCGGAAGCTACCTCGAAGCGTTCCGGCACACGCTTGACAAAGCGCTTTAGGACACCCGATGTTTCCATGCCGATCACCGAATTGTAACAGCCTGTCATACCGACATCGCTGATATGGGCAGTGCCGCCCGGCAAGACCCGCTCATCTGCCGTGGGTATATGGGTGTGAGTGCCGACCACCCCGGATACCCTGCCATCCAGATACCACCCCATAGCCACTTTCTCGCTAGTCGCCTCGGCATGAAAATCCACCAGCACCACCTTGACGTTCGCTGGCTTTTTCTCAAGGATTGCATCTGCGCAGTGAAAGGGGCAATCCAGTGTTGGGTGCATGAATACCGTACCCATAATATTCAGCACGCCGACCTGCACGCCGTTGCTGCCGGTGGCAACCACCCAGCCGCTGCCAGGTGTTCCTGAAGGATAGTTGTGAGGACGTAACAAACGCGGCTCGGTCTGGATCAGTTCCAGCGCTTCGCGTTTGTCCCATATATGGTTGCCCGAAGTCAGTACATCAATTTCGCTTTTCTCCAGTAGTTCCTCGAGCACCCCTGCGGTCACTCCGAAACCACCCGCGGCGTTCTCCGCGTTAACAACAGTCAGTTGGGCCTCGGCCTCATCTTGTAGTTGCGGTAAAAATCGACGCAGCGCCCTGCGTCCCGCCTTGCCAACCACATCGCCGATAAAGAGTATGTTCATGTTTCAGATGCTTCGATCAATTTGCTGTCCCACGCTGAACGGGCCAAAAACCGGTTTCTGTCAAAATGCCGTCCAGCGGTATATCCCAACTATCAGCATCCAACCGTGTGACCCTTTGGAATTCGTGGGCCAACCCGATCAGCAATGGGCGGCGCCAGTGGCGACGATGACGACATACTGCCAGTGATGCATCATAAAAACCCCCGCCCATTCCCAGGCGGTTGCCACCTTCATCAAAGGCGACCAACGGCATTAGCAACCAGTCCAGATTCACCGGATCGACCAAGGTCCGGCGATCATGAAAAGGCACCGGGATATCGAAGCGCCCTGCTTGTAGTGGCTCATCCGGAAAGTAGCGGGCAAAACGCACGCGTGGACGCTGAGTACCGAAAAGTACCGGCAAATACCCTATCCGGCCCCGCTCTATTAAAGATTCGAGTGCGGGCAAGGGATCAATCTCTCCATCACTGGCAAAATAAGCGCCAAAACGCTTGCCTCCATGTATGCCTGGCAACCGAAGCAGTTGGGCACAGAGTTTCTCTGCCGCCTGTCCTTGCTCAGTTTCAGACAATGCCCGGCGCCTGGCACGCATCTGCCGGCGCAGCTGGCGCTTTTCATCTACCGTATTCATCACCATGGTCAGAAAAAGGCACCACCCGCCTGTGCCGCAGGTTCCCGGTGTACCTTGAACCTAAAGGTTCAAGTGGGAGCCACTGCGGCGCCTTAAGGCTTTCCCGGACAAAACGGGACATGCACAACGGCGCCTGCAAAATGATCCCCGGTCTGTGATACAGGTTCTAAGGGATTGGCGAGAACTTGCGAACACCGCAGGCGGTGCCGTGTGTATTTTACCGGATTGCGAAAGAAAAGCGTGTACCAAATGTTACGCAGCTCACAACCGGGGGGTTTCGCCAGGATCCGTCGCTGCGCTCACCTTCTCCCTCAACTCACGCAAGCGCTGTAGCGCATCATCGCCTTCACCACCATCACGGCGCAAACACAGCAACTCATTACTGAGATTCAAGGCAGCCAGTACCACAGTGTGCTCAAGGCCGATCACTTTGCTCTGAGACTGCACGATCTGCAGTTGTCCGTTGAGATAGTCAGCCGCTGCCTCCAAATCTTCGCGTTCAC
>CAUZJT010000134.1:0-7288 GCA_963580215.1 Gammaproteobacteria bacterium
CGCTTGAAATACTGAACTTCTGGTTCGCAGATTCCCTGGACAAAGTGGACAAGCTGCCTGGCCGCCAAGCAGTCTGGTTTGTGCCTGATCCCAAGTTCGATAATGAGATCAGGGCCCGGTTTCACCAGCTACCAGATCTTGCGATAGGTGGAGACCTGGACCACTGGAGCAACGACGTCAGAAATACGCTGGCACTCATACTGGTTCTAGATCAGTTTCCGCGAAATATGTATCGCAATACAACGCATGCGTTTGACTATGACAATGCTGCGCTAGACCTCGCTCGCAAGGTTGTAGATCAGAATGCTTACCTGGACCTGCATCCGATCGAGCAGGTTTTTCTGTTTTTACCCTTTGAGCACTCCGAAGCAATGGACGACCAGATTCGCGCCGTTGAGCTCTATCGAATCTTAGCTGGGCGGTGCCTTGAGCCCTACCAACAAGCTGCACAGACCGCGCTGGATTACGCCAACAGGCATTACGACATTATTGAGCGCTTTGGCCGGTTTCCCCACCGTAATGCCATTCTTGGCAGAGTATCTACGCCCGAAGAAAGAAGTTTTCTGGAATCCGGGGGTGACACTTTCGGCATCGTGTTGCCAGTAGACTCCTGATGCCAGAGAAAGTTCTGAAATCATGCCGGATTTTCTGATCTACCGAGATTCATGAGGTGTCGCCCATGCATCAGCGCTATCTCAAAGCTTAAGAAGAAAATCCAAACCTTGCCCCAGAACCCACTTACCCAATGGTCAAACAGGCTATTGAATCTTATGAAACTAACGCCATGACAGAGCAATCGCCAGATCAATCGCCAAGCCAATTGCGCACGGTTCTTAAGATAATCCCAGGCATGGCCACGTCCGATGGTGCCGGAGTCAGCTTGACCCGATATATCGGCTCAGCGCAACTAGATCACCTGGATCCGTTTTTGATGTTGGATTTTTTCGAATCAGATAATCCGGATGACTATATTGCCGGCTTTCCTGCTCACCCCCATCGTGGGTTCGAGACCGTGACTTATCTGCTCGCCGGTAGAATGCGCCATGAAGACAGTACCGGGCACGGCGGCGTTATTGAGGCCGGCGGTATACAGTGGATGAGCGCCGGACGCGGCATCATCCACTCGGAGATGCCCGAACAGGAACGCGGTCGCCTGGCCGGCTTTCAGCTGTGGGTCAACCTGCCGGGCCGTTTGAAGATGAGCTCTCCCGATTACCGAGAATTTCCCGCCGACGATATCCCCGAAGAAGTTCGTAATAACGGAGTCAAGATACGTGTCATCACAGGAACAACTTCGGACGGCACCCAGGGCCCAGTCGCCAACGTGGTAACCCGACCCCTGTATTTGGATGTCAGTATGCCCCCGGGCAGTGAATTTATTGAGTCACTGCTTCCAGATCAATCGGCTTTCGTGTTTGTAATTGACGGCGCCATAACTATTGGCGGACGCACAACGCAAAATAGCCGTACGGTATCAAGTCGTCAACTTGCGGTGCTCGGACCCGGAAAACAAGTGAATGTAGCAACAGATGATGACGCCTGCCGTTTTCTGTTGGTCGCAGCCGACCCGATTGGTGAGCCAGTCTCACGCCATGGACCCTTCGTCATGAACACTCACGAGGAGATCATCCAGGCTGTACACGATTTCAACGCCGGAAATTTTTAAAGAAACCCTAAATACACGCCAGCCTATTGAGCGGTCTTGCTCGCCCGCAGCATCATCTGCGCCACGATGCGTTTTCACTTGCGAACCGATTAGAAAAGTTTTCCCGGGCGGGCAAGCGCATTCTATAGAATCCGCGGCCATGAGCAACAAAACGGATCAATTCAAGGGCGTCGCGCTATGCCTTATCGGTATTATCCTGATCAGTCCCGACAGCCTGTTGCTGCGGTTAATTAATGCCGACGTATGGACGCTAGTTTTCTACCGCGGAGGCCTTTCCGCCTTTGGACTAATCCTCATTACCTCAGCGCTGGATCGCCCTCAGGGTTGGAGGCGGCTTTTCAGTATCGGCCGACATGGCATAACAGTTGCTGTTATTTTTGCAGGCGGCTCTTTATGTTTCGTTTTCGCTATCATGAATACGGCTGTGGCCAATGCACTGGTGATCATGAGTGTTTCGCCCCTCATAGCGGCTCTGCTGAGTCACTTTATTTTTCATGAGCCCATTACGCTTCGCACCTGGTTGGCGGCCGTGATTATCGTCATTGGCCTGGCCCTGGTTTTCTCGGGCAGCATGGAAGGTGGCGGTACCGCCGGTGATCTCGCTGCGTTAGCTGGCAGCTTTTCGCTGGCATTCAACTTCGTCATGATACGCAAACACCGTGCCATAAGCATGATTCCGGCAATGGCCTGGAGCGGCATGCTCATCTGCCTAGTGGCTTGGCCTTTTGCCACTCCGGCAAGTGTCCACGGGCAAGCGTTGGCCTTTATGTTGCTGCTGGGACTGGTGATCGTGCCAGTCAGTACTGCGCTGATCACTTTAAGCCCAAGGTATATCTCTGCCCCAGAGGCAAGTCTCATCATGCGCCTGGAAGCGTTGCTTGCGCCACTTTGGGTCTGGCTGGTACTGGGAGAGATACCGAGCCAGCAGACATTGATTGGCGGGAGCCTCATCATTGCGACTGTGGTGGGGTTGTCCATAGCCACACTCTATTCCGGACCCGAGCGCACGCCGTGACCACCTACGCGATAATCCCAGCGTCCACGTTCTCCGAGCGTTTCGCGGTACCGCTGATTGCCTGCAGCAGCCTACTGATTTCCGTCAACGGCTTTATGCTGCGCAGTATTGAAATCGCAAACGAGTGGCAGGTTATTTTCGGACGCCAGGCGTTCTTTACGTTCGCGGTTCTGGCTATGCTGATCTTGCGTTACCGCTGGCGGTTGCCGCGAATGTTTTTGGACTGCGGCTGGTTTGGCCTCGGCGCCAGCGTTTGCCTGGGCCTGGCTAATCCTACGGTGATCTTGGCAATGACCCACACGACAATCGCCAATGCCCTGTTTACACTGAGCGCCTGTCCACTCATCACCGCCGTGCTTGCTTGGCTCATACTGCGCGAGAAACTGTCCCGGTCAACGCTCATTGCCATCGCGGTAGCTATGATCGGTATCGGTATCATGGTTGTCGATGGGCTGGGTGGGGGTTCAGTGCTGGGTAATGTCCTGGCGCTTTTGTGTGCGGTGTTTTTTTCGATGTTCGTGATATTCCTGCGCCTGGCGAAGGACCGAAATATGCTGCCTGTCAGCTTCATGGGTGGAGCCATTAGCATGTGTATCGGGCTCACGGGTGCCGGCTTTGATTATCACTTGACAGTGCACGACAGTCTGATCTGCCTGCTCTGGGGCGGCATTATCGTGACGGTGGTTAATTTTCTGTTCATCCAGAGTTCACGCTACGTTGCGAGCGCCGAGATCATGCTCATCGTTCTCATTGAGTTCGCTCTGGGACCGATATGGGTCTGGCTGGGCTTTGGCGAGCGTCCAAGTGCCACCGCCCTTGCCGGGGGCTCACTGGTACTCGTAGCCGTCGCCGGTCGTGCGCTGATGATGTTGCGCTCACCTAGACCAGAAACCACGTGAGGGTTGAGCCAGGCAACTGTCCAGCCACTGACCTTATAGGCTAGATCCGTGTTCCAGGCACCTGCTTGGAAAAGTAGTCTTCACACGATCCCTCGCGCAGCACATCGGCAGTTGCGCAGTGCAAGCCACCGCCGAAAGGATAAGCATCACGAAACGCTAGCGGCAATACCTCAAAACCGAGTTTGTCGAGCTGTTCGATCTGTTTGGTTTCGCTAGCCTCCACAATCACCGTTTTATGATCCAGTATCAATACGTTCATTGAAAGCCAGACACTGGAGTAACACAGCGGCGGCGGTGAATCATTGGAGGGTTGTGCTGCATCGATGATCTGCCAGTCGTTAGCCTCAAAAATCTTTCGTTGGTCTTCGGGGAGTTTGCGGTTGGGGTTATTCATAATAAGACCTGGCCGCAACGGCACAAAGGTCGCGTCAATATGAATCGGGTAAGGATCACCGGGAAAATTCACGGCATGTACTCTGTGATCGAGATAATGGCGCTGCAACCACTGCATGCCACGGCGATTGGTGGTGAGCCCATGCTGGCAAAACAGATCTTTCCCAATACGTAATACATCAGCCGCATCAAAAAGCGGCTCGTGCTCGGTGGTGACGAAATCAAGTGCCGCTGTGCGCTTTAAGCGCTCTTCTATTGTGATCTCATCAAAGTAGCCGGCCTGGTATGCATCGTCTGTCAGTCGCGGGCGAGGTGCCTGCTCCCAGCGAAAGCCCGGGTCTTCATCGAAATAGCGCTGCATCAGCGAGTGATACGCCAGATACTCCCAGTAGCGGCAACGAAATGACATGGGCGCAGACAGAATCTCCTTACCCACGGTCAAAAGAACATCCCGCGGTGGCATACAACCAAACATCGAGCCGGTTGTGAAATCCGGCGTGATCGCTGCCTGATTCCATTGGATCGGCTCTGGCCGGTCAACCCGGATGCCACGCCCTTCCAATATGCCCACCAGCTGATCGAGTTGCTGATTGGCTTGCTCGATAGTACGCAAAGGACGTGGCCCCCACATGCCCCGCATGTCGCTATCGTCCGGAATCTTGGCCTCGGTGGCCAGTTCGGACGGGGGGATACAGGTAAAATCTGCCCGTCCAACAATAGCGTGCTTCAAAGGATCAAAATCATTCCATGAACTGACAACAGTGGTTTGCATTACTTCATCTCCGATGGTTTTCTTCTTCTTTATGTGTTCGTATTTGTCCTGGCATTCGTTACTGGCGCATGAGCTTTGGAAGTATGGCCGATCAGGTAACTATTTCCGGTAACGATTACCATGCCAGTTCTGCCACACCAAAACCGCAAACTTGCTCATGTTGTTGTTATCGTCTCTCGCAACGCCTGCAGTACCTTGGCTCGCCGCGACAGCCACCAGCCATATTGCACCGGCCAATGCTCCCATGCCTGATCAGCATCCAGTGCCAAAGCGGCATGCAGTGGCCAGTTGGGGTCATCTAGCGCCTCGCGACCAATCGCGACCAGATCGGCTTGCCCTTTTGCGACGATGTCCTCGGCCTGGTGAGGAGTCAGTACAAATCCCACTGCCTGAGTCATCAGGCCTGTCTCTTCCTTGACTGCCTGCGCATAGGGAACCTGGAAACCCGGTTGCGGCGGCGGACCCTTGGCAGCTGTGGCCGAGCCAAGAATTCCACCCGAAGAGCAGTCAACGACATCAACACCAAGACCTTTCAGATCCTTAGCCAGAGCAATCGTATCCTCCAGTGACCAGCCCTGCGGCGCGCCATCCACCGCAGATACCCTTACAAACAGCGGCTTGTCGTGGGGCCAGGCAGCGCGCACGGCTTCCACCGTTTCAAGCAACATGCGAGATCGGCCCGCCCGGTCACCGCCATAGATATCGGTACGGTGATTACTGATGGGTGAGAGAAAACTCGCAGCCAGATATCCATGTGCCGCATGCACCTCGGCAATACCAAAGCCTGCGTTATCGGCTCGGCGTGCAGCGGCGGCAAAGTCTTCAACCACTTTGGCGATCTCTGCCGGGGTCATCTCAGATGGCACCAACCACCCCTCGCCCAGAGCGATAGCCGAAGGCCCAATCACTGGCCAGGGTTCGTCACCGCGAGCCCGATCACTGTCGTCGAGCGGTCCGTTGCCATGCCAGGGCCGCTGCATGGAAGCCTTGCGCCCGGCATGTGCCAACTGGATCGCCGGCACCGATCCCATACTGGAGATAAACCGGGCAATCCCTGCCAGCGCCTGGGCATGGGCATCGGTCCAGATGCCTAAATCCCCATGAGTAATGCGGCCGCGGCGCTGCACTGCGGCTGCCTCGGTAAACACGACTGCCGCGCCGCCCTGGGCTAACTTGCCCAGGTGTGCCAGGTGCCAGTCATTTGCCAGGCCATCGTCAGCGCTGTACTGACACATAGGAGAGATAACCAGGCGGTTAGGCAGACTCAGGCCGCGGATCTGAAGTGGTTGAAAAAGTTGTGACTCAGAAGACATAGTCTTGACACAATTGCTGAATTGAAAGAGAACGCGCAATGATATCGGCGCCACAGGCCAGTTACCAGAAAAAATGCTGTAACAAGCACCCAGAAACTGACCTTGCACCGGGCTACGCTTGCAGATACCGTGTGTTTTTTGCTGAGGAATTTTCCGATGTCAAACCCACAACTTGCCGCCCAGATGCTCCACCAGGCCCGTCGTCCAGGCGAGGCACTGACGGCCTTGCCGGCCGAAGCGCTGCCGAACGATCTGACCGATGCCTACGCTGCCCAGGTGCAACTGGTGGGACTCCTCAGTAACGAAACCGGCCCCCCCATCGGTTACAAAGTCGGCTGTACCAACATCACCGCTCGACAAATGCTCAAACTGGACTTCCCTTTTAGCGGCCGCTGCTTTAGAAACCAAGTCGTACCCTCCCCCGCATCTATCGATGCCAGTGCATTGCATATGATCGGTATCGAACCAGAAATCGCCGTGCGCATCGCGCGCGACCTGGCGCCAGGGAAGGTGTGGACCGCAGATCAGGTCATCGAGCATATTGGTGAGGTAATGCCTGCCATCGAAATCGTTGAAAGTCGTTTTTCCACCTGGCCGCTGATGGGTGTTCTCAGTGCGATCGCCGATAACGGTGTGCATCGCCAACTGGTGTTGGGAAATGAAATCGTCAACTGGTCACAACAACAAGTTGAGGATGCGCAAGTCACCCTGACGGCAAACGGTCGGGTCGTGCGCAAGGGATGTGCCACCAACGTCGACGGCGGGCCATTCGCGGTTGTGGCATGGCTGGCCAATCATCTGAATTCGATGGGCATCACCCTAATGGCCGGTGAGGTAATCACCACCGGCGTCATGACCGATATCTATGACAGTGCACCCGGAGAAGAACTGCTTGCTGAATATGACCTGCCTGGTGATGTCAGGCTCTCGGTAATCTAATGCTATGACTAATGAACTGATCAAACTGTCGGCGCGCGAGGTGCATAGACTGTTGCGCGGCAAAGACATCTCACCTTTGCAATTGCTGGATGCCCTGGAAGAGCGTATTGCCGAGGTTGACGAAGCCGTCAATGCCGTGCCGACCTTATGCTTTGACCGGGCCCGGGAGCGGGCTCGGTCACGGGATTTCTCCACTTTGCCGCTCGCTGGAATACCGGTGGCAATCAAAGATCTGATCGCAGTTGCCGGGGTAAGGACCACATGGGGTTCTATGGCCTACCGTGACCATGT
>CAUZJT010000135.1:0-7252 GCA_963580215.1 Gammaproteobacteria bacterium
GCGCACAATTGCACCCATGGCACTTGCAGCGCCTATCGCCGCAAGCCCTGCAACGCCAGCACCAATGACCAATACCTTCGCCGGTGGAATCTTTCCTGCAGCCGTAATTTGCCCGGTGAAAAAACGGCCGAAATGATTGGCGGCCTCGATCACGGCCCGATAGCCGGCGATGTTGGCCATGGAGCTTAAGGTATCGAGTTTTTGTGCGCGGGAGATCCGAGGCACGGCATCCATTGCCAGTGTGGTCACGCCAGCGTTGGAAAGGAGTTCGAGTAAAAAAGGGTTCTGCCCCGGCCCGATGAGACAGATCAGCGTTTTGCCATCATTGAGAAGGGCGATTTCGGCCGAAGCCTGATCTGAGGAAGCTTGCTCTGGCGCCCGGATCTTTACAATGATATCGCTGGTGTCCCAAAGCGTCTCTTTGGATCCAGCAACCGTCGCACCGCCAGCAAGATATTCGTCATCGGTAAAGCCAGCAGCTTCCCCTGCGCCGCTTTGTATCTGAACCTCGAAACCAAGCCCAATGATTCTAGGAATTGTCTCTGGTGCGATAGCAACACGCTTTTCACCCAGCGCGCTCTCAGTCGGTATACCGATGATCATAGGTCGTGGTGCTCAAGTCGAAGGGGAGGAGTTGAATGTTTAAGAAGGATTAGGATTGTCGCGTAAACCGCATTCGCCGGCAACTTTTGAAGCACCCGAGAGCACGGTCGGTGTGGATAGGTGGGTATCGATGATGGGGTAGATCACCCAGAACTATTACCTACTGCTGAAATTCCGGTATCCTTCGGATTCTCAAATTGTTTTAAATCGGTCATAACGAATGATAGAAGTCGGCGAACTGAAGGCCCGCCTTAAGCAGATGTTGGTGCGGATCGGCGCACTTAGGGGGTATCTTTGACTACGAGGGACGTAAAGAGCGCTTGGAAGAGGTATTGCTCCGTCTCGAAGACCCGGATATCTGGAATGTTCCCGATGAAGCCCAGAAACTGGGGCAAGAACGTGCTAGCCTCGAGGCCACGGTAACGCTATTAGATAGCCTAGATCTACGAGCCCATGATGCCCGCGAACTCCTTGAACTTGCTCTTGAGGAAGGAGATGCTGAGTCGATTGAAGGGATTGCCGTAGATTCCTTACAGATTGAGACACAACTTGAGAAACTTGAATTTCTCCGCATGTTCTCTGGAGAGTTGGACTCAGCGAGTGCGTTTGTGGACATACAGGCGGGCTCCGGCGGGACCGAAGCGCAGGATTGGGCCGAGATGCTGTTGCGAATGTATTTGCGGTGGGCGGAAAGCGAACATTTAGCTGCCGAATTAGTCGAGCGCTCGGGTGGTGAAGTAGCGGGAATTAAGAGCGCTACAGTGCATATTCAAGGAGAGTACGCTTTTGGAAAACTGCGCACCGAGACTGGAGTTCACCGCTTGGTGCGAAAATCTCCATTTGATTCTGGAAATCGTCGGCATACGTCTTTTGCCTCCGTATTCGTATATCCAGAGATAGACGATAGTATTGAGGTGGAGATTAATCCTGGGGACCTTCGTGTCGATACCTACCGCGCCAGCGGTGCGGGGGGGCAGCATGTCAACCGAACCGATTCGGCGGTGCGCATCACTCATCTTCCAACCGGGATCGTCGTACAGTGCCAAAATGATCGCTCGCAGCACCGTAATCGCGCTGAAGCGATGAATATGCTTCGAGCACGTATGTACGACGCACAAGTTCGGGAAAAGCGACAGCAGCAGCAGGAGCTTGAGGATTCGAAGGCAGATATCGGGTGGGGTAGCCAGATACGTTCTTATGTGCTGGATCAGTCACGAATAAAAGATTTGCGTACTGGCGTTGAGACAGGTAACACGCAGGCAGTACTCGATGGCGGGCTTGGAGTGTTTATCGAGGCGAGTTTGAAAGCTGGCCTTTAAAGGATCGTATAACTCATGAGTAAAACTGACGAAAATGAACAGGTCGCCCAACGCAGGGCAAAGCTTGATGCACTACGACAGACTGGGGAGGCGTTCCCCAACGACTTTCGGCGTAGCCATGATTCAGGTGCTATACGGGCAGCCTATCGAGATACAGATGGCGAAACACTTGAGGACGCCAGTGTAAAAGTAAGCATCGCTGGACGCTTGATGACTCGCCGGATTATGGGTAAGGCTAGTTTCGGGAACATCCGCAATGAATCTGGCGATATCCAGATCTACGCCCAACGGGACCGCTTGCCGGAGGGAGTCTATAACCAGGTTTTCAAAAAGCTGGATTTGGGCGATATCGTTGGAGTTGAGGGAACCCTCTTCAGAACCCGTACGGGTGAACTAACAGTCAACGTAGACTCGTTGCGTCTTCTAGTTAAAGCGCTACGTCCATTGCCCGAGAAGTACCACGGCCTGACCGATATTGAGACGCGTTACCGGCAGCGCTATGTGGATCTGTTAGTTAGTCATGAATCCAAAGAGGTGTTTCGAAAGCGCGCAGCTACCGTAACCGCGCTTCGCGCCTTTCTCGATCGACGAGGGTACCTTGAGATCGAATCGCCAATTATGCAACCAATACCTGGAGGCGCTAACGCCCGGCCTTTCGTAACCCATCACCACGCCCTCGATGTGGATCTGTACCTTCGGGTGGCCCAGGAGCTTTATATAAAACGATGCCTGGTCGGAGGCTTTGAGCGGGTTTATGAGCTGAATCGAAATTTTCGAAACGAAGGCTTAAGCACTCAGCATAATCCTGAATTCACTATGCTGGAATACAACGAAGCCTACGTTGACTTTAATGATTACATGGACCTGACAGAAGAAATGTTGCGTGAGGTTGCTGTCGAAGTGGTCGGCGACTCGTGTTTAACCTACCAGGGAAGCACCATTGACTTTGGCACTCCTTTTGCAAGGCTATCAATGTCAGCGGCAGTTTGTAAATACAACACTGATCTGTCTGAGGCCGACTGCGCGGATTCACAAGCCCTGGCACGTTGCGGCCAGCGTGCGGGTCTTGAGCTTGATGCCAATAAATCTGCAGGTGTGTTGCTGCTAGATATTTTTGAAGAAACAGTCGAGAGCAATCTGATTTCGCCAACTTTTATCACAGGTTATCCCGCGGAGGTCTCGCCGTTGTCTCGACGCCAGGAATCCAATCCTGAACTGACGGATCGTTTTGAGCTTTTCGCCGCAGGGCGTGAACTGGCTAACGGATTCTCCGAGCTTAATGATCCGGAAGATCAGGCCGCCCGATTCAGTGAGCAGGCCCGGTCCAAAGCCTCTGGAGATGCCGAAGCGATGTTCTATGACGCCGATTACATCAATGCGCTGGAACATGGCTTGCCACCCAATGCCGGTGGTGGACTGGGTGTTGATCGTTATGTGATGATTCTCACTGACAGTCCCTCGATTCGGGATGTGCTTTTGTTTCCCAACATGCGCCCAGAACACGCTAACTGATAGGCTTTTAACCCTGCGGTGTCATTATGATTCGCCCCCTAGCGCTGTTTATCGGGTTGCGCTATACCCGCGCTAAACGACGTAACCACTTTGTTTCTTTTATCTCCGGTATTTCAATACTGGGAATCACAGTCGGGGTATGGGCGCTGATTACCGTACTGTCGATCATGAATGGTTTCGAGCGGGAATTGCGGGGGCGGATTTTAAGCGTTGCCACCCATGTAACTATCAGTTCGAGTCGGGGCTGGCTTGGCGATTGGGAAGGTCTGGCTAAAACCGCGCTAAAAGAGCAGGGCGTTCGCGCGGCAGCGCCTTATATATTAGGACAAGGGCTTCTCACCCGAGGCAATGCCGTGACCGGGGTGCTGGTGCGTGGCGTGCTGCCTGCAAACGAGAGGACCGTGTCTACTCTCATGCAACACGTCCGGGGTGGGACCTGGGACTCTCTCGTGGCTGGCGGGTGGCAGATCGTGCTGGGCTCTGAATTGGCTCGGGCGCTGAGTGCAACGGTAGGTGACCGGGTTACGTTGATCGCGCCAAAGGGCAGAATCACTCCGGCAGGCCTTTTGCCGCGAATGAAGCGCTTTACGGTGGGCGCCATCTTCGAGATGGATATGTATGAGTACGATTCGGGCTTAGCCATTGTCCACATGGATGATGCAGCAACGCTATTGGAATCGGATAATGGGGTCAGCGGAATCCGGCTCCAACTGGAAGACCTATACCAGGCCCCTCAAATCGGAGGGGCTCTCGGCCGCAAACTTGGGCCAGGCCTGAGGGTCAGCGATTGGACACGAGAACATGCCAACTTTTTCACCGCTTTAAAAATTGAGCGGCGGGTGATGTTTATCATCTTGTTGCTTATTATTACCGTAGCCGCTTTTAACATCGTCTCGACCCTGGTGATGGTTGTGACGGACAAGCAGTCGGATGTAGCAATACTTCGTACGCTTGGGTTACCCCCGTTGCAGGTCATGGGTATTTTCGTCGTCCAGGGGGTAGTGATAGGACTCGTCGGGACTCTGGTCGGCGCAGTGTGTGGAGTGCTGACTGCCCTGAATATTGAAAGCTTGGTTCCCTGGATAGAGGAATTGTTCAATATTGAGTTTTTCCCTGCAAGCGTCTATGTGATCAGCGACTTTCCAGCCGAGTTGCGTTGGCCGGATGTTGCGACGATAACGGCAGTATCGTTTTTTATCAGCTTGGTGGCCACTATTTACCCGGCCTGGCGAGCTGCCCGCACTGAGCCTGCCCAGGCATTACGTTATGAATGAAGCCTCTGCCATCTTGAGCTGTACGGATGTCCGGGTGACATTTTCTGAAGCGGGTCTGCCGGTCGAGGTTCTCAACGGTATCGACCTAGAGGTCAACAAAGGTCGAAGTGTGGCGATTACCGGAGCCTCCGGTTGCGGAAAAAGCACCTTGCTTCAAGCCTTGGGTGGCCTTCTTAAGCCGACCGCTGGCGATATTGCATTCGCTGGGCACCGTATTGATCGCCTCGGCGCAAAGCAACTGGGCACTCTTCGGAATCGGC
The DNA here is from genome assembly GCA_963580215.1 of Gammaproteobacteria bacterium. Taxonomy (GTDB): domain Bacteria; phylum Pseudomonadota; class Gammaproteobacteria; order Arenicellales; family UBA868; genus UBA868. The sequence continues at coordinate 4,969 of CAUZJT010000135.1, forward strand.
ACCTTGGATTCGTGTACCAATTTCATCACCTGCTGACCGAGTTCACCGCGCTCGAAAATGTCGCAATGCCGCTACTAGTGCGTGGCGATTCCATCGACAGCGCTCGGCAAACTGCAACGTCTATGCTGTCTCGGGTAGGCCTTGAGCACCGGGTTAATCACAAGCCGCCGGAACTATCTGGCGGTGAACGTCAACGCGCCGCGGTCGCGCGAGCTTTGGTGGGCGAGCCAGATTGCGTGCTTGCCGATGAGCCCACCGGTAATCTCGATGAAAAAACAGCGCAAGGTGTTCAAACCTTGATGCTGGAGTTGGTTAATAAAGGCGATAAAGCGTTAGTCGTTGCCACTCATGATCTTGCTTTGGCTGAACTTTTAGATGTCCACTATGAGTTGTCTGGCGGAAAACTAGAGCGACTCAGATAACCGCTTTACTGTGCTGGCCTGGTGCGGTCGGCGAGTCGAAATTAAACCTTGCCGATCGGTTTCGATTTCTGCGATCGGGAAGCACCGTGAATCGCCAAAGTGTATTTGCAAGATAGTAACTAAGAAGTTGGCCGAGGATCGACATCAACAGACATCCGGCCCAAAGCTGTGGCAAGCGTGACTCGAGCCCTTTAAGAGTCATCTCATCTAGGGGTACTAGTGGAGTTGCGGTGAGATATTCGCCGATCAGAAATCCGGCCCGTAAAGCGAGATCATGGTTAGTGGGTTCGAGATCTAGACGGCAACTATCGTTACCAGAAGATTCGCCCGAAAGAAAACCGCAGTGAGTAGTGCGAGCAGGGTCTGAATCGACAGCGGCAACGGCGCCCAGATTCAGCCCACGCTTACGGCCCGCGCAACTGACCGCCGGCCCAAGTGCCAAAGCTCATCCTCACTGAGTCAATGCCAAGCCAGTTCGTTGGCGAACAGTTTCCCGATCCGGAATTACGCGACGCCGTACCTTGCGAGGCATCTTCATCTTCCTAGCATCTAAAACTCGTATAATCGGTTCTGGCCCATTTAATTTTACGGCCTGGCAAGGATGCCCAAACGTCTCTTTTATTCCTTGGGGTTTACTCTGGGGATCTGTCTGGTAATGTTCCAGGCTGCGCTCATTCCTAGTGGGCTTGCAGCGGGACTCGCGGTGCTTGGCCTGGGTGGCCTTCTTTTGGGTCGCAACACGGTTTTCGCTGCGTTGCTGCTGGGGTGGGTTTGGGCGAACATTGCCGGCGCGATTATCATTGAGTCGCGCCCCAATTCTGTATACCTGAATAAACCGGTCGAGATTACCGGCCGAGTCGTTGGAATGCCTGGCCGAGACGCATTGTCGACCCGGTTTGATTTCTTGGTGCAGTCGTGGACGGTCAACGACCATTTTGAAAAAACTAATAGAAATATCCGTTTACGGTGGTATGGCAACGCCCCAAAAATAGAAGCGGGAGATCAGTGGCGACTTTGGGTAAAACTTCGCAAACCCAGAGGTTATAGAAATCGACACGGTTTTGACTACGAGCAATACCTTTTTCAAAAAGGATTTACCTCAACGGGCTACGTGCTCGGCAAACCTCCCGCACCCCATCAGCGTCTAACTACAAGGGTTAAAGTTGATCGCGCGCGATCCAGGTTTAGTGAGTTTCTAAACACACATGAACCGCTGCTGTCTGAAAAAGGGGTGTTGGCAGCGCTCGCGGTTGGGGATCGGTTGGGGATTTCGCGACAACGTTGGGAAATCTTGCGACGAAGCGGACTTGGGCACCTGGTTGCAATTTCCGGCTTACATGTCGGATTAGCTGCCACTTTTGGTTTTATGGTGGTTGGCAGACTCTGGCGCCTGGCAGGAACGTTAACTGGCATTCTCCCGGCACGACTGGCGGGCATTTGGGGAGCTTTGTTGTGCGCGTTTGCCTATTCGGCTCTTGCCGGATTTCCAGTTTCCACTGTACGCGCTTTTATCATGATTTCTCTCGGCGCAGTGGTGCTGCTTGTGATGCGGCGGCCCCGTCCGGAGGATCTGCTTGCGGCGGCGATGCTGGCCGTTGGGATAACTCAACCTTTGTCAGTCTATTCGCCGGGGTTCTGGCTGTCCTTCGCTGCGGTCTGGTTAATAGTCCGTTTTGTAGTCAATCCACACTTCACCGCCGGCTATTGGGATGAACACACTCGGCGCGAATCGAATGCCTGGTTCCGCAAACTGTTTTTTTATGCCCGAACACTCATTCGATTACAGATAGTTTTGCTGATTGGCCTTGCCCCTTTGCTTTTAATCTGGTTTGGCGAAGTTTCATTGGTTTCACCCGTGGCAA
>CAUZJT010000136.1:0-7249 GCA_963580215.1 Gammaproteobacteria bacterium
GCTGAAAATAGTTCCCGGCGCACCCCAAGTGCCCCAACAAAAGGAGGAGAGATAAGGCATGGTCCATCAACGGATTCGGTCGTTTAATACGCGCGAGACTTACCCGGAGCAAGAACTTGATAACGACCTGTGTCAGGCGGTGGTTGCGCGCGGTACATCGGTATTTTTGCGGGGTCAGGTGGCTCAGAATCTTGAGACCCGTGAGTCCTTGCATTCGGGTGACCCGGGTGCGCAAACAGCAAAAGCGATGGAGAACATCCAGATGCTGCTACACGAATCTGGCAGTCAACTCGATCATATCTGTCGCATCGTGGTCTATCTGACTGATATACGCTACCGTGACGCGGTCTATCAGGAGATGGGTAAATGGCTTAAGGGCGTATATCCTTGTTCAACGGGATTAGTAGTACCCGCGCTTGCTCGTCCCGAATGGCTGGTCGAAATCGAAGCAACGGCCGTTATCCCAGATAGCCCTGCCTGATATGCTGAGCGAACCCGATAAAGCGCAGTTCGATCGCGATGGGTATCTGATGGTTCCCGCTCTGGTATCTGATGGCGTGCGTGAGTCGCTTTTAAAAGAGATCGACTTGTGGGTAACCGAGAGTCGAAATCACAGCGCGAACTACGGGTTTGACACGCCCAATGGCAAGGCACGTTTTGATCTGGAACACGGGCATAGTGCTGTTGAGCCACGGTTGCGCCGGGTTGCCAACCCCGTCGATATTTCCGAGCCTTACCAGGCGCTGCTGTTTGAAGGCATGGTACCCGAGGTTGTTGCGGATTTGATTGGTCCGGATGTCTTTTTTCATCATTGCAAGCTGAACAATAAATTCCCAGGCATGACAGCCCGTGTGGAGTACCATGCAGATCATCCCTTTGATCCGCACACCAACGATGATGGTGTTACGGTGTTGCTTTTGTTAGATGATATGGATGATGACAACGGATGCATGCGCGTGGTTCCAGGATCACACCAGGAGCGCTACACCCATTTTCGCGATGACAAGTTTATTGGTTCTACCGATCCAGATCTTTTTGACAGCTTTGATCAGCGTGCCGATAGCATCATTGGTAAAGCTGGAGATGTATGCCTGATGGATATCTGGACACTGCATGGCGGTGGGCCAAATTTATCTCAAAATCGGTCCCGGCGGATGTTGATCGCAGATTATCGTGCGGCTGATGCTTTTGCTCTTGCCCCACCTATCGTTCCATCCAGGTTTTATCACAAGATTGTCGCCGGCAAGGCGACTCACGTGGCACGGCTACGTGAGGGCACTATGGAAGTTCTCGAACATTACTCGGAGGACTCCTTTTTCGGGCTGCAGGGTCAGCAGACAGCGGGCGAGGCGAAATCATCATGACTTTCTCTATTACTGGCGTCTGCCAGCGTACCGCTATGGCTGGAGTGGCGATTACTACCTCGAGTATCAGCGTAGGCAGTCGCTGTCCCTGGGCAAGAGCAGGAGCAGGTGCAGTAGCGACACAGAATATCACCGACCCTGCTATCGGTAACCAGGTGCTTGATTTGATGGAGACGGGCATGGACGCAGCGTCAGCTGTGGCCAAGGTGATGGATCAAAGGCCTCATGCGCAATATCGCCAAGTCACAGCTGTCGATCTGCGAGGCAATATCGCACATCAGACCGGAGATCAGATTCTGGGGACGAACGCCGTTTCACAAGGTGCTTATTGTGTTGCCGCAGGCAATCTGTTGTCCTCAACCGAGGTGCCGGATGCGATGACCCGGGTATTTGGCGATCACGCCGATCTGCATCTCGCTGAACGCCTGCTTTGTGCGTTGGAGGCTGGGGTGAGCGCAGGTGGCGAAGAAGGTCCAACACACTCGGCTGCATTGCTGGTGGCGCAAACACATTCCTGGCCACTGGTGGATCTGCGGGTGGACTGGTCCGACGATCCGGTCAATGAACTGCGGGCGCTATGGAGTCGTTACCAGCCGCAGATGCAGGATTACCTCGATCGAGCGCTCAACCCTTCAGCGGCTCCAGCTTACGGTGTCCCGGGTGATCTGTGAGTTCTTCAGCACCTGAAGCAGAGGCCCTGGATCCAGGCCTGATAAAACTGTTACATGACCTCGTCTCTTTTGATACGACCAGCCGTAACTCCAATCTCGAGCTTATAACTTATGTAGAGGAATACCTCAGTGGTTTCGGGATCGCCAGTCAGCGGATTCATGATGAAACTGGAGGCAAGGCCAATCTGTATGCCACCATTGGACCCCAGGACTTACCTGGGGTGATGTTGTCGGGGCACACCGACGTCGTCCCAGTCGACGGACAGCCCTGGTCTACTGATCCTTTTGCGGTTGCGATGAAGGATGGACGTTTTTTTGGCCGCGGCACCGCCGACATGAAAGGCTTTATTGCCTGCGTACTCGCGCAGGTGCCTCAAATGCTTGAAATGCCGCTACAGACGCCAATCCATATAGCCCTTTCCTACGATGAAGAAATTGGCTGTATCGGCGTGCACCGACTGCTGGATCTTTTGAAGACCTTGCCGGTGTGCCCGGCTATGGGGGTTGTCGGCGAGCCTACCAGTATGAAAATAATCAACGCCCATAAAGGCAAACAAGGGTGGCGCGTTAACGTCCGCGGGCGAGCCGCGCATTCCGCTTATCCGGTCGAGGGTGTCAATGCGGTAGAGATCGCTGCAGAACTGATTTGTCATATACGACGGATCTATTCGACAGTGCCCGAGACGGGCCCGATCGATAGCGGTTATCGTGTACCCCACAGCACGTTGCATGTGGGGCCGATTCATGGCGGTAGGGCACTGAATATAGTGCCAGATGAGTGTGAGTTCAGTTTCGAGGTTCGCCATTTGCCCCAAGAGACTGTGCAGGGATATTTTCAGCAGATTGTCAGTTATGCCGAGGAAGTACTTGCGCCATTAATGCGCGCAGTAGACCCACAAACCGGAATCTTTTTTGAAGCGCTTGCCGGATACCCGGGTTTGCGCACAGCAGACGATGCTCCGGTCGTACGTTTCATCCAGACGCTGCTGGATGATGCCCAGACGCCAGGAAAAATCAGTTTTGGTTCAGAGGCGGGGTTGTTCGGTGAGCAGGTGGGCGTACCTTGTGTCGTCTGCGGTCCCGGAAGCATTCTGCAGGCTCATCGACCGGATGAGTACGTAGATCTTGAGCAATTGGCTCATTGCTGGGATTTTCTGGGCCGATTGATTAGTCATCTTCAAACAGAGCGCTTGCCTGTTTGAGGGGGTATTTACCGAAAGGGAGGACATCATGAAAACCATATACAGCGAACAGCACCGGCTGCGTGATGCGAAAACCGAGCTTTACGGGGGTCAACTGGTTAAACCTTTTGAGCGACCCTCACGGGCTGATATGGTGATTAAGGCGGTACGTCAGTCCAATCTTGGGAAGATCAAAGAGCCCACGTCATATCCGCTGGACCCGGTACTGGCAGTACACGACGCTGATTTCGTTTCTTTCCTGGAGACTGCCTGGGATGAGTGGCACCAGGTTGGGTACGCGGGCGAGGCGATGGCGACTGTCTGGCCGGCCAGGCGTATGCAGTGTCGAGTGCCGCGTTTTATCGAGGGCAAGATCGGATATTACGCGATGGCTGCAGAGACCACGATCACCGAGGGCACTTGGCCTGCGGCGCTGGCCTCCAAGGATGTCGCGCTGACTGGGGCGCAGGGCCTACTGGCGGGTGAGCGCGGCATGTTTTCACTGTGCCGGCCCCCTGGCCATCACGCCGCACGCGATATGTTTGGCGGTTATTGCTTTTTGAACAATGCGGCTATCGGGACCCAGTATTTACGCGATAACGGTGCTGAACGCGTTGCTATACTGGACGTCGATTTTCATCATGGTAATGGCACCCAGGACATTTTCTATGAGCGCGATGACGTACTTTTTTGTTCATTGCACGGCGATCCCGAAGATGCTTTCCCGCATTTTCTCGGTTACGCAGATGAGATGGGGTTGGGCGCTGGTATGGGCTACAACCGTAACTATCCAATGCCGCCAGGCACACTATTCTCAAAATGGGGCGAATCACTATCCAACGCGCTTGAGCACATCGATAAGTTTGCACCACAGTACCTGGTGGTATCCCTCGGGGTAGATACTTTTGAAAACGACCCGATCAGTTTCTTTAAGTTGACAACTCCTGATTACCTGACAATGGGCGAGATGATTGGCGCTTTGAATATACCGACGCTGTTTGTGCTCGAGGGTGGTTATGATATCGACGAAGTCGGTATCAACGTAGTCAATGTGCTAAAGGGCTACGAGAGTTGATCAGAGGGTCTGCAGGTTAAGTTTGGCGACAGATCATGAGTCAGATTAAGTTGATCAGTTCAGCCGTATGTCCTTTTGCCCAACGCAGTCGTATCGTCCTGGCAGAAAAGCGAATGGATTTCGAACTGATAGAGATTGATCTTCATCAAAAGCCAAAGTGGTTTGAGAAGATTTCCCCATATAGCAAGGTTCCAGTTTTACTGCATGGTGATGCTGTGATCTATGAGTCATCGGTAATCAATGAATACCTGGATGAAATAACCCCAAGCCATAGCCTGCTTCCGTCCTCTCCTTTAGAACGCGCTGGCGCACGTATATGGATCGATTTTGATAACACTAAGATCACTCCCATCTTCTACAAGGTCTTGTTGTGTCAGGATGAAATAGTACAAGAGCAGCTAAAAAAGCAGATGGTAGAGCATTTACATTTTCTCGAGCGCGAGGGTTTTTCGAATACTGATAGCGGGCCATTCTGGTTTGGACGATCGTTGTCTCTGGTGGATATCGCGCTGTATCCGCATTTTGAGCGCTTTGGGGTCTTGGCTCATTATCGGGACCTCGAGTTACCAACTGATTGCAAAAAGATACGTACATGGCTTAACGCGATGAAAGAGTTGCCGAGTGTTCGCCAGACCGCAAATGACGATGCCTATCATATCGCGGCCTACGAAACGTATGCATATGGCACTGCATCGGGAACAACCGCGAAAGATATGCAGATGGCCTGACGTATCTTTGTATGTACTTTGCCTAAAACCAAGCAGATATCTGATAACACCCTATTTAAGATAACCCAGACGACGAAAGGAATTCCTATGACCACGGCCAGTACGAAATACGATACCCAGTCGATCTGGCGAAAAGATCGCGACCACAACATTCATCCGTGGACCGATTTCGCCTCTTTCAAGGATCAAGGCTCTATGGTGATGTCCCATTCAGACGGAGTTTACGTATTCGATTCTGACGGTAATCGCTATATAGATGGCATTGGTGGGTTGTGGTGCGTCAACATTGGTTATGGCAATGAGGAGATGGCGCAGGCAATTGCCGACCAGGTACGCCAGATTCCCTACTACTCGACTTTTAATCACCTGACCACGCCGCCTGCGGCCACACTGGCAGCGAAGCTTGCCGAGTTGACACCGGGATCTTTAAACCATGTTTTTTTGGGTACTGGCGGATCGATGGCGAATGATTCGGCAGTACGCATCATTCATTTTTATTTCAATCGTCTTGGCCAAACCAGCAAGAAAAAAATTATTGCCAGAACCGATGGTTATCATGGCAGCACCTATCTTGCGATGTCGATGACGGGCGTTACCTTCGATCACCAGGGTTTCGATCTGGCGCCGGACCTGGTGCACCATATTCCCTCACCCAATACCTATCGCCGCCCCGATGGCATGAGCGAGGAGGAGTTCTGCACTGAAAAGGTAGCGGATCTGGAGAACAAGATCGTCGAACTGGGGCCGGAGAATGTCGCCTGTTTTATTGCCGAGCCGATCATGGGCGCAGGTGGTGTGATCGTGCCACCGGCAGGTTATCACCGGCGTACCCGTGAGGTTTGTGACAAGTACGATGTGCTTTATATATCCGATGAGGTGGTGACCGGGTTTGGACGGCTTGGCCATTTCTTTGCTTCCGAAGCGGTTTTTGACCTGGTACCAGACGTGATTACTTGTGCCAAAGGCATCTCCTCTGGCTACCTGCCACTGTCAGCGACGATCCTTTCTGAGAAAATCTATGACGTCATCAGTGTGCCTCAGGCCGAAGGCGCGATGTTCACACATGGCTTCACCTATTCGGGTCACCCGGTGGTCTGTGCGGCTGGGGTCAAGAATATCGAGATCATGGAGCGTGAGAATATCTGCGGGCACGTTCGTGAATGGGGTCCTTACTTTGAATCCCAACTACAGGGTCTGCGTGATTATCCGATTGTGGGCGATGTACGTGGTAGTCATTTCATGATGTGTATTGAGAACGTAGCGGATAAAAAAACCAAGGCTTTACTGCCAGATGAGGTGGGCATTGGCGGTCGCATTGCACGGCATTGCCAGGAGCGGGGTTTGATCGTGCGACCGATTGCGCATCTCAATGTCATGTCACCTCCGCTGATACTGGATCGCGAGCAGATCGATACGATGGTGGGCATTCTGCACGAGAGCATCCAGGCAACCATGGATGAACTGGTTCGTGAGAATCTCTGGAGTGGCTGACCGCCTCTGGCACCGGCCGCCATCATCCTGAGTAAAAGCAACAACTGTACGGCACTACCATGAGAGAAGTCGTTATTGCCGCCACGCAAATGGCCTGCAGCTGGGACACCGATGCCAATGTGGATCGTGCTGAGGCGCTGGTGCGTCAAGCCGCCAGTCAGGGGGCAAACGTTGTCTTGATACAGGAACTGTTTCAAACTCCATATTTTTGTGCCGAGCAGAAGCACGAGTACCGGGATCTCGCCCAGCCACTGGAAGGTCATCCAGTAATCGCCCGCATGCAAGATCTTGCCCGTGAGTTGCAGGTGGTTATGCCGGTCAGTTTTTTTGAAAAGGCAAACACGGCATTATTCAACACAGTGGCTATCGTAGATGCCGATGGCTCGGTGCTTGGCAAGTACCGCAAGAGCCATATTCCGGATGCCATTGGCTACCAGGAGAAGTTCTATTTCAGTCCGGGTGATACAGGATTTCGGGTTTGGCACACGGCCGCAGGCTGCATTGGTGTCGGTATTTGCTGGGATCAGTGGTTTCCCGAAGCGGCACGTGCCATGACACTGATGGGTGCCGAGATCCTGCTCTACCCCACCGCTATTGGCTGCGAACCGCGGGCGCCAAAGATTAACTCACGCGCCCACTGGGCCCGCGTGATGCAGGGGCACGCTGCAGCCAATCTGGTCGCACTCGCTGCCAGTAACCGTATTGGCAAAGAGATCTGGGATACAGACACCATGGATTT
>CAUZJT010000137.1:0-7212 GCA_963580215.1 Gammaproteobacteria bacterium
CACGAGCCAGAGTGCCGGTACCGGTGCCTAGATCCACAACCCGCGCCTCTTTGGGGTCAATCGCTATCTCATTGAGAGAGTCGAAGAACTCCGGCGGGAATCCGCCACGGTGTCGGGCATAGTCGTGGGCGGTCTGTCCAAAATCGGGATTAGTCATAGCCATCAAGGGTACTGCTGGCCTGAACCGAGTTCTTCACCAGCATGAGATCTCACGTCCGTCTTAAATCACGCTAGAACCTCAGGGATCTGACCGATGAACAAACAGGCAATCGCTCGATGGAATGATCTGCAGGACCGGGTGCCCGCCGGATTTCTTGTCGGGAACGTGGATATTGTCGCCGTTCGATTTGGCGATGAACTGTCCGTGTTCTAGAGGCGTTGCCTGCATCGTGGAGCACTCTTCGGCGATGGTCATGTCGATGGCCAAGACTTGATCTGTGGCGTGCATGGCTGGGACTATCGCCTTGAGTCCGGAATCAGCGTGTACAACAACGACGAGCAGTTACCGAAGTTCAATGCGTGGGTCGAGGGCGGCGATGTGCTCATCGATGCCGATCAGATCAGCGAATGGGAGTTGGCGAACCCGCAGCCTTATAACCGGGACGCTGACTAGGGCGCATATGCCGATCACTCCGGTACGCCGGAGGAGCCATTCGCCGGGCTGATCCGTGACCTGGCATCAAGCGGGTTAGAAAACTTTGGCGAGCACGGTCTGGTCGCTGCCATGGGCGTGCCTCGTGATCAATTGCCCTCGTGGGACAACATCCAGTTCGTGACGGGACAGCTTGCCAGCGTCCCAGAGCTTGATCACGGTCAGGCATTCCACTTCAAGGACGGTCAGCGCTATCTAGATGATGACTATGTGGTCACTACCACTGGGGGCAGGTCATGAACCTCTAAGGCTCCTCAATCAAAGCGCTTAGCGATCGTTATACACAGAGCCATCCTTGTCTCATTGCGAACAATGATGGCTATACGGGGTGCGGACGTGATCCGATGCCCAACTGGATGAACATCGAATCCCACAGGGCCTTTATCACGTCAGAGGGAAGGGGTCCCTGTGAAATCTACCTATCGTCCGACTAGGGCCACCAAAAGACTCTTAACGGCGGTCCTGATTTCATCCCCCATCTATTCGTTTTGACAGTATTAGTTCTGGGGACTCGCTACACTGTGCGAATTTCCAATTTGAAACGAATGGATGAACATGATCGACATTAGTGTTGCGACATCTTCTATCGATAATCCGGATTCGGCGCGGTATGCAGTCGAGTGGGCTATAGAGCATGGATTCGACGGGGTCGAGTTCAATGCGCCCAGCATTCAGTTGGGCGATCTAAGTCCGGATGACCGGCAGTTCTTGTTGGCAGCCGCTGATGAGCACGGGTTGCGGTACACGCACCATTTTCCGACATCCGCGCTGCCGGGCTCGCACGTTCGTGAGACCAGGGAGCAGGTCTTCGCCGAGTTTATCAGCGAGATAAGGGTGGCGGGCGAGCTTGGAATTGAGGCGATGGTCGTCCACCCCGGCAAGCTGGATGTGCCTGGTCTTACGCCGGAAGAAACCACTGAAGCTGACCGCGCTACTTCGAATTCGTTTCTGGTGGATTTCATGAAGGAAGCGGGGCAAGAGGCTGAGAAGGCAGGAGTCGCGATCGGCCTCGAAAACATGCACTACAACCCTGGCTGGCTGATTCGTGCCCACAGCGATCTGGTCGCTGTGGTGGATGCGATCGGAAGTCCGGCAGTGGGGATTACCTTCGATGTCGGGCATGCCTGGGGATCGGGCGGGGTCGATGCGGGGATCGAGGCGTTTGGGGATCGGATTCGGCATGTGCAGGTGCACGATGCTCGTGGCCCGGAAGGGGCGGGCAATGTTCGGGATCAGCACATGGAGGTCGGGACGGGCGTGCTCGATTTCCAGTCGGTCGGCGAATTTGTGAGGCCGAATGATTTCGTGGTCGCGCTTGAGACGTCGGGACGGCTGGTCGACCGCGAGGACGCGGTTGAGCGCAGCCGGGATGTATTGCGGGCTTTGTGGGAGTAGAGACTTCCCCAGAACCCAGAACTCTGATCACCCGCCGTCCAAGTCCCGAGAGGAACCAGACGGCTCGGGCGATCAGCAGTTAAGCCAGGATGTCTGCCAACGCATCAAGAATTTTTTCGTTTTCGGGTTCTGTTCGAATGGCAACGCGTAAGAATTCCCCATCCAAACCGATCTTGTCTCCGCAGCTTCGTACATAAACGCCGTGCCTGATCAACATCAACGCGGCTACGACGTCAGACGAAACGTTTTCTGGCAGTTTCATCAGCTGGAAGTTAGCACTTGTTTCAAACGCCTGGATGAAATCGAACTTCTTGGTCGTAGACGTGAACTTGTCTATGAAGAGCTTGTAACTCGATAGTTCTCCGAGATATTGCTCCAAGAATTGGGGACGGTCGAAAAGCGAGAAAAAGTACTCCGCTATTCCGCTCGTGTTCCACAGGTAGCCATGATCGAGGAGTTGAGTCACACGTTCGGCTGGCATGATTGCGTAGCCGGCACGAATTCCGGCTATCCCGAAATCCTTGGACATGCTTTTAACAACGGTGACGTTGTCGAACCGCTTCGTGATACCGGTGAGGCTCGGCAGTTCACCGTCGGGAGTCGCACTGTCAGCGAAGTGGATAAAACTTTCGTCGACGATGATCGTGCTGAGACTGGTCAGTCTCGAAAGAATCGACTTTAAATCGTCGTCCGGAATCAGGTATCCATCGGGGTTGTTCGGCGATATCAGCACGGCCGTGTCGGCATGGCTGCTTAGCACCGAATTTACATAGATGTCTGGATTGACTGCAAAATTGTTTGTCGGATCGAGGGCGAACGTCGTGACCTGTTGATCTGGACCAGCGAACTCGTAGTAAGGCGAGAACGTTGGTGTGCTGATGTGAATGTGCGACGAGAAGTTGTGAATTACTGCCTGGATCGCTTCAGTGGCGCCGTTCGCTATAAAAAGCTGATCGGCAGGCGCACCAATGGCAGTCGAAAGTCGCTCGGCTATAGCCCTGTTCTGAGATGGGTATGCCTCTAACATCCGCTTGAAAAGTTGCGGGTCGGCTAGGACATCGGCGTTGAAATAGGACCAAAACAGGTCAGTCGCCAGAGGATTCGAAAGATAGCAGGCATCAATATCAACTGCTATCTCAGGTATTGCCTTTTGCATCGTGCCGAGACTCGGCGAATGCGAGCCTGATCGGGCACTGAGTTCTTCCAATTGGCCAAGTATGGAGCGCTCTTCAGGTGAAATACTGACTGGACTGAGGTTCGTTAACATCAAGATCCTTATCTCTAGTGGTAGTCGTTAATTCAGGCAATTGATTCGTCCGGGCATGTAGAACGAGTCCCGCCCGCGGGCCCCGCGGGCATTAACGCATGGACTTGTAGTCCGAATAACCCAACCGCCGAAACGCTACCAGTGACTCTGTATAACGGGTGTCTCAGATACGGTCGACTGGATATTTACTGATGGCAGAAGTGCTCCACTCGCTTGTGGTTCACGCGCCTGCCTACGTCTCTCAGCCGAGCAATGATCCGGTGGCAGCATAGCCCCGCCAAGCCGGTCAGCAAGGTCGGACGATGTCCTTGACGAGAGATTTCACATCGCACTGAGGTTACCACCGAAGGCGTTGCTTGGCTTTCGGCTGACCGGAAACCATGCACGACCAGTGCTCGGCAACGCCCAATCTACCCGGACATGGTTGACGCACTCCCGGCGGCAGGAAGGGCTCAGAATACTCAATTAGCCACTTCGTTCAAGATCAGCCGAGCCATCAATTCAACACCGTTCGCTTGAGTCCGGAGTTCGCCTGCTAGAGGCATTTGAGTCTCTTCGCCTGGTCCGTCCATCGATGTTGTTGACTGGTACCATCCCGGAGGGCAGGTCATGCGCATGGTCGGACTACTCATCTTCGATTGTCGCCCAGCATCATCCTAGCCCGCTCAGGAGGAGACCTTATGGGCCTAAATTCTACAGTGTTTGAACCGATGGATATGTCGACGGCCGAAACGCTTCTGAAGGAAGCAAAACAGATTTTGGACAAACTCGGCCTTGTCTTCTTCCTACGTCATGGCACATGCCTGGGCGCTGTTCGGGACCAAGCCTTCATTCCGTGGGATGACGATCTCGATATCGGATCCGTGATCGGACTGCATGGTCTTACCGAGGCGATAGTTGAAGATGCGGCTGTTGAGTTTCGCAAACACGGGTATTCCGCTGAGATCATCGACAGTGATCTCCACCTGAGCGTTGACCTGAAGAAATCGGGTGTCCAGATGGACTGGACTTGCTATCGAATCATCGATGACAGCATCTACCAGTGGCCGGTAGTCAAAATTCCCGTAGGTCTCCACGAAAATCTCAAAGAGATCGACTTTCTTGGGACGACCTTCATGGTTCCAAATCCACCCGAAGAGTATTTCCGGCTCAAGTACGGTCCGGATTGGATGACCCCCAAAGAAGCGGGCGACTTCGAGCAAGAAGTATTGGATCTAATGGAGGATCGCAGCCAGTCAAGTAACTCTGAAAACGTATTGCAGTTGGCTGATCGACGTGATGCCAATCTACATACGGGTAGTTTGAAGGTACTTGGCTTCGACGGCGAAGCAGCTACAGGTGTTGAAGTCACGCTCGCACCAACCACCGTGCTCACGGGGCTGGATAAGGCGAACACCAACGAAGAAGGCTATGTTTATTTCAGTTTGCCGGAAGAGGCTAGCTACGTTGTTGCGGTTCAACTAGGCGATAGCAAAGAGATTCTGTATCTAGAAGAACTTGAACCGGGTATCGAGTATCTTTACATGCCCGATCCAGCGCAGCCCTCAGGCAGGGCCAACGCCTTGATTGCTCAATAGGGGCAACCATGGGCATCAGAATTCAGGAGTGACCGAAATTACCCGCGTCTACGTCGATATGGTGGCCGATTTGTTCCACTACGGTCACGTCAATTTCTTGCGAAAGGCGAAATCGCACGGCGACTTCTTGCTGGTTGGAGTTCACTCCGACGAAACTGTGGAGAGCTACAAACGTACCCCGATTCTTTCGATGGACGAACGTATAGCTTCCGTTGCAGGCTGCCGGTACGTCGATGAGGTTGTTCCGAACGCTCCTCTCAAAATTACGCGCGACTGGATCGAGAAGCACAGCATTGATCTGATAATGCACGGCGACGATGTCGCACTTGAAGTTAAGGACGCTTGGTACGGCGTTCCGATCGAGATGGGCATTTATCAGTCAGTTGGTTACACAGAAGGTATTTCGACGACTGATCTCATTTCACGAATAAAAGCGGCTGATGCCGGATAAAGGTCGATAGTCAATCAGACCGGCCGGTGGGTTTCGAATGCGCCTGCCCGAGCTGCCTGTCGCCTGAAGTGGTGAACACGGTTCACGCCCTTCGGCTTTGTTTCTCCCTTTTAGTCCGCAGGTCGTCGGTTCGAATCCGCTAGGTCCACATCACGTTAGGCGGAACCGCCACAGTGAGTTCTACCTATCCCTCGACCAACAGCAGCAAAGCTGAGATCGTGTACTCCATCGATCCCGACGACGGATCCAAATTGTTCCTCCCGGTTATCCTGCCCTGGCTAGGAGCTTTTCGGTTAGAAGCTCTTCCGGGCGCTTAACTTCCAGAGCTCTTTGTTAACGTGAACACCCATGAAAATTACCGCAATCGAGACCTATCCCGTCGGGGCCGGTTGGAAAAATTGGCTATTTGTACGTGTCATGACCGACGAAGATGGACTCTACGGGGTCAGCGAAGCCACGATAAATGGGTTCATCAAAACAACCGAAGCAGCAATCTCAGAACTTGCTCATCTAGCTATCGGTCGTGACCCGCGTAACGTCAACGCCATCGCCGAGGAAGTGATAGGGACCGTGCAGGACGCGGGGCACATACACCGCCTCGCTATGTCAGCGATCGAGGTGGCGTGCTGGGACATCCTCGGCAAGTCACTAGGTGTTCCGGTTTACCAAATGCTAGGCGGCAAACACCGTGATTCCGTTCTCGGTTATGCCAATGGTTGGTATAGAGCAGAGCGCACACCGGAAGCGTTTGTCGCGGCAGCCAACACTGTTTCCGAATTAGGTTTCAAAGCGGTGAAGCTAGACCCGTTCGGGCAGGCATTTGGCACGATCGACGAGGCTGCATTACAGGAAACGTATGCAATCCTCGCCGCTATCAGGGAGTTCTTTGGCCCTGAGTTCAAAATTCTTATCGATGTGCATAGTCGTTTCATGCCGTCCGAGGCGATAAGGGTTGCCAGGTTCCTCGCGCCACTGGATCTGTATTGGTGGGAAGAACCGACCAAGGACGAGCGAGAAGAAATCACAAACGAGATAGCGCTGCAAAGCCCAATTCCGGTCGCTACGGGCGAACAGTTCGACAAGATCGGGCAGTTCGAGACATTGGCCCGTGGAGGTGGCGTCAGCATCTGGCAACCCGAACCGATGTCGCTTGGAGGGATCACAAATACCATTGCCGTGGCCAACATCGCTCGGGCTAGCAATGCGTGGATCGCACCACATCAAAGTGGTGGGCCCGTTGCCACTGCCACATGTCTGCAACTTGCTGCTTGCGTCCCCAATTTCCTTATTCAGGAGCACTTCGATGCCACCAATGAGCCCTGGACCCGGGATTTGGTCACGTGGCACCCAAACATCAACAAAGACAATGGCCATCTCAGCTTGCCGGACCAGCCTGGACTAGGTATCGATCTAAACCTGCCAGCGATCAAAGAACACCCTTATGATCCCAATGCTTTCTTCAACCTTCATGAAGAAGGTTGGGAGAAAAGGATCGGGGTCAGGGGCCGGAAGTAGTTCGGTCCTTTGGCAGTTTCGGGTGTGCCATTCCTGACCGAATGCGGCGATCCCCGCCAGTAATGCGCTCTCCTAACCACCAAGATTTGTAGCCTGTGTTAGGGTAATTCCCGCTCAATGACTATCGGCATGGTGCTAATCATCGTGTCCGGTTTCTTGGTGTGCGGAGATGCTTTGGATGGGATTAATGTTCCGTCAAGCATCTGATAATAGCTTGACTTGTCTGGTCCCCCGCGGTGCCGTTGGTTTTTTTCCGATACGGCCGTTCGATGACCTAGGTCGATAACCGTCGCCCTTTGAGCGCTGCCTTATCAGCGCGTAGATCTTGAAAAGATCCATCGCAGACAAGGTCACG
>CAUZJT010000138.1:0-7163 GCA_963580215.1 Gammaproteobacteria bacterium
GGATTTTCTGAAGACCATCTTGGCCGTCCGTGGGCTGGAGTCGCGGGATATCCTACGGTTTTGGGTGTCGATGCGGGCATTCGAACCTTTGATTCGACCCAATGGGTGAAATTGCTGGAGTCAATGACTCTTAAGCATCGGTTCTTTTATCCACTCCCAGACTATAAATTGCCGAAGGCATTGATCAGCGAGGGTGCCGCTATGGCCCCCGGGGCGTTGGCGGTTGCAGACCGCTTCGGCCCGGTAAGCCGATCCGGTGGTGCCAGCGGATCGGCTCCAGTTCGCTTGCAACAAGCAGCGTTTCATGATGCCTGTTTGGACGAATACTTCGCCGATTCATTTGGGATAGTCATCGGTGTGGAAAGCGACGTTGTTGAAGAGGTTCTCGCACACCAATGGGTTGTTTTTGACCAACCATGGGCGGGGCAACCCCAAGGGTTGTGTCTAAGGGTAGACGAAAAATCCCCACGTTCGTTTGCGGGTCAAAGCCGGCAGGAGTCCTTGCTCAGTCTTCCTTCGGGAGAGCCATTGCTTCGATTCTGGTTGCGTTTTGCTGCCGCAGCCCCGGACCAAGAAGGCTTGATACAGCTAATCGCCGCCCATTATCGGCAGGTGAGAGATCAGGGATTAATACATGATGCCGGATCATCACTGGTTGATTGTGATGGGCGGTTACTTTCGGAGAGTTTTCCATGGCCCGATGATTTGAGTTTCAGTCAGCTATCGGATTGTGGATCCTGGCTTGAAGATGCACTTGAGCGGTTTCTCGCGTATGGCGGCGCCGATCTGAGATTTTTCCCGGCGTTAAGGGATCTAGACAGCCCCGTTGCGCTAGCCAAGCAAGTGCTGGAGGCTGCTAGGAATAATGACCAGTTCTTGAGCGCAAGTAACGAAGAGGAGCATTCTCCATATATTGGGATGGAACCTTCTGCTATCGATCTGACTCACGTCGCTATTTACTGGGCCGGCATGGAAGAAGAGTTTTCAGAGGAGCGTTGCAAATCACAGCCCTGTCGACTCGAGGGACGCCAGCGAGTCAAACTTGCACTTAGTCGCAATGGTGATCGGATTGGACGCCTGCGGTTTGACCCATCAAATCATTTACCCCGGTTTTTACCTAACCAACTTGTGCTCGAGATGCTTACCATCTACATCGAAGACACAGAAGACGAGATTGATCTTCTGCAGGCTTTTTCGCTAATTGAATGTGAATCCAATGATCTTCAGATCACTAGGGAAAATGACCAAATTAAACTGCAGGTTCTCGGTGCCGACCCCTGGCTGACATTCGATCTAAGCTTGCTGGGGGGTAAATTGATTTCGCACCCAGCAAGAGTCGAGGCAATCATGCTTTGGATAGCTTGAAGCGCCGATCAAGGCCTCATCCTGCGCCCCTTTTTGTTGACGCTTAACGACCGGCAGACTAGAATCCTCGCTTTCTTCCCCGGCGGTTTTTCCGCTACCTTGTAACGGTCGGATGCTTGCCAACTACCTGCCTGTCCTACTGTTTCTGCTAACGGGAATCGGCATTGGTGCTGTCGCGCTCGCAGCCGGGCGGGTGCTTAGCCCTCGCAACCCCTACCCAGATAAACTGTCGTCGTACGAATGCGGCTTCGAGGCTTTTGAAGATACGCGAATGAAGTTCGATGTTCGCTATTACCTTGTCGCGATTCTGTTTATTATCTTTGACCTTGAGATTGCTTTTTTGTTTCCATGGGCGATCGTGCTCGACGAAATCGGTGTTTTTGGTTTCATGGCAATGATGGTGTTTCTTCTGATTCTCGTTGTGGGTTTTGTTTACGAGTGGATGAAAGGGGCACTGGAATGGGAGTAAGACTTTATGCCACTTGAAGGGGTTATGTCACAGGGTTGGGCGACAGCCCGCCTGGATGATCTCATTAACTGGGCAAGAACGGGTTCCATGTGGCCGATGACCTTCGGGCTTGCCTGTTGTGCCGTTGAGATGATGCATGCTGGCGCCTCACGTTATGATCTGGATCGTTTTGGGATCATTTTTCGCGGGAGTCCTCGTCAGTCCGATGTAATGATTGTCGCTGGTACGCTGACCAACAAGATGGCCCCTGCGCTACGACGGGTCTACGACCAAATGCCTGAACCGCGGTGGGTAATTTCAATGGGCTCATGTGCAAATGGTGGTGGGTACTATCACTATTCTTACTCAGTCGTACGGGGTTGTGACCGCATTGTGCCCGTTGATATCTATGTGCCTGGATGCCCGCCGACCCCTGAAGCGTTGATCTACGGCATCATCCAGCTACAAAAGAAGATCAAGCGTGACGATACAATCGCACGCTGAAGCGATCCGCAAGTAATGGAAGAAAGTGCTCCAGCATCGGGGGTGGAACAGCTTGCGCAGGCCTTTGGGGCTTCAATGCAAACGGCATACGGCGAAAACACACTTATCGTGCAAGCCGAGCAGGTCATCCCATTGCTTGAAATGCTTCGCGATGACCCACAGGCTCGATTCGAGCAGTTGATTGATCTGTGTGGGGTTGATTTCAGCGATTATCCGCCTGGCTCGACAGGGCACCCCGAGCGGTTCGCTGTGATCTATCATCTGTTATCTGTCAGCCGAAACGATCGGATCCGTGTGATCGCCTACGTTGCCGAAGATCGCCCGATTGTACCGAGTGCAATTGGTGTCTTTGCCTGCGCCAACTGGTACGAAAGGGAAGCCTTTGATCTTTTCGGAATTTTGTTTGATGGGCACCCAGATTTGCGCCGCTTACTGACTGACTACGGATTTATCGGCCACCCCTTCCGTAAAGATTTCCCATTGAGCGGACACGTTGAAATGCGTTTTGATGAAAAAAAGGGCCGAGTGGTTTATGAGCCAGTATCGATTGAGCCTCGAGTTACGGTGCCGCGGATCATTCGGCAGGATCACGACTCTTGACTGAGATCCGTAATTACACCATGAACTTTGGTCCGCAGCATCCAGCTGCGCATGGTGTTCTGCGTTTGGTAATGGAAATGGATGGTGAGGTAGTAGAACGAATCGACCCTCACATTGGTCTACTGCACCGTGCCACGGAGAAACTCGCCGAGAGTAAGCCCTACAACCACAGCATCGGATACATGGATCGGCTGGACTATGTATCCATGATGTGCAATGAACACGCCTACGTGCTGGCTATTGAGAAACTGCTAGGTGTTACGCCCCCTTTGCGGGCTCAGTACATCCGGGTCATGTTTGCGGAGATTACCCGGATCCGTAACCACCTGTTATGGATTGCAGCGCACGGGCTGGATATCGGAGCGATGGCGATATTCCTTTATGCGTTCCGCGAGCGCGAGGATCTGTGTGACGTCTACGAAGCGACTTCCGGCGCTCGGCTGCACGCAGCCTATTTCCGACCAGGCGGAGTCTACCGTGATCTGCCCGATGAGATGCCGAAGTACTCTGCGTCTTCGGTCCACAGTGAGAAAGAAACCAGACAAAAGAACATTAACAGAGAAGGTTCGGTACTTGATTTTATCGAATCTTTCGTCGAGCGCTTCCCCAAGTGCGTAGACGAATACGAAACATTATTGACCGATAACCGAATTTGGAAGCAACGTACCGTTGATATAGGAATTGTGACCCCTGAACGGGCGTTGCAACTGGGGTTTACTGGCCCGATGCTGCGCGGGTCCGGTGTTGAGTGGGATCTTCGACGCAAGCAGCCCTATGAGGTTTATCCCGAACTGCAGTTTGATATACCCGTTGGCAGCACTGGGGATTGTTATGACCGGTACCTGGTCCGTGTTGAGGAGATGCGTCAATCCAATCAAGTGATCAGCCAATGCGTAGACTGGCTAAAAAACAACCAGGGCCCGGTGATGATCGCAGATCACAAGCTGGCGCCACCTAAGCGAACCGGGATGAAACAGGACATGGAATCCCTGATTCATCACTTTAAATTATTCACCGAAGGCTACAGCACTCCTCCTGGCCAGGTATATCAGGCCGTAGAAGCTCCCAAAGGCGAATTCGGTATCTATATTATTTCCGATGGTGCTAATAAACCTTACCGCCTGAAAATTCGGGCACCGGGGTTCCCTCACCTGGCATCGCTTGATGAGATGGCGCGTGGCCACATGCTGGCCGATGTGGTCGCGATTATCGGCACCCAGGATATTGTTTTTGGAGAGATAGATCGTTGAACAAAGGCGGCGACTTCCAGTTATCCGATTCGATAATCCTGAAGATAGAATCTGAGGCGGATAAATACCCCATCCGGAAGGCGGCAGTGAAATCAGCTTTGCGCTACGCGCAGACTGAACATGGCTGGATCAGCAAAGATATTATTGGAGCGGTCGCCATCATATTAAACCTCGAGCCCATAGAGGTATTTGAGGTTGCCACCTTTTACGACATGTTTTATACCTCGCCCATTGGCCGACATCCAATTCGGGTTTGCACCAATGTTTCTTGCCTATTGCGCGGCTCTACCGGCATCGTGAATCGCTTGCGTGAAGACTTGGCGGTTGATGTTGGTGAAACCAGTTCTGATGGGCGTTTTACGCTACTTGAGGCGGAGTGCTTAGGTGCGTGCAGTGGCGCGCCGATGATGATAGTAGATGATGATTATCACGAAGATCTCCAGCCCGATCAGTTGGACAGTATCCTGGATTCTTACCAATGAACGGTTTGAGTCAGGTGTTTGTCTGCCTTCCGCCATTGGAAGCCGAGGAGCCGTGGACCCTTGCGTCCTATCGAGAACAGGGCGGCTACCAGGTGTGGGAGGACATATTGGATAACCATACGCCACCTGGGGACCTGGTAGATGTGATCAAGGCGTCAGGTTTGCGTGGGCGCGGCGGCGCTGGATTTCCAACAGGTCTTAAGCTCAGTTTTATGCCGCGTGATGCCCAGGGTCAAAAATACATTGTTTGCAACTCTGATGAAAGCGAGCCTGGGACATTTAAGGATCGGGACATTTTGCGACTTAACCCGCACCAACTGGTCGAGGGTATGGCAATCGCGGGTTATGGGATAGGGGCGACGGTCGGATATAACTATATCCGGGGCGAGTACTATGAGCCATGGGCTCGTTTCGAGGCGGCGCTTGTCGAAGCCCGTAGCGCAGGTCTGCTCGGGATTAACATCCGAGGTTCTGGAGTCGATTTCCAACTGCACAGCCAGCGCGGTGCAGGCGCTTATATCTGCGGTGAAGAAACCGCTTTGCTTGAATCCTTGGAAGGAAAAAAGGGGTTGCCCCGTTTCAAGCCACCATTTCCGGCTCAGGTCGGAGCTTTTGGTCGCCCAACAACAATCAATAATACCGAGACCTTGGCCTCAATTCCGCCAATTCTGCGTAAAGGCGCGCAGTGGTTCTCTGATTTGGGTGTTGAAAACAGCGGCGGCAGTAAGATCTTCTCGGTTTCAGGGCACGTCAATCGACCCGGTAACTATGAAGTTCCGATGGGGATACCGTTTGCTGAGCTGCTTGATCTGGCGGGCGGAGTTCTGAACGGACGAAACCTGAAAGCAGTCATTCCAGGCGGGTCGTCGGTTCCGGTTCTCACCGCGGAGCAGATCATGACCTGCACCATGGATTATGATGGTCTGGCGAAGGCTGGATCCGCACTGGGGGCGGGCTCGGTTATCGTAATGGACGACTCGACCTGCATGGTACAAGTGCTGGAGCGTATCTCTTATTTTTATTTCGTTGAATCGTGTGGCCAATGTACACCGTGTCGCGAAGGCACCGGCTGGTTGTACCGAATGCTAAAACGAATCCGTTCTGGCCACGGTACCCCAGGAGATCTAGACCGTTTGAAATCGGTAGCGGATCGAATCGAGGGGCGCACGATCTGCGCGTTGGGTGATGCAGCCGCCTGGCCGGTACAAAGTTTTCTCAAGCACTTCCGACACGAGTTCGAGGCGATGATTCCATCGCAGGCGGCGGCCTAATGGATGCAACAGTGATGATTAATTTGAGTATTGATGGGCGCGAAGTTCAGGCCCACCCTGGCGCCATGATCATTCAAGTGGCTGATGCCGTTGGGATTTATATTCCACGATTTTGTTATCACGAGAAACTGTCTATCGCGGCCAATTGCCGCATGTGCCTGGTGGAGGTCGAAAAAGCGCCCAAGCCATTGCCGGCCTGTGCGACACCAGTTGCTGAAGGGATGGTGGTTAAGACTCGCTCTGCGTTAGCAACTCAAGCGCAGCAGGGCACTATGGAATTTCTGTTGATTAATCACCCACTGGACTGCCCGGTTTGCGATCAAGGTGGTGAATGCCCGTTACAAGACCAGGCAATGGGATACGGCCAGGATCATTCCCGTTACCTGGAAAGTAAGCGGACGATGCCGGCGCTTGATCTTGGTCCACTGATTGCTACTGCGATGACTCGTTGCATCCACTGCACCCGCTGTGTTCGGTTTGGCCAGGAGGTAGCAGGTGCTATGGAGTTGGGCGCTACCGGCCGCGGCGAAAGCATGGTTATCGAAACCTATCTGGACGGTACCGTTGATAGCGAGGTGTCGGGGAATATGATCGACCTTTGCCCGGTTGGTGCTCTAACTTCAAAACCCTATCGCTTCACTGCACGACCGTGGGAACTTATAAGTCACAACGCAGTGAGCCCTCACGATTGTCTTGGATCAAATCTGACGATACAGACCGCACAAGGTAACGTGAAACGGGTAGTACCTCGCACTAACGAATCCATCAATGAATGCTGGTTGTCCGATCGCGATCGATTTGCCTATGCTGGGGCCGATGGTGACGATCGACTTACCCAGCCTTTGGTTCGAACCAATGACGGTATGCAAGAGGTTTCCTGGGAGCAGGCGCTTAAGGAGACAGTCGGGATTCTAAAAAAAGCCCAAAGCGCACCAGCCCTGGGCATCGGAGCGCTGATTCACCCGATGTGCAGTGCTGAAGAATTTTTTCTACTTCAAAAGCTTATCCGCGGCCTGGGCTCCAGCCATATTGATCACCGATTATTCCAAAAAGACTTCTCGGACGATGCGTCCATGCCAGCTTACCCGGGGATTGAGACGCCGCTCCCAGAGTTTGATCAGCTCAGGGGAGCACTGCTGGTAGGGTGTGATCTACGTAAAGAATTGCCACTGGCGAGCTTAAGAGTGCGTCGGATGGCGCTGGCAGGCGGCCAGGTTGGCATGCTGGGGTGTTTTGCGGGCGA
>CAUZJT010000139.1:0-7151 GCA_963580215.1 Gammaproteobacteria bacterium
TACCTACCGGCATAGCCGCGAACTTCGAATGATATATCCGGAGACTGACACTCTGAACTGTTTCCGTCTTTAGCAATCCGATCAGAAAGAAATTGGTCGTCAGAGCGGTCCGGGTACTGTCGGACCGTATTGCGGTCAGCCAGCTCAGCTGGTTCGCATCCAAAACCGGCAGCCAGATGTTTTTATTAATTATTTACTCTTACAACCCATCGATGCACACAACGGCGTTAGCGAAATGCACCTGGTCTTAGGCCATAGGTTTATCGGGCATAGGTGCCGGGATGGTCTCGAATTCTCCATCCAACACACCTTTGGCAAACCGGGCCTACGAGGGCGCTGCAAAAAGAACTCCCGGTGGGTTAAGTCGCACAACTGGCGGGCAATGACGAAAAGACGGGCTGGGAACAAACTCTACCGGAGTATTACAGGGCGACTATGATGATGGATATCGCCAGTTTTCGACCTAACGTACAAATCACACGCTAATACAATGGAACCAGTCCAAGCGGCAACCAAGCCAGTTTGCGAGAAAATTGCTACTCTGACTAGATCAGAACTGAGGCTTTGCTGCTAGCTGTTTCAAATAACTCCCCTTGTCCGTAACGGCCATAGTAACAATAACAAGCACACCAATGATCATCCTGGATAACAAAGGAAGTGGGTTTAACTATATACCGACCAACCCAGGTTCCCATAAACTCAAAACACTGTCTGGTTGGGAATGGCGATGAAGAAAGACTGTCTGATCTTCGTTAACCCACACACGAGCCTGGCCTTACAATGAAAAATGGATTTAGCAGCGATTCCTTGGTGTTGTACTGCAAAGGTTTATCGCTATCGGCAATAACAATCTGGCCACCGGCTGCCGTCACCACAGCATGTGCGGCGGCGGTATCCCACTCAGACGTAAGACCGAGGCGCGGATAAATATGTGCTGCGCCTTCAGCTACCAGACACAATTTAAGGGAGCTGCCCATCGATACCATCTCATGCTTACCCAGTGCCTCAAGAAACGAAACCAGTGAATCACCGGCATGTGAGCGACTGCCGACTACTTTCCAGATCTCGCCAGGTTGATGCGGTTTGACCTTGATCGCAACCGCATCCTCAATAGCCGACCCTTCCAGCTTAAACGCGCCCCTATCATCGCCGTAATAGGTCACATTCAGTACTGGTGCATAAACCACGCCCAGGACTGCCTGATGATTCTCTACCAAGGCAATGTTGACCGTGAATTCGCCATTACGCTTGATAAATTCCTTAGTCCCATCAAGTGGGTCAACCAGCCAGTACCGCACCCATTGACGACGCTCCTCCCAACTGACAAGAGCCGCTTCCTCGGACAATACGGGGATCAATGAATCTAACCGGGTCAGCCCTTCAACAATTTCATGATGCGCGGCCAGATCGGCTTCTGTCAGCGGACTATCATCTGATTTAAGTCGTGTACCAAAATCATCACGCGCATAGACCTTTAGAATCTTAGATCCGGCTGTACGGGCCACATCGACAACTGCCTGCATATCCATCGTTCACAATTCCTCTTTATCGTTACCCAGAAAACCTTCTCTAATCAGGTAGAGCATGATTTTCTGAGCTTGCTCCATTGGCGTGCCCTGACTGGTGTCAACTCTTAACTCCGGGTGCTCTGGCTCATCGTAAGGATCGCTGATGCCGGTAAATTCCGGAATAATGCCCTGCCTCGCCTTGGCATACAGGCCCTTTCTGTCTCTCGCCTCACAGACCTTAAGCGGTGTAGAGACATGTATTTCGATAAATGCACCGTGCTGATCAATCAGCTCACGCGCACCTCGGCGCATCTGTGTATAGGGCGCGATCGGTGCGCAGATGGCAATACCACCATTTTTTGTTATCTCATTGGCAACAAAACTGATGCGACGGATATTCAAGTTTCGGTGTTCTTTTGAAAATCCCAATTCACTGGACAGATTCAAACGCACCACATCGCCGTCGAGCAAGGTCACCGGGCGACCCCCTTCTTCAATCAGGCGTGAATGGATCATGCGGGCCAAGGTGGATTTGCCCGACCCTGACAGGCCAGTAAAAAACAGCGTGAAGCCAATCTTCTCGCGAGATGGATAAACAGTGGCCAACTCCCGCTCAATATCCGGGTACGTAAACCACTCAGGCAAAGACTCTCCCTTAAGCAAGAGCTGCCGCATCTGCCTGCGCGTTAAAGACAAAACCTCTTCAGCTGATTGGTCGATCTTTTGCTTTGGCAGGAACATTTTCCTAGAGGGCGCATACACGTATTCATCCGTGGGCACCATGGTGATTCCAAGTTTGTCTTGATAAGCAGATACCAGTTGCTGGGCCGCAAACGGCTCGTAGAATCCAGCCTCTTCAACATCTTTGGGCGATGCGTGTTGCGGCCCAACGATCAGGTGAGAGCACCCGTAGTTCTGGTTGATGATCGCGTGCCATAACGCTTCTTTAGGTCCGGCTGAGCGCCGTGACAATGGCAGCAGCGACAATATGCCCAATTGATGCGGATATTTACGCACAATCTCGCGGTAGCCCCGCACCCGGGCAAAACGATTCATATCTCCTGGTTGGTCCTCGCCCAGTAATGGGTGGATCAGAACATTGGCCTGGAGTTCTCTGGCGACATCGAGGGTAACCTGACGCTGCAAACGATGCATCGGCTCACTGGTGGTAAAGGCAACTACGTTGGTCCAGCCCATGCGCTGGAAATGCTCGCGTAATTCCTGTGGCGTATTACGGGCAAATTCAAAATCAAAATGAAGCGGCAGTTCTAAACCATTGACCTTGCCGGACAGGCATACAGAGTGTCGGTTTTCCATAAACAACCTGACACCTGGATGCGCGAGAGAGGTTGTGCCATAGACAGACTGGGCTTCTTGTTGAATATCAACCTGCCAGATCTCACTGACCTCTAGCACCGCTAACATGAGGCCCTCATGATCGCGTAAAGCAATATGGTTACCCGGTTGCAGATTTTCGGCAAATTCGAAAGAGACATCCAGACAAACCGGCATGGGAAACAACGTGCCATCCGCTAACCGCATGTCGGATAAGACCAAACGATAATCCGCCTCGGTCATATAGCCGTCAAGCGGCGAAAAACCACCATTCAAAATCAGCTCAAGCTCGTTAACCTGGCGCTCAGACAGCGTTAGCGATGTCCACTCCAGAGCCTTGGCCTTAAGTTGCTCTGCCTCTTTTTCAGAAGCCAGCAGATGTTTTAGTTCACCGCCATGGGGGTGGATCTGACTTAAGGGCATTAGATTTTTCCCGGCTTGAAATGTTGTTCAGTTACGTAATATTCAGCACAAAACATGGCCGGTGCCGCAACCACCATGGCCGACAATGAAAAGGCGAGGGACCGCCGGGTTATCGCCCTGACCTGAGCGTTCCCTGTTCAAACACAAACCACCCTAGCACGCCAGCCAAAAGAATAACCACCGCGGGCCGATCTTTAAAGCGCGCTCGGGCGACAGAAGACGCCACCAGGGGCATCATACGGGCGAGAAGGTGCGCAGGATGGGGTACTGCAATGCCGGCCTGCACCAGCATCAGCCGGAGCAAGTTAGAGCCCGAGCGCTGCTCAGCAACAATAAATACGACTTTCATACAGTTAAATATAGCAGGCCAGAAACTGTGGAACACACCATCCAGTGAGCCCAGCCACTAACCCAAAAGGATATGGCGTGACGCAGATGAACTCATGTTTTGCTACAGTAAGCGTCCACACTAAACCGGATACAAGCTATGTATTATCGCGTAACGACTTATTCTTTTGATGCCGCACGACGTGATGAGTTTCTGAAATTTGCTGATTCACTGCGTGACGAGTTGAGCGCTGTCGATGGCCTTGAGGCGGTACACACTGTAGAGATCGGCGAAGGTGAAGGAATGATCATCGGCCGCTATACCAGCGCCGGTGGCGCCGAAGAGGCACAGCCGCAGATCCAGGGAATTATGGGGCGCATGGCGCCGTTCCTGACATCGATGCCCCAGGTGAGTGCTGGCGAAGTCATCTGGGAGATGTAGCAACATCCCGGTGCCGTCGAACCCAACAAATAACAGGAAGCTTTGACGCTCACCCACTGAGAGCATGCCACGCCACAGCAATCACGTGGCGTAGACGTGGTGATGCGCATGCTGGGCGCCCTAGATCTTTGCGCAACATAGACTCAGACCCCGCTATCGGCGGGGTTTTTATTGCCCGAGCTCCAGCGCTTTGGGCGCTACTTTTAAAAAATCCCCGCGTCCAGGCCTGCCGTCATGGCCGCGCCTAACTCGCGGCACTGGCCTACAAAATCCTCGTGCCACGGGCCTTTACAGACCAGTGCTTCTTGTACCGCCCGC
The DNA here is from genome assembly GCA_963580215.1 of Gammaproteobacteria bacterium. GTDB lineage: Bacteria > Pseudomonadota > Gammaproteobacteria > Arenicellales > UBA868 > UBA868. The sequence goes on from CAUZJT010000139.1 coordinate 4,354, forward strand.
CAGCCCAGGCCCGAGGTTATGGATTCGACCGCGCGGCGGGTTCCAGTGCCGTCGAGCCCAGCACGGATACACAGCGCATAAGGCAAGCCGCCGGTGCGCTCAAGACAGGGGTTATAAGTGCGGTCGAAGAAATCTTTCAGTGCGCCGCTCATATAACCCAGGTTCTCGGTGGTGCCCAGTATCAACGCGTGAGCTTTGATCACATCTTCAGCGCTGGTATCGAAAGGGCTCTTGAGAATTAGCTCAACAACGTCGGATTGAACTGACTGGGCGCCCTCTTTAATGGCCTCACGCAGGCGCACGGTATTGGGTGAAGGGGCGTGCGCCACCACCAGTAATCGTTTAGCACTCATGGTAGAACCATTGTGGGCGCACCCACCTGTGCAGGCAAGTCACCCGATGCAATAACCCTGATACTCGTCAACAGGCGCATTACCCACCGATAGCGCGGTGCCTTTTTAAAACGAGCACTGAAGAAAAGTCCCGGGGCTGGCCCGGGACAAATTACCAAGGAGGAAAGAGGATGTACAACTAGACCTCTATATTATCAAAAAAAACCATAAATTTCATCAAAAAATTCTGAATTTTCTCTTTGTTTTTAATATCTTCCGATCAAATATCAGGATCTGGAAATACATCAATCACTTATATAAAAAAGCTGGAAATGACTTAACCCAGGCGGGGCATATTCAACCCTACGCAAGCCTAACAAGTCGGGCGAGCCTTTCTTAATTGGGCATTAATGTGACGGTGCTCACAGACAGCGCAGCCGTGCCGAGCCAAAATACAATCACTCCTCCTTCAATGAGTTACTTGCCCGGGTCCGCCCGGGCTTTTCTTTGCCTACCGCCTTATGGGACACAAAAACGAGGGCACGAAACGCCCCTTGCATTGGGTCATTAGCTTTTTGCTGTTATCAAACAGGCATTATCCGTAGTCATTCAAGATACAGGTGGGGTATACGAGGTGAATACAACACTGTTGCCAGCCTCCACTGGATTGTCTGACATCAGGATCGGGCGGTGAGTTGAAGTCCACCACACACGAAATACCAGCAGAGCTACTTTGGTCTGTGATGAAAATCACCGGGTAACCCAAGCTCAACGTCTTCGACCATAACCATCGGGGCACCCTGGCGGGTAAGCATCACCGGTATGTCTTTTGCGACGAGCAGTTGGGCTTGGTGATATTGCTGCTTGCTCCCGGTCACAAACTCAAGCTATTTTTTAGTCATTAAGCGCATTAGATATCCCACAACTGCTGCCAAGACAACCGTTTTGCCGCAGTCCCATACTTCTCGGCGCACGTCACCCATGCGTCGCCGGGTACGATAAGTGATGCGTTAAGACAGATGCCTAGGTAGTCGCCCTCATGTTGTGTGTGTTTCTTTCCATCTGTTCCCACAGCATTCACACTGATAACCAAGTTGTTCTCATACTTGTGGCAAAGCCTTACCTTCTTGCCATCTCCATCACCTCAGTTGTATCCATTGGGTGGCGGGTTGTAGTAGGTGGTACGTATCGTCACCCCACCTGTGGTTGCTATCTGCTCAGAGATACCACACTCGGAGTCGATCATCGCCTGACCAGTCATGTCCGTCAGCACTGCCAGGACATCCTCCTGTTGTTTAATGGATGTCTCAGCAGACATGAAGTCTCGCTGCATAGCCACTAAGATGCCCGCCATCTTTTCCTGAAATAATCCAGTCTTGGCTACGGCAAATGCTGATACTGAAAGACCCAGCAACAAAAACAGACCCAAGGGGATAACGAACCCACACTGTTGGTTGTTAACCATTTGCATTCCTTACTGCTGTTCTACGGATACGCCAGATCACGTCATTAACTTCGCCAGTTGGAATATGGGCTCTGTGTATGTTGGTATCTGGGCTGGACATGAGATTGAATTCCACTCTGGCCTGAGCCTTGGCGGTGTAATCATGATAGGCCGAGATGGCAAGCGCTACTGAGATACCGAAAATGGCAATCACAATTACCAGCGCTAAGCGTTGGTTAGGCATGACATCAATAAGATTGACTTTGTGCATGGGTTTTAGCAGGCGACACTTCCTCATTGTTATTGATCAAACAGCTGCATGAAAAAATGGACCAGCAACAAAAATAGTACGTAAGCTCCAAACGGAAAGAAGATTAGGCCTATCGCTACGACGACGATGTAAGTCTTTTTTACCAAGAGGGTCTAGCACTTTTGCGAAAGGTGAGTGAATGGGCATGATCAATCGTTGAACTGATGCATGCCCATTCACTTATGATGTTCTATTGGCTATGCTGCTGCTCCTGCTGTGCAATTTTTCGGCAGATATTTAACCTCAACACCGTCAGCATTAGGGCTTTCGCACTTCCAAGTAATTGATCCCGCGTTGGTGGTGGCATCCGGTGTAAGGAGAACCGTCGCTGCAGTGTCGCTGCCAGCTTTGCCTGCCTTAAAGGTTACTGTAATTGCACCATCTACTACCTCCACACCGCTGACATACGCTCCTACGATGGCAGTTGCAGCCGCAAGACCAGCATCGTCATTGTTCACCGGGAAACTTCCAGTCTCCATGTAGGCCAGAACTACAGCCTGCTTGGCCGCTGCAGATAAAGCGAATGCCTCACTGGCCTGAGCCTTGGCTGTGTAATCCGAATAGGCTGGGATAGCCACTGCCGCCAGGATGCCAATGATGGCAACAACGATCATCAGTTCGATAAGGGTAAAACCCTTTTGTTTTCCCTTCCTTTGCTCCAAACGACGGAGATGCGCTAGTAATATTTTCATAATTTTACTCCTTGTGTTTT
>CAUZJT010000140.1:0-7107 GCA_963580215.1 Gammaproteobacteria bacterium
TTGCATCGGTACCGCTAGGGCGAGAAGGCACGCGACTTGAAATAGCGAACGCTGTATTGTTTTTGGCGTCTGATGAGGCTTCATATATCACCGGTGCTGAATTAATGGTTGATGGTGGATTTACCGCAGTCTAGGTAGCATATTAGGCTTTTCACTTTGACTGATATTAACGAAGCATTATATTCATTGGGGTATAAATTAAATTTATGAATATATATAGCATTAGGTTTTTACCTTAAACAATAATTAAGATATCATTGATTGGCTATATAGTCAGTTATTTTAAATAAATGTTTGATACAACATGAAGCAATTATCCATGCATCAAAAAGAATCTTTCATTAACCATAACTTTGATTATGATGTGGTTATTATAGGCGCAGGAATTTCCGGTTTATACCAACTCTACAAACTCCGTCAATTAGGACTGCGGGTATGTGTTTTTGAAGCGGGAGATGGAATCGGTGGTACCTGGCACTGGAATCGCTATCCAGGGGCTCGGTTTGATTCGGAGAGTTACTCATACGCGTATTCGTTTTCGCAAGAACTTCTTGATGAATGGAATTGGTCAGAACATTTCGCTTCGCAACCAGAAATTCTACGTTATCTGGAGCATGTTGCTGATAAGTTTGACTTATTACGAAATATTCATTTGGCAAGTCCAGTTAAAGCGGCGAAATATGATGAACATGCGCGGTCTTGGACAGTTATATTGGATGGCGGGGACAGCTATACGACCCGGGTATTAATTACTGCTGTAGGGATTCTGTCGCAACCAACACTGCCCTCAATAGAGGGAATGGATTCGTTCAAGGGCAGTGCGTTCCACACATCGCGATGGCCAAAAGAACAACCGGAACTGAAAGGCCAGAACGTTGCCGTTATTGGAACCGGTGCCAGTGGGGTTCAGGCAATTCAAGAACTGGCTAAGGACGTCGGACATCTCACAGTATTCCAACGCCGACCAAACTGGTGTGCACCACTGCGTAACGGCAAGATTACTAGTGATGAAATGCAAGACATCAAGGCGTCATATCCAGCAATGTTTGAACAGTGCCGGACATCACAAGCGGGCTTCATTTGGACAGTTGATCCCCGCGGTACCTTTGAAGTTACCCCCGAAGAGCGCAACGCATTTTGGGAAAAATTGTACGCAAGCAAAGGAATGGCTATCTGGCAAGGAAACTTCAAGGATATTTTAGTAGATCCCAACGCCAATTTGGCTATATCAGAGTTTATTGAAGCTAAAATACGAGCCAGAGTTCACAACCCTGTAACAGCCGATATGCTGATTCCTAAAGATCATGGGTTTGGTACTAGGCGAGTACCGTTAGAAACACATTATTATGAAGTGTACAACCAATCAAATGTAGATCTAATCAATATTGTCGAAACCCCAATTATTCGGATCACGGAAGGCGGCATTGTTACTTCTAATGAAGAATTTACATTTGATACGATCGTGTACGCCACTGGTTTTGACGCTCTCGGAGGAAGCTTCGACAAAATAGCTATTGAAGGGACCGCTGGTTCTTTGTTAAAAGACAAATGGGATGCGAAAATGGAAACATATGTAGCACTTCAGGTGTTTGGATATCCCAATATGTTAATGATCAATGGGCCACAAGGATTAGGCGGGAATCATCCGGTAAATATCCAATATACGGTCGAATGGATAGCCGATCTCGTAAAGCACATGATCGAACGGGACCTGACACGCGCTGAAGCGACTCCTGAGGGCATAGAGACGTGGAACCGTCATATAAATGACAAGAGTAGTGGTTCCTTGATGAATGGTGTCGATTCTTGGATGACAGGGGTCAATAAAAACGTGGAAGGGAAAGGCGTACGGATCCTGGGGGCTAGATACGGAGGGAGTGTTGAGTCGTATCGAGGCCTGTGCGATGAAGTTGCATCGAATGGATATGAGGCGATGAATCTTTCATAGGTTGTGTCAAGTCATTTCGGACAAAAGTGTGTGACAGGAAAAATACTGCATGGAACAATATCGGGTTAACGAAAGTGAACTTCTTGGGTGGATAGATTCACTCTCAAACTGGGGCAGATGGGGCAAAGATGACGAGTTGGGGACGCTCAACAACTTGTCGCCCGAGTTGACGAAAAGGGCTATGGAACTGGTGAAAGACGGCATCGCTGTGAGCTGTGCTGCACCGCTTGTATTCAATGAAGCGTCGATAGATGCACCCCGGGCTCCAGTTCATTTCATGGTCGGGTCCGGCGAGGCGTATCGACCGGGTGATGAAATGGTTGGTCAGCAAATGGCGACGGACTTTTTCGGTCTCATTTTCCATGGCCATACCGTTACGCACTTGGATAGCCATGCACATTTTATGTGGGATGGATACATGTACAACGGACGGCCCGCGTCATCGGTAAAGATGAATGGTGGGGCGACGGAGGGCGACATATCCGTGACCCACAAGGGCATCATTACGCGCGGCGTACTTGTTGACGCTGCACGGATGCGTGGGGTGGAGTTCATAGAACGCGGGGACGGTGTTGGCCTCGCTGATATCGCAAAGGCAGAGAAGGAATGCGGATTCCGAATAGGAAAAGGGGACGTGTTACTGATGCGCACAGGCCAGCTTTCTGAGCGTCAGCGCAGCGGTCCGGTTGACGTGCTGGAGTCTGGGTCATCAGGGCCGCTTCCGGAGTTGCTCCCGTTTTTCAAAGATCGAGACATTGCGGTCATGGGGACGGACACAGGAAACGACGTACGACCAACGCGGTCCGATATTTTTGTAAACCCTGTCCACCAGATCTTCATCCCGGCTATGGGAGGTTGGATCCTTGATAACGCCTGGTTAGATGATCTGGCCGATGAGTGTGCCAAAAGAGGCCGCTGGGAATTTTTGATTAATATCCTTCCCCTTCGACTTAAAAATGTCACAGGGTCACCCGTGAATCCGGTGGCAGTATTTTAAAACCTGATCTCCTATCCGGTATCTTGCTGGCGCCTAGCAGAGAACTAAATAATTCCGGGTCGCCAATCGGGATCGGTCAACGGGACGTTTAACCAGGACACGATCCCTGAAAGTGAGTCGTAGGCCGCCAGTCGAACCTCATCTGTGTTTAACGCCTCCGCCTTTTCGACAATCTCATTCATCTGTCCGATGACCCGTGGGCCAATCTCCATTAGCGTCTCGCTCCCTGAAGCGGCGTAACGGGCCAGGATGAATCGGGCCAGCGCGCCTACAGGTATCTGTTTGTTTCGGCTGAGGGTCTCCAGTGTCGGTAGCGGATCGATACCGGAGAACATGGCGACCATACTTCTGAACCCAGCGTCGGGGTCGTCTTCGGGCCAAGTGTCGGTGTATGGGATCAGGTCTAGTTTCTCAGGCATAGTTTTTGTGGCCTTTGGTCAAAATGTCGTGGGGCTGTCCGTCTCAGCGAGTTGTTCGCTGGATGTTGCCGCCCGGGGGGAGGTCAGAGCGGCGCATCTATCGACGAGCCTGAGCCTCAAGTAGACACCAACTTGAAGCAGCTATTCGAGGCTCTCGGTGACAGGGGTACGGGGTAGGACGTTAGGGAAGAAAAAAGCTGGAGGTAGAGGTACTAGGGCGCAGGTTTCACAGGAAACTATCCAGGGTGTAACATCCGGCCCATGCCAAACCCCTTAACCTTGGTTTCCCTTTGAGGGATGCGCTCCCACTTGGTACAAGTGGTGATAGCTTCGGCTCCGAAGCTAATTACTGAAGCTCGTAAGATTTATGAGAGTATCACTGACCGGCGGCAAACTCGGAAACCGATGTCGGACGCGGGTGATCAGGAGAGTTCCTCAGTCCTCCGAGAGCGCATCGCCAATCTTCAGGAACGGGTAGATGCCCTTGAGGCCACCGAGTTAGATCAAGCGGACCTCGTTTCACAGATGGCTGAGCAGCAACAGGCGCTTGCGACCGGATTCCAGAGACTGTCAAAGCGTTTGGGATTGCAATTCTGGGCCACTCTAATTGCCTTAGACGCAGCGATTACCGCGATAGTTATCGCGCTGATCTAATCGCATTGGCGGGTTGAGAACCCAGAATATGACCTTATGCCCCTCGGCGATCGATTTCCGCTGTTAGGAGACCGCGGGTCGATAACCGATTGAACCCGCCTTAGTTATCGCGGCGAGCCCTTCTTCGGAAGTCAGAAGTGGCGTCGTCTGCAACTTGGAGACAGCGCCTCCGGCTGCGACAGCAATCATGCCGGCCGCGGTGCTCGTGTTGTCTGGGCCATCCACTATTCCGATGATGTCGAACTCTCCAAAGGAGTAGTACACGTCAACGAACGTGATACCTGCCGGTGACAGCATTTCACCAACAGCTTTAAGTCGGTCTTGGGGATTCTTTACCTGTGCTGCCCAGGATTCTGCGGTGTAGGAAACCTGAATCAAATAACGTGCCATCTCTAACCTCCATTGTGGCGTGCTAGGACATCTTCGCCCTGCGCGTGGAATCATAGAGAGTTGGGTCTACACCGTCATCCCTATACGCCGTTCGGTTTCGTTCTCAAGTGAATCTGAAGGGAAGACCTAAACAGAGATATTTTAGGTCTTCCCTTCAGGAGTTCACTGGTCTCGTCATCATGGTGTGTGACGTGGAAGAGAGCCTCTTATACCTCGTTTAACACACGCATTGAATTCATGATTTGACCGAGTACCCTCTTGCTTCCGAACTCGCTCACGCCCACCTCATTCGTAGGCTATGCCCACTCCCATAGGTCCCATGTAGCTGTGCCATCAGCGGCAGTCGTCCAATCGAATACCAGAGCCTTCCCATTCAGACCTGAAAGTGATGGTGCAGAAGTCGTGAAGTAGGCAACTCCCTTGAATGCAGCACCACCGTCCTCGGTCATGCGTCCGCAAGCCGTTGCCCGAAACGTCGCCACACCGTCTGAGGCCATTAGCAGACCCGAGTTAGGGCATTCACCATAAAGACTGCCATCTGCCTTCAACTCTGACGAGTAAGTCGACATGCATTGGACTTCAACACCGAGAAATGTTCCGGTTGCGTTCGCTGTAGTTTCGAACTGCGGTGCACCATTGATTGCTGGCATAATTTTGATCTGAGTTGGCCCTGATACGTGGCCCATTTTTTCGCCTAACATTTTGACTCCTATTTTACTAAAATCCAACATAAGTGGACCTGATTAAAGAAAGGCCTGCAGTTTAGTTTGCGGCCTTCTTGTATACGATCCGGCTATTGTAACCAGACACACTGATTGTAGTGCTATCCATGCGGGATCTGAACTGTTCATAATCTGGGCTTGTCGCGATAGCTGTCGAGCTTTCAACCAGATCGCCCAGACTTTTGAACACACTCGTGACACGGAGTTGGTCAACATTGCCAGCAACAGCTTTTTGAACGGTCGGACGCGAACCATTCGGAAAGGCCTGCTGCCACTCGAGAAGCGTCTCGAGAAGATTTCCGACCTCGCCTCGCTTCGCCAGGATAAAACTTCTTCTCATATAGTGGGAATCTGCAACATTGAGGAGCATATCGCCCGAGGATATTACGTTTAAAGCTTGCATCGTGTGGGCACTAGCGCAATATTCCGCGATAGATGCCTGACGTTGCTGGAATTTTTTGTCAGAATTTTTGCTAACAGTTAGCTGCTCAAGATCGTCCCAACTTGTAAAACTCATCGCGGTTACGACATCCGGGGTCATCAAATGTGACACCTGTTCTGAACTGGTGACAATACCGGCCCGATCCTCGTGACTGAGAGCCTCTTTTACAGCATCCATCAATTGGTAATGCATTCCCGGTTTGGGTATCCGCCTGATTTCAAGAGTTATCGTTGGCATAATTGTCTTTGCTCGCATTCATTGTTTATAGAATGTTGAATTCAAAATATGTCAACACCATACACCCGATAGCGGATTGGGTGATATCCGTATAGTCGCACTACTGAAAGAGACATGTGGTTTGGTTTATCTAGACACGTGAGGGAGTGCCCGTCTTACTTTCAAGTTAGGTTTGGTGGGCCCTGTCGGATTCGAACCGACGACCTGCGGATTAGTCTTACTTCCAACCCGGGCCGCGAAGCACATTCAACACCTGGCCAATGCCGATTACGGATAGCCCGACCGCAACGCCGACGAAAACAGTGGTGAGGCTCCAATCGAAAACCGCGGCGGCCAGACCGAATCCCGCTACTACAAGGAACCGGGTATATGTGATGAGGACCGGTATGACCATCTGGCCGGTTCCCTGGCTTGCGAAATACAGGGTTTGACCGCCCCCAAAAATTCCGTACACCGGCGCAGCGATGGCCAGGTATGACGCGCCAATCGCGTAGACCTCAGGATCCGTGGTGAAGTGGTCGACCCAGATCCCCGGCATGAACGCTACCGAGATGCCGACGATAGATGTAACGACGAGCGTGCCCCCGGCTCCGGTCCATGCAATTTTTCTCGCCCTGGCAATCTGTCCGGCACCGAAATTGGCACCCACCGCGGTCGTCAGAGCAGCTCCTACACCGAACGCGAGGGGCACGAGCGTTATCTCCAGCCGACTGCCCAGGCCATACCCGGCGAGTGCATCCTCGCCGAATCTTCCGACGAAGCCGGTCACGACGATAATCGTCAGTATCAGGCCGGTACTGTTGACCAGCCCCAACCCGCCGACTTTCATGATGTCCTTGATCGGGGTCCATGAAAATTTATGGGCACGTAGATTTATTCTTGCTTTTCCGCCCAGCACCTGGGTCGTGAGATAAAGTGCCGCAAGTCCCTGGGACACGACAAATGCCGCAGCCGGGCCTGTAATGCCAAGGTCAGGGAACGGACCCCATCCTAGGGTTAGGGCACCGGACAGGGGGATATGGAAGATGCTGGCCGCTATCATGGCGTTGGCCGCTATCGCCATCTCGCCGGTGCCGCGCAAAATGGCCGAGTACGTAAAGGCAAGCCATGCGATCGCCGCCCCACCAAACACGATGTGGGCGTAATCGACCGCGCCATCCAGTACATCACCATCCCCGATTAGTAACGAAAAAATGGGCCTGGGGAAGATCCCCAACACGACCACGTACAGGATCGACATAAACGCGGCAATAACCAGGGCGTGCCAGGCGGCGCTCTCCGCCTTTCCGGTGTTACCG
>CAUZJT010000141.1:0-7103 GCA_963580215.1 Gammaproteobacteria bacterium
GCGGTTTAGGAATGACTGCTGCTTGGCATCCAGCGAATCAAACAGCTGTGTGTTTGCTGTGCCAATCACATTGCCGTTCAGGTCATACAAGGTACCCCGAACATCCGAGATGACACTGTCCCCCTGATTAATAAAGCGAACGTAGGTCATGTCGAATGAATCTGACCCCTCAAGGTTGTGAACAGCGCCTTGGGTCACACAGTTGGTGTTAGAGATAAGGCCACTCGGGCTGGTCAGACGAGTCATCAGTTCGATATTGTTTTCGCTTGAGACTTCCAGCATCGCTGGCCCAGACCAGGCTTCGGCCCCGAGTGCCGTTTCAATATCAATGGCGCTGAGAATCGTTCTTGCACCGGGCGCGATCGCAGCGCTTAAGGCCACATCACTATTGCCCTGTTGTGCACCAGTACCTGCATATAAGGTGCCGGTGACGGTAACGGTGTCGCTGCCGGTATTAATGATGTGGGTCTCGCTAATATTGGCGCTGTTGGAGTTCGTGATGAGGTAGACACGATTGGTGTCTTCGTTTTCAAAGCAGCTAAAATTAAAGAAGGTTTCCGAGTTGACAAAATTGAGGTTTAGCAAGCGTAGATTGGGTCTTGGTATGGCGGTCTGCAAACTGGCGGTGCCGTTCCATTCTGCGCCGATCAGCGCACTGAGGTCATTCCGGTTTAGCCATATCTGTTGTTTAGCACCCAGGCTGCTAGATAACACGACATTACCCGTGCCCACGGTATTGCCGCTGGCGTCAGTGATCGTGCCGCGAATATCGGTTAGCGCGGTGTCACCAATATTGATCAACCGGATATACGTCAGGTTGTCGGAATCGAAGCCTTCAAGATTGTGGACACGATCTTGCCTGACACAGTTGGTGTTGGAGATAAGGCCGCTTGGGCTTTGCAGCTTACTCATGAGATCAAAGCGTGCTGAGCCATTAACTTCCAGCATGGCGGGTCCAGACCAGGTGTCGACACCCATGATGGTTTCGAGTTCTGCTGAGGTAATCTTTAAGCGACCTCGACCTGGAACCGTAGCGGTGTGCAAGACGGTTTCTGTTAATCCCAATTGCTCGCCATCGCCGTTGTAAAGTGTGCCCGTAAACTGCTGCGGATTATCTGAAGAATTAATAATGTGCAGTGTTGTGAGGTTAGCGCTCGTTGATCGGGTCATCAGGTAAGCGCGCGCTTTGGTCATATTGTCGGGATCAGCATTGTCACCAATGCCGTCGCCATCGGTATCAAGCGATTCAGAGGCATCGAGCGGAAAGGCATCATCCGCATCGAGGACCCCATCGCCATCATCATCAAGGTCACACGCGTCGCCGTCACCATCTGAATCGGTATCCAGCTGATCGCTATTGGCAATATCGGCGCAATTGTCTAATGAGTCAGAGACGCCGTCACCGTCAGTATCGGGATCAGACGGGGTGTCGTTGGCCAGGGCACCAGCACTTACCCAGTTTTTAACCAGGTCACGCTGTGCAGTGGTTAACGATCCGCCAATAGGCATAGGGCTGCCACTGCCTGTGCCTTCAATTTTGTCGATTAAATAGCTCGCACTGACGTTGCCGGGTGCGATAAGTAGTTTGGATGACTGACTGGAACTAACATTGACGATTGCGTTAAAGGCGCTACCCGAAGACAGGTTTGGAAACACCGAGCCGTTGTGACACCCCGATAAGGCGCAGGAGCCATCAAAGACCTGCGATTGCACATCATCAATGTCTGTCGCTAAGAGTGGTTGGCAATAAATAGCGGCCAGCAGCGTGATGAACTTACGCATGGCAAACTTCTCCAAGATTGCCATGGCAGCCTAGCTGCTGGTCCACCGCAAAATAGGGCGTCGCACATTCTTCCAAGAAACGAATGCCATCTTCAGATGTTTTCAGAAGTGCGATGGCGCTATTGCCTTCCGTCGGTTGGGTAATGCCAACAGACCTGGGAGGCTCGACCGGTTGGGGGCCGATAATGCAGATGTCACTACCGACTGCGGTGACGAGCATTGAGGTAATAATTGTTTCAGCAATTTGATCCGCATCACAGTGAGTTCGATCTTCTCTGAATGAATCTTTCATGCTCATAGCTCCTGGGTTGATGTGGGCATCTTGGCGGAGCTAGAGCAGCAAACTGGTCATTATGCGCCAAAAGACAGTCATTAAGTCAACCTGAAAAAAATATGCGAGTTCTGTAATTAGGGAATTTATTCATCACTCGTAACCGGTTGTTAACTCAAAGATTGATAAATGTAACCAGGGAGGCGCTCGCCAAGGTTGGGATAGAGCAGGAGACTGGTCATTACGCGACAAAAGACAGTCCCTGCCAGATGTTAACGGGTTCGTGTAGTGAAGTTTTTAATCTTCCACCTCGGACTCTAAGACCGCCCGACTACGGTGCAAGCGTCGTCAACGTTGAGTCTGCCGAGGGGTTTTCAGCGCGTCACCTCACAACCTGGCAGTGCACAACCATTATCTGCAAGGCCGTTTTTATTGCTTACGAAACGAAGGCAACGGATGTTAGTTTGATATTCAGGATGTTGGCTGAATATCCCTGTTAAAATCTCCCACCGAATAAACCTGGGCGCTACACAAAACGTCCGGCAAATTGCTTATAGACGAAAGTTCGAGGCTGAATTAAATCCTGCGCTGTTATCTGAAATAAAATGTGCACAAGAGACAGGATTTGTTTTGGCGTCTGATAAGTTTCGACTTCAATTTGAGAGCTGGCGGAACTACCACAGTCTTTATAGGATGTTGCTTTAATACCGACAATCGTTTCAACAGGCTGTAGTGCCGCAAAAGCCGGGAGGGCCATCGCAGCGGCGAATAGAGCGAGAAATGGGTTCGGTTTAGCCATCGAATTCAGACACTAGCCGAGCGCGGCCCGAATGAGCGCAGCCCGAATGATATACCGGCACAAACGTTCAAGTTTCTTTCTCTGATGTGACTTGCAGGCAATACCGGCATGTAGTGAAAAGCCAGCTTGCTGGCTTACCAGATCGTCGCCCCTTTGTTGCTCAGTTGAACCTGTTACCAAATAACTATATCTTAATGAGTTCGTAAACATACTAAGGTCCGGGTTATTTCCCGGATTTCTGCTGATACAGGTTTGTAATAATTATGCTCGTATATACCCGAGAAATAACTGTTGAATGGGGAGAGTCCGATCCCTTTGGTCTGGTTTATTTTCCTCGAATGCTTGCGTGGTTTAACGACGCGGAACACGAGTTTTTTGCGCAATCCGGGTACCCGGTAAAAGAGATGATTGAAAAAGACCGGACGGCGTTTGTTATGGGACGCATACAGTTCGAATTTGTCGGCCCGGCAGCGTATGGCGATCGCATATTAACGCGATTGAAATTGGCGGATATTTCCAATTCTACACTTACGTGGGAATGCACCGCGAACCATTTGAGCGATTCAAGCCTGGTTACCCAGGGAACCGCTACCAGAGTGTATGCAGAGATTCAGGACAATGGAGAACTTAAAGCCATAGCCATACCCAATCGAATTCGTGAGATGTTGGGTGCTCCAACGCTGGATGAAGCCAGTAGCGGCTAAACCTAGTTTTGCTCGAGTGTGGCTTTAACCTTACCCAGCAGACCCATAGTTTGCTTTACGTCTTCCATGCTGAGCTCTCCCAGTAGAGAAATAACCCATTGTTCATGACGAACAGCCATTTTCTGGAAAAACCGTCGTCCTTTCGGGCTTAGTTTCACAATAAAGGTACGCCGGTTTTCCGGCACAGCTCGCCTGCTGATAAGCCCTTCCTTGACCAGCTGGCCGGCTATACCAGAAACATTACCGCCAGACACCATCATTCGATTGGATAGTTCACCCATGGACAGCCCTTCAGGTACACGATCAAGCTGTGCCAAAAAATCAAAACGCGGTAGTGTGGTGTTAAATTCTTCCCTGAGCGCTGTTCTCAATTTTCGTTCTATCAAGCTCGAACACGTCAGTAAGCGCAGCCAGAGCTTGATGGAATGGTGATCCTGCTCAATAAGCCTGGTTTCAAGGTCAGAAGACGCACCTGTATTTTTGTTACTTGTCATGGCTAATCCTGAATAATATTTTATATCTAAAATATCTGGGTTATACTCACCCGGGAAACTTTAAGCCTAAACTATTTGGTGTTAGTTGACTGCACTTTTAATAGCCTGATTGCTGGAGATTTGCATGAAAATTGTGTGTCTTGGTGGCGGACCGGCCGGTCTGTACCTTGCGATAGCGATGAAACTGAAAAACGCATCCCACGAAGTTGCTGTATATGAACGTAACAAAGCCAATGATACGTTTGGCTGGGGTGTGGTGTTTTCAGATCAGACGATGGAAAATTTGCAGGCAGTTGACCCGGCAAGCGCGAGCGCCATTAACGCAGAATTTATCCACTGGGACATGATCGATTGTTTCGTATCCGGAAAACTCGAACGATCAGACGGCCATGGTTTTATTGGCCTGGGTCGAAGGCGAATGCTGGAAATTCTTCACAGCCGTGCCGCAGAGCTAGGAGTGGCTTTGCATTTTGAAAGCGAATTCGAAGCCAGTGATATTGACGATCGATTTGCCGATGCCGATTTGGTGGTAGTGGCCGATGGTCTGAATTCCAAGATACGAAATGCACATCTCGATGAATTTGAATGTGATATTGATGTGCGACCTAACAAGTTTGTGTGGCTGGGTACACACCAGACTTTTCGGGATGCCTTCACCTTTATATTTGAGGAGACTGCTGCCGGTTGGATATGGGCGCACGCCTATCAGTTTGATGAGACCACATCCACGTTCATCGTTGAATGTAATCCGGATGTATACGACGCCCTGGGATTTGACAAAATGTCACATACCGAGAGCGCAGAAACCTGTCGCAAAATATTTTCAGCCTATCTGGATGGTCATGAACTCATGACTAATTCAGCACATGTGCGAGGCTCTGCCTGGATCAATTTTCCTTCAGTGCTGTGCCGACAATGGGTCAAGGATGACCGTGTTGTTCTTATTGGGGATGCAGCACATACCGCTCATTTCGCGATAGGATCGGGTACCAAACTGGGGCTGGAAGATGCCATAACGCTGGCGCAACACGTAAACAGTGATCTTCCTATGGGTGAGGCCTTAAAGGCTTATCAGGATGAGCGCGAAGTAGAAGCTTTGCGGCTTCAAAATGCCGCACAGAATGCGATGATCTGGTTTGAAAACACGCCCCGTTACCTCAATGCCTTTGATGCGAAACAGTTTTACTACTCATTGCTGACACGCAGCCAGAGAGTCAGCCATGAAAACCTGCGATTGCGAGACAAGACGTGGCTTGAGGAGATGGAAAAACATCTTGCTCAAAAAGCGCGGGGTGTGGAATGTGAAGAAGCAATGCCTCCCATGTTTTTACCCTACAAGATTGGAAACATGCCACTCATAAATCGCGTGGTGGTATCTCCCATGTCGATGTACAGTGCTGAAGACGGTTTACCCTCCGATTGGCACCTGGTGCATTATGGAAGCCTCGCGAAGGGGGGCGCCGGCCTGGTGTTCACCGAAATGACCGATATATCAAGTGATGCCCGAATCACCCCCGGTTGCGCTGGAATCTGGAACGATGAACAGGAAGCGGCATGGTTAAAGATCAGCCAATTTGTGCACGCCCACACCCGGGCCAAATTTGTTATGCAATTAGGTCATGCCGGGGCCAAGGGTGCGACCAAAGTTCCGTGGGAATGGCATCCTGATCGCCTGGATGACCCTCTGGACCCTGAAGATAGATGGCCACTGGTTTCTGCCAGCCCGCTGGCTTACGACCATTATAGTGATACGCCTATGCAGCTGGACCGTGATGGCATGGACGGCATCAAAGATCAGTTCGTGGCCGCAACGCGTAGGGCGGACCGTGCTGAATTTGATATGTTGGAACTTCATGCAGCCCACGGCTATCTCATTGCTTCATTCATAACCCCAATTCTAAATCACCGTACGGATGAGTACGGTGGTAGTCTTGAAAATCGGCTACGTTTTCCATTAGAAGTTTTTAGCGCTATGCGCGCAGCGTGGCCCGCGAGCAAACCGATGTCGGTACGCATTTCTGCCCACGACTGGATGGGAGATGCGGGTATTGTAGAAGACGAGGCGGTGGAAATTGCACGGGCTTTCCACGCCGCAGGCGCGGATATAATCGATGTGTCCAGCGGACAAACCTCCCACGAATCCCGGCCAAGGCCAGGTCGAATGTTTCAGACACCACTGTCAGACCAGATTCGTAACGTGTTGGGTATTGCGACATTGGCAGTTGGAAACATCTATGAAGCGGACCATGTGAACAGTATTATTGCCGCGGGACGTGCAGACTTGGTGTGTCTCGCCCGACCGCATTTGGCAGACCCCAACTGGACTATGCGGGCCGCCGCTCAAATGGGGTATACAGGGCCTGGCGTTTCTGAACAGAAGCAATACTTTATGGGCTATCGGCAGTTGCACATTAATCTCCAGCGGGAAGCAGAAGCGACACTGGCTGATCCAAAGGCACCTGTAAACTAGAGTTGTACAGACTATGAAAAAACTTTCTCATGCAGTGGTAACTGGTGCGGGCACCGGAATAGGTGCTGCCATAACGCAGTTATTGGTGAACAATAGTATTCCTGTCACGCTGATGGGTAGACGTAAGGATGTTCTCGAGCGCACTGCGGACAAACTGGGCAAACCCGATTTGGTACAGACTATTGTCTGTGATGTTAGCAACGAAAAAAGTGTGCAGCAGGCCTTTGCTCTGGCGGCGGATGCCGAGGGTTTTGGATTAGTAGACGTGCTGGTCAACAATGCCGGTATTGCCCCTAGTGCACCGTTCCACAAATTGACCTTTGAAGAGTGGAATTCAGTATTTGAGGTAAACTTACATGGTGTATTTCACTGTACTCAAGCCGTGCTGTCCGGCATGCGAGAGAAAAAATTTGGCCGCATCATTAATATTGCCAGTACCGCTGCGCAGCGCGGTTATGCCTATGTGAGTGCATATTGTGCTGCAAAACACGGTGTGCTGGGTTTAAGCCGGGCGCTGGCTCTGGAAACTGCCCGACAGGGCATCACGGTTAATGCTGTGTGTCCGGGATTTACCGATACCGAG
>CAUZJT010000142.1:0-7073 GCA_963580215.1 Gammaproteobacteria bacterium
GCAAATTGCAATAACCAAAGGCGCTACACAGTCGATGCAGGTTTCATTTCTTGTGCCGGTCTATAACACCGACCCGGCGGTGCTGACACTTTGTGTCAACAGTGTCCTCAAGGCTGCTGCTGATCGGTATCAGGTGGTGATCGTTGATGATGCATCCGACCGTGAAGAGACCCGCGCATTCCTCAGCCGTTGTGGTGAAGCCAAGCTGGCTAACTTGAAATTGCTGCGTAATGATACCAACGCGGGAGTTTCCTTTGCGCTCAATCAGGCCGCTGCAGTGGCATCGGGCGATTTTCTGGCGCCAGTGGATCACGATGATGTGGTGGTCAGCCAGGGGTTTGCCCAGACTCTGCGCTGCCTGGATTATTACCAGGCATCGTGGATCTATTCTGATGAGATTCAGGTAGATGCCAATGGCTTTTTGATCCGTCGCATGTTCAAGCCGGATTACAGTCCGCAACTGCTGCGCTCGATCATGTACATCAATCACCTGCAGGTTTTCTCGCGGGAACTTTTCGAGCGTGTCGGGGGTTACCGCGAAGGCTTTGAAGGCAGTCAGGATCACGATCTCGCGTTGCGTATGAGTGAGCAGGTAGAGCCGGTACATGCCGAAACGGTTGCCTATCACTGGCGTATTCTCGAGCAGACCCAGTCACGCTCGGGGGAGCAGTTATCTGCCCAGACGGTGGACCACGGTCAGCGAGCCCTGCGGGAACACTTTGCCAGGTTACAGCATGAAGCCACAGTAGAGCCTGTGCTTTTTCGTCGTCGCCCCGACAGCCAACTCGAACCAGTGGGCGTCTATCGCTGCCGAATCTTGCCAGCCGCGATGGCCACAGTATCTATTGTTATCCCGTGCAAGCTGGGTACGAAGCGCATGATTAACGGGCAAAATATCGAGCTATTGGCTCATTGCATGGAGCGTCTGGGTGAGACTTTATCTTCAAGCAGCCCATACATCGCCAACATAAGCCCAGAAGTCGTCGTTGTTACCAATCATGAAGATGACCTGGACAAGGCGAATCATATGATCAGCTATTACGGTCTGGAGGGATTTTCTATTCAGGATGAGGACGGCTTTGATTTTGCCCGCAAGTGCAACCTGGGCGCGCGTCACGCAAACGGCGATATTCTTGTTTTTCTGAATGATGACACGGTGTTTGAAACTGAGGGTTGGATCACGGAGGTAGTCTCGTTACTGCAACAAGAAGACGTCGCCTGTGTCGGCGGCATGTTGCTGAATGCCGACCTCACTGTGCAGTCCTGCGGTGACAACGTTGGGCGTAATTCGGCAGTGCATTACGCACCTCACCCAAGCGCCGATAACGTGGGCGATGCTATGCACCGCTACTTGGCTGATCACGAGACCACTTCAGTCAGCGGCGCCTTTTTGTGTTGTCGCAAGTCGACTTTCAACGAGCTCGACGGTTTCTCGCGAGCCTTTCCGAACAGCTTTCAGGATGTCGATTTTTGCCTGCGCGCCCGATCCCGTGGCCTGCGTTGTATCACTGCTCCGGGTATCCGGTTATTGCATTTTGAGTCCGCGACCCGCGATGCTAAGGTCGATTCTGAAACCTTAAGTGTGCTGCGCTCGTTTCATGGTCCGGGACTGGCCGGCACAGATCGTTATGCGCTGTGGTGCTATCAGCCGATCTACTTCTCGGTGTTTTCCTACAATGGGCTCAAGTTCCGTGCTTTTCTGCTTGCTCGGGGTTTTGTACGTGTGGCTCGCCGAGTAGAAAAAGCATTGACCCGCAGGCCACGCTGCTGGCGTGGGGTGCTAAAGAAAAGCGAGTATCGGGTGCATTGGCGTAAAAGCCAGACTGCAATAAAAACAAAGGAAATGAGGGGGAATCAATGAGTCGCGATCCGCGTTATGACATTCTGTTCGAGCCGGTAGCAATTGGTCCGGTCACCGCCCGCAATCGTTTTTACCAGGTGCCGCATTGCAACGGCATGGGGCATGCCATGCCCAACAGCGTGGCGGCAATGCGTGGGATGAAAGCCGAGGGTGGCTGGGCCGTGGTCGCAACCGAGGAATGTGATATCCACGCGTCAAGCGATGTACTGCCCTATGCTGAGGCACGCTTGTGGGACGAGGGCGACCAGCAGCGCTTGGCCCTGATGGCTGATCGGGTGCACGAACACGGCGCGTTGGCAGCGATTGAACTGACGCACAGTGGGCACAATGTTTCCAACCGTTACTCGCGTTTGCCGGTACTGGGTGTTTCTGATGCCGGTGTGAACAGTTTTGATCCAGTGCAGGCGTGCGCCATGACCAAACGCGATATCGCAGACGTACGGCGTTGGCACCGCCAGGCCGCAGTCCGGGCCCGCGATGCTGGATTCGATATTGTCTATGTCTACGCTGGCCATGATCTCACTTTACCCATGCATTTCATCAGCCGCCGGCACAATCGGCGCAGTGATGAGTACGGTGGCTCGCTGGAGAACCGGGTACGACTGACCCGCGAGCTGCTTGAAGACACCAAGGATGCCGTGGGGGATCGTTGCGGGATCGCTATTCGCTTTGCCGTGGATGAGTTGCTCGGTGACGCGGGCATCGCCAGTGGGGCCGAAGGGCGTGAGGTGGTAGAGATGTTGGCTGAAATGCCGGATTTGTGGGACGTTAATGTGAGTGACTGGGCCAATGATTCGGTCACCGCCCGTTTTGGTGAGGAAGGGGCGCAGGAGTCTTATGTGGCTTTTGTGAAACAGGTGACCAGCAAGCCGGTGGTAGGCGTAGGACGTTTTACCTCAGCTGATGCCATGGTTTCCCAGGTGAAAAGGGGCATTTTGGATATGATTGGTGCAGCGCGACCCTCGATTGCTGATCCTTTTTTGCCGCGTAAGATTGAAGAAGGCCGCATCGAGGATATCCGCGAGTGTATCGGCTGCAATATCTGCGTCAGTGGCGACTGGACTCAATCGCCGATCCGCTGTACCCAGAACCCGACTATGGGTGAGGAATGGCGTCGCGGCTGGCATCCGGAGATCATCAGTCCGCGTGGGTCCAGCAAAAAGGTGCTGGTGGTCGGCGCCGGGCCGGCGGGTCTTGAGGCAGCCATGAGCCTAGGCCAGCGCGGCTATGAAGTGGCACTGGCCGACAGTGGCGATGGTGGTGGACGCGCGGTACGCGAGGCAACATTGCCGGGGCTTGCCAGTTACAAGCGGGTGAGTGATTACCGATTAGGCCAGATCGCACGCTCGACCCACATCAGCTTTTATCCGGGAAGCGAAATGGATGGGCCCAGCATTCGAGATTTCGGCGCCGATCAGGTACTGATTGCAACGGGCTCCTACTGGCGTACCGATGGGCTCGGTCGCGCAACGTTTGCGCCAGTGCCAGGTATCGAGGATCATCCGCAATGTTTGACACCCGATGATATTGTTGCGGGCATCCTGCCGGCACATGGCCCAGTCCTCGTCTACGATGATGATCACTATTATCTTGGCGGCGTTATTGCGCAACTGCTGGCCGATCGCGGGCTGTCGGTCACTTTGGCGACCCCAGGTCCGGAAGTATCGTGTTGGACTCAGAACACGATGGAGCAGCACCGGATAGAGCAGGCTTTGTTAGAGCGAGACGTTAAGCTCGTCCCGAAACACACGATGGCACGAGTTGATGCCAACACCGCCACATTAACCTGCAACAGTACTGGCCGCGAACTTGAGTGCGAAGCCGCTGCACTGGTTATGGTGACCCTGCGAGCGCCGGTGAATGACTTGTACTTTGCGCTTGCCGGCCAGCAGCAAGAGCATCTAGACGATCTGCCTTTTGGAATCTTGCGTATCGGCGACTGCATGGCGCCGGCGACCATTGCTGCCGCGGTTTATGATGGCCATCGGGCAGCCCGGGAGTTGGATAATCTTCCGGATCCAGATACTGTGCCCTTCAAGCGAGAGCGGGCGTTGATCGATGGGCCTTAGCGACCTGGATCAGTCGATCTCGTTGTCGTGATCGCGCTCGCGAAGGGTGTGCTCGCGCTCAGTAGGATCGCCGTAACCGCCACCTCCAGGGAGTTCCATCAGCAGTCGTTCACCCGCGGGAACGATCTGTTTACCCTTGGTTTTCAGCGTCTTGCCGCTGGCAAGGCGAACCACGCCGGGAGCGCCATCTGTGCCGCCGTTTCGACCCCGAGCCGGATAATCGACTCGGTCGAACAACGCAAAGATCGCGAATGGCGCGCCCTGGGCATGGGCGATCTCGATCGACTGGCCGTGACCACCGCGGTAGCGGCCATCACCGCCCGAGCCTGAGCGCAGTTCTTTGCGATGGAAGATCACCGGGGCGATGGACTCGGTAATCTCAACCGGGGTGTTGCGCACTCCGGAAGGAAAAGCGGTAGCTGAAAGGCCATCGCGCCAGGGTAGTGCTCCGGTGCCGCCAGAATGGAAAATAGTGACCGAGAACGGCGTGGCGTTACCGTAATCCTGACCGTCCAGCAGTCCGGGTCCGCCGGTCATCATCGGATTCCACAAACTGGAACTGCCTTCAGCAGGTGCCCGATCGGGCAGGGCTTTGTCGATACAGCCCAGCACGACATCCGGCAGCATCTGGCCAATGACATGGCGCACGGCTACGGCGTGCGGCCGTGGCGCGTTGAGAATACAACCGGGTGGTGCGGTAACCTTGATCGGCTCAAGCGAGCCGGCGTTGTTCGGTATTGCCGAACCAATCACGCAGCGCACCCCAAACGAAGCATAAGCTTGGGTGTAACTCAGCGGCACGTTGATGCCAAAGGGTGAAACGCCTGAAGTACCAGAAAAATCAACCGATACTCCCTCGTCACTGATCTTTAGTTCGGCCTTGAGAGTGACAGGTTCACCGTAACCGTCCACGGTCATCTCGTTGCGCCAGAGGCCACGAGGCAGTTCTGCCATCTCGTCCAGCATGGCTGAGCGCGAGCGCTCGATGATGTGCTGACTGATTTCATCAAGGTCGCTCAGTCCAAATTCGGTCATCATCTCGACCAGGCGGGTGCAGCCGACTGAATTGCCGACGGTCAGCGAGTACAGGTCACCGATCACCTGATCGGGTTCACGCACATTGGCGCGGACAATGGCCATCACTGCTTCACAGGGTTGGCCCTGCTCAAAGAGTGGCAGGATTGGCACGCACAACCCTTCTTCAAATATCTGGCCGGCATCCGGGCCGAAGCCACGGCCACCGATATCTACCACGTGGACAGTAGAGGCAAGCAGGCCAACAATGCATTCGTCGATAAAGGCCGGGGTTACTACGGTGAAGTCAAACAGATGGCCGGTACCAAGCCACGGATCATTGGTAACGTAGACATCTCCTGCGCGCATGCGCTCCAGCGGAATGGCCTCAAGAAAGTAGCCGACCGATGCAGCCATGGCGTTGACATGGCCCGGAGTGCCGGTGATAGCCTGTGCCAGCATGCGTCCGGAAAGATCAAAGATACCGGCTGACAGGTCACCAGCTTCACGCACGGTTGTCGAGAAGGCAGTGCGAATGAGCGCCTGGGCCTGTTCTTCGACAATGCTGATCAGTCGGTCCCAGGTGACCTGGCGCTGGATGGTTGCCAGAGCACCCCCGATCGCTCCGCTATGGCCGGCGGTTTGATGATTGTTGGCAACAAGGTCACCATGTTGGTTGCACGATACATCCCATTGTCCCGGGACAATCAGCGTGGTCTGGTCTTCGGTGATCACTACCGGGCCATCGATAGATGTATCTGGCGACAGGGCGTTACGGGACAGCACCGGGCAGTCGACCTTCTCGTCGGTGCCAGGCATCTGCACTACCCGTCGGGCCGAGCTATCGTCGGCTGATGTTGCTGACAATGGCTGCGTCTGGCGGACGTCGTCATTTGCCGGGGCTGAAGCCGTCAATGACCAGGTCAGAATCTCAAGGGGGACGCCGGGGATGCCCTGGCCGTACTGTGTTTGGTAGGCGTGAGTAAAGGCGGCGTTGATGACGTCACGATCGGCCTCGGTCAGTGGCCGGTCGGGCAGGCGGACTTTGATCTCGTGGCCCTGCCCAGCGTAGCGGATGTAGGCATGGCGTGTCTCGTCGATACGCGCCTCTTTGGCACCGAGTTGTACAGTGGATCGCGCTTCGTGCGACATTTCATCGAACAGCGTGTTGATCAGCGCCGGGTCGAGTTCATTCAGCGTAGTGAAACGACTGCGCACAACCTCAAAGGCAACCGGTGCGAGCAGAAAACCCACGGCGGAGCCCACCCCGGCATCGCGCGGGATGATGACCCGAGAGATGCCCAGTTTGCGTGCAACCGCCATGGCGTGTAGCGGCGCACCCCCGCCAAAGGCGATCAGGGTGCGCTGAGTCACATCAGATCCTTTCTCCACCGCGTGTACCCGGGCTGCGCTGGCCATGTTTTCATCGACGATTTCGATGATGGCCTGCGCGGCGCCTTCTGCATGGGTGTGCAGCGGTTCACCTACAGCCTGATGCACAGCATCGTGCGCAGCTTGGGAATCAAGAGACAGGTGTCCGCCCGCAAAATTGTCGGGGTCGAGTCGTCCCAGCAGCAGGTTGGCGTCGGTGACTGCGGCGCCTTGACCACCTTGACCGTAACAGGCGGGCCCGGGATCAGCTCCAGCACTGTCAGGTCCTACGGTGACACGGCCCAACTCGTCGACCCGGGCCAGTGAGCCACCGCCGGCACCGATTTCAACCATGTCCACGACCGGGATCTTGATTGGCATGCCGCTGCCTTTCATAAACCGGTGAGCACGGTCAATTTCAAACGTGCGCGACAGCGGCAACTCGTAGTCATCAATCAGGCAAATCTTAGCGGTAGTGCCACCCATGTCAAAAGACAACACCGACGATTCACCGAGTGTGCGGGCAAGATGGGCTGCCAGGATGGCTCCCCCAGCGGGTCCGGATTCCACCAGGCGTACCGGGAATGCTGCGGCGGTATCGATAGTGACCTGGTGACCTCCCGATGTCATCAGCAAGCAGGCGCAGTTGAAACCACTTTCAGCCAGCCGTTGACGCACGTCAACGAGGTAACTCGATATCAGCGGCCGGACGTAAGCATTGGCGCAAGTGGTGCTCTGACGTTCGTATTCGCGGATCT
>CAUZJT010000143.1:0-6846 GCA_963580215.1 Gammaproteobacteria bacterium
GGCCAGTCCATGCCAGTTACTGCGCCGAGAGAGTCTCTTTAGTAGCCCCCGGTCAATATCGCATCGATACCAGTTTGTCAGGTGAGACTCTTGCACTGTGGTGTTTGACGCCATAATGTTATCTTTGTGTAGAGGCCCCCTGGGGTAAACAGGTGCAGGATTTAAGCGCGTTGATGATAAGCGATTAACTTGCGTTCATATCCCATTGTAATAGTTGTGGTGTCGCATCCAAGTAAAGACTTGTCTGGAGTCGACTGGATCTTAGGGTGAAAATTGACACCATGCCCATATGGACTTTTTAAGACTTGCTTGAATAGAATCGCGCAGGCGTTAAAGATCTAAGATTAGCCAGAGAGCGTACTCATGCCACGTATCCTTAGCACTGACCAGGTCGAGCACTTTTATGAGTTTGGTTATTGTGCCCCTGTGGATGTGATGTCCGAAGATGAAGCCCACGCCCTGAAGTTGCGAGTAGAGGCCGCTGAAGCCGTTTATCCTGAGGATCTGAGTCCCACCAACCGCAACAATTCTCATCTTGCCTTCAAATGCATTGACGAAATCGCACATCACCCGGTGATTGTTGACGCAGTCTCAGATCTTATCGGGCCGGATATTCTGTTATACGGCTCTGTGCTCTTTTTTAAAGAGCCCCGAAGCGCCGGCTTTGTCAGCTGGCATCAGGATGGCACCTACATGGGAATCGAGCCGCATACTTTCGTGACGCCATGGCTTGCTTTGACTCCAAGCAATGTGGAACTTGGGTGCATCAAAGTTATTCCGGGAAGCCACAAAGGCGGCATCCTCAAGCATCAGGATTCTTTTGGCAAAGACAATATCCTGACCCGCGGGCAGGCCATCGAAGACATTGATGAAAGCGCTGCAGTTGACCTTGTGTTACGACCAGGTCAGATATCCTTGCATCATGCAAGAACCGTCCATGGATCGATGCCCAACCGGGGTGATCAGCGGCGTCTGGGAGTGGCTTTGCAATGTTATATGCGGCCAGAATGCAAGCAGATCATCGGTGAGAATCTAGTGCAGGTGGTGCGAGGTTGCCATGAACTATCCGGTTATTCGATACTGAATCGGCCAGTCGAGGATATGGATCAAGTGGCAGCGAGCGAACGCGAGCGAGCCAACGAAAACTGGGCGAAGATTCTTTATCAGGGAGCGTCTCAAGTCAGACCCTACTGACGAGAGTAAGTGGTTGAGCTTAGTAGCGAGGCTCCGGGTTCTCGGTATGCCCGTCGACGGCAATCACCTGACCACTTACCAGTGCTGCGCTATCGCTGGCAAGAAAGACTGCCATGTGGGCAATATCTTCCCCTTTAACAAGTTTTTTCATCGATGAGCCACTGGCATATTCATCCAGGATTTGCTCGGCTGTTTTGCCTTTGACTTGCGCCTCGCGCTCGGCCACAAATGTCATGCGCTCGCCTTCAACCGGGCCAGGGCAGATCGCGTTAGCGCGGATATTAAACGGCCCCAGTTCGATGGCCAGAGTTTTCATCAGACCAATGACTCCCCATTTTGCTGCGACATAGGGCGAGCGGTTACCAAAACCAAATATTCCAGCGGTCGATGAAGTGATAATGATGGCGCCGGAGCCTTGTGCCCTCATCAGCGGCGCCGCATGTTTGGCAAAAAGAAAAGTACCTTCCAGACTGACCGAAACACAAGCGCGCCACTCTTCTATCGAGATCTCGTCAACAGGCGCGCCCGGTCCGGCGACGCCAGCGTTAGAACAAAGAGTATCCAAAGAGCCCCACTGATCTTGTAGTTCGGTAAAAAGGGTACTGACAGCTGTTTCATCAGTGACGTCGAGGCAGTTAGTCTGCCAGTGGTCCGGACAGGTTTTCAGTGCCGTTCTATCAATGTCCACCACCCAGATGTTTGCACCTTGCTCATCGAATGCATGCGCCATTGCGCGGCCGATGCCACCAGCGCCTGCGGTAATCAGTACCCGTTTCGTCATAGATTAAGGCGCTGGGTGCGGTTTTCTATCCACCAGGGTTGTTCACAGATGCGTCCGAGAAATTCCACCATGACATGAGCGCCCAGGTACGCAGTCACGCCCGTGCCGACGTCCAGTTGTGGGTTCACCTCGACAAAATCAAAGGCGATGACTTCTGTGCGTCGCGCAATCGCATCCAGAGTGTCGCGATGTCCGTGCAGGTACTGGAGCGTAAAAATGACGGTATCCCAACAAACGGTTGGTTCAAACGAAAATTATCATCGACCATTTTTATCTCCTCTGACTGATGTTTTTGCCTATCCGCAAGATTTATGCCTAAAGAGTTTAACTGTACCGTTATTTGCTCTATTACAGCGGGCATCCTACACTATCTTTGCGTAAAGCCACCTGGTCTTTGGATTAGCTGGTGACTCTCTTTTGGGTATGTGTGTCAGGTTCTAGGGAAGCAGATTAAAATTTTCCGATAAGGCAAACGAAGGAGGCAAGATGAGTTTTGAGGGCATAAGTGCACCATCTATGGTCGATACCGAACGCTACCCGATCACTGATTTGGGTTCGGGTGTTGGTTCAGCACTGGCGCAGACCTGTCAGGAGACGTTCACGAAAAGCGGCCTGTGCATACTCCCAGGCTTTATTCGTCCTGATGCGGTAGACGAATTGGCGCGCGAAGCTAATAGTATGCTTGGCCAGGCTTATTTTTGTGACAGTACACATAATGCGTATTTGACTGAAGCGGATCCAAACCTTTCACCAAAGGATGTCACCCAGCGCCAGGAGTCTACGTTTGTAGGATCCGTGGCCTATGATTTGCTCGTGGACCATGGCGCCCTGAAACGGTTGTATCACTGGGATCCGCTGAAAGACTTTATAGCTGCAATTCTGGATAAAGACCCACTTTTCCGTTTCGCAGATCCACTGGGTGCATGTTCGATAAATGTGTTTGTCGATGGCGGGCAGCACGGCTGGCATTTTGATGAATCCGAATTCACTATCACTTTGATGCTGCAACAGCCTAACGAAGGGGGATTGTTTGAGTATGTGCCACAGATCCGGGGCCTCAAGAACGAGAAGGAAATCGTTCAGGGGGTGTTGGAGGGCAACCGGCAAGGTGTGATGCAGTTACCGTTCACACCAGGCACTTTGTTGATATTTGCCGGACGCCAAACCATTCATCGCGTTACCAAGATGAGCGGAATAGTACCCAGACTGGTTCCAGTCCTTTGCTATGCAGAAAGGCCAGACCTGGTGAACAGTGAAGAGGTGCGCAAGCTTTTCTGGGGACGTCGTACTGCCGACGGGTAGTTCCGGTGTGACCCAGTTTTGTACTGGTAACTGGTTAAATAGGTTCGTGGTGCGATGACGGGGATTTTGTCATCTGTTTTACAAGTTACTGCACAAAAGCAATGGTCAATAGCCCAGAACCGCGATTATTCTTTTTGATTAACCATGGCAAAGGTGTCAATCTCAATAACCATTGATTGATATGCCAGCGCCGGTAATGGCACTCCGCTGGTTGCGGGCCCTGGGTCGTTGAAGTAAGACGAGCGGATGGAGAGGTTCTGGTGTAGTGCATCTGCGTCGTCGCTGGCCTGGTACATTGCAAGGACTTTACAAACATCGTCATAGCTGGCGTCTAGATCGCGAAGGATTGTTCCGATATGAGCCATTGCCTGATGAGTCTGGGCGGTCAGATCATCTGGATATAACGCTTCTCCCTGTTTGTTAAGGGAAACTTGTCCTCCAAGAAATATCATTCCTGCGCACTTCACACCATGTTTGTATGGCAGGTGAACGTGCCAATCCCAGAGTGAATCTGGCCAAGAGTGAGTTTTGGATAAATGTTGCCCATCTTCTCCCAGCATGGCGACGACACTGATCTTTATCGCAATATCTTTGTCTGCATGCCTGGGTAAAGGGATGCCGGTTGCTGCGGGGCCGGGTTCTCGAAAAAATGATGCGCAGGCAAGAGCAGCAGGCTCAAAATCATCTATTCCGACATTGCCTGCGTACCAGCGGTTTAACTTTACGACATCGCTGCACTCCGCGCCAAACTGACTGAGTAGCCCGCACACCTGGGTCATCACCCGTTTTGTCTGGGCAACACTGTCACTTGGATTGATAACGTTACCATCTGGGGTATACGGGTATTGTGCAGAAACGAATATCATGTTGCCAGATCTCACTGCCTGGCTGAAGGGAGTGGGTAACGGTTGAAGCGTGTTATCGACTGCGACTGATTTTTTAATACGCCGACCATCTTCGTGCCGCATCGCATATCCTTCTATCTCGACAGCCAATCCGGGGTAAGCGAGGGCTGGCACAGGCACCGCATTGACGGCAGGGTGGGCACCACATGGCAGGTAAGAGCCAAGCATTTTTAGAAAATCAGATTCGCTAACCGAGCCATCGTTAACATAAAAACATAACAGCCAGACCAGATCCTCCAGGTCACAATCAAGATCGTGCAATGCCTGATCAAAGTGATGAATTGCATATTGAGCCTGGGTATCCAGTTCTCCCGGATTCCTGACTATGCCGTCGGGGGTCAGATCAACTTGCCCCCCAACCCAGATCATCTCGCCGCAACGAACGGCGTGTTTATGGGTAACCGGGATCGGCCAGTTCCAGGTATTTTCGGGCCAAGCGTATCGTTTCTTCACAGAAGAGTCCTCAGACATGATCTAACCGCGGTTAGTGCTTGCGTCTCATTGGCTAATGGAATTCCGACAAAGCGATTAATACCAATAGTGTACGCTGCCATTTCCCAGAACGAATATCAAATCACAAGCGATTATTTGTGGCGAGGCTGTCGGAGATGAGACTGATGATCTCGAACATGACTGCCGCCGCGGTATGCGCGGTAATCTGATTGGGTGAATCTTTAGTGGGCATCATGCAGACCACATCGCCGCCGATAATATTTTTGCCCCGTACACAGCGCAGCAACTGCATGACCTCATCCACCTGAAAGCCCTGGACTCCGGCCTCGATGTTCGCCACGCCGGGCGCTACCGTTGGATCCATACAATCCAGATCAAAGGTAATGTAGAGCGGCGCGTCGCCGATCCGGTCATTGATAATCTGCATGGTCTCTTCGGGTCCGATGCGGCGGTAGCGATCCATAGTAATGAGCTCATAGCCCAGTTCCTTGCTGGGGTTGAGCCAGCTCAGCGTGCGCGGATTGCCACGCATGCCGATCTGGACACTGTGGCTTGCGTCGATCAGGCCGTCACGAACCAGGTAGCTTGCCCAGTGGGCGGCTGATTTGATCGCACCCAGAAAATGCGGTACCTGCTCATAAGCATCGGTGTGAGCATCAAAGTGCAAAAAGACGGCTTTCTCGCCGCTGGTCAGTTTTGCATCCGGCCCCGCGATCGCCTGAATGATACCGCCGGTGACCGAGTGATCCCCGCCGACTGATACCGGGCGCGCACCTGCGGCGTCGATCGCCTGGTAGAAATCGGTGATCCTTTCAATGCATGCCTCATTATCGTTCGCCTCGGGCAGCGGCACATCACCCAGATCATGGATCCGGTGTGCGGTCCACGGATCGACTTCAAAATCCATGTGTACTCTTTTTGCCATGGCCGACACGTGGCGCAAGGCCCGCGGACCCAGGTGCTGATCACGTTCGGTAGTACCGTTACCGGTAGAGTGCGGTACACCTACCAGGGCAATATCCGAATTTGCTGGGTCACGGTCCAGTGGAGCCCGGAACAGGGTTGGGATATCCCACCAGTAAAGGGAGTCGAGCATCATTTTGTCGGTGTCGGAAAGGGCTTTAATGGCCATAGCAGTTATCGTAATTCCAATAGCGGGATGTCACCCTAGTGTATCCAGCTATGCAGAATTACCAAAGATCAATTGACAGTTGTTTTCCTTAGGATATATCGTGTCATTCGCCATCTTGACAGCGCCAATTTGGTTAAAAAAATTGTGATGCCTAACCAGCCTAACCGTTTATGCGAACCTTAAAAAGATTTCCCTTAAGCAGCGATGGTCTGCCCACCCGGGGTGCGATCGCAGCTTACCAGCGGGACGGTGTGGTCTGCCTTGAAGGCGCATTCAGCAATGAATGGGTTCAGCAGGGTCGACGGGCTGTGGCCGCCGCGATCAGAACCGCCTCCAATAGTTTGGCCCGCGAAGATCATAAAAATGATGGTGAATCCGGAACATTTTTTTTCGATACCTTTTTATGGAGACGGTTACCGTCCTTTGAGAGATTCACTTTCAGGTCTCCAGCAGCACGATTGGCGCAGCGGGTGATGCGCAGCCGGGGCTTGCTCCTTTATTTTGATATGGCCATCGTCAAAGAGCCTGGCACCAGTACCCAGACGCCATGGCATTACGACGAGGCCTACTGGCCAGTTTCGGGCACACAGATATGCAATGTCTGGACCGCGCTGGATGATGTACCCGAGGAAACCGCTCTTCGCTTTGTTTTAGGTTCGCACAAGCTGGATCAAAACTACAAAGCGATAGATTTTTTTACTGAAAAAGGCATGCGAGGTCAGAAAGAACCTGACCCACCTCAGTGGAGTAATGATTCACAAGGTTACGAGATTGCCTGCGCACCGATGAAAGCTGGGGATTGCGCCATCTTGAATTTTCGCACCCACCACAGTGCTCCGGGCAATCTGCAGCGGCGCAACCGGCGTAGGGTCATATGTACTCACTGGTTCGGAGATGACGCACGCTTTGATGATAAACCCTTCGAGTGCAATCCTGATGAGCGTGGCGATGATCTGGTGCACGCAGGTGCGCTGGAGTGCGAAACTTTTCCGCGCCTGATCTGATTTCTTTTTTCCAGATTACTGCTTCACGAATGTGAGCCACATAAGTCAGTCCGGCCAGGGTCGCGCTGGACCGGG
>CAUZJT010000144.1:0-6758 GCA_963580215.1 Gammaproteobacteria bacterium
ACGTAAAGGCCGGTGACTTGATTAGCCGTGTGCATAACGTTGAGCGCACGGGTCTGGCGCCCACTGAGTACCATGCAAAAATCGATGGAGTGCTAGCGGGCAAGCATTTCCCCGAGCTCGTTGCGATGGGAGATTTTCTTGCCGTGGTTGCAGTGCAAATATAAGCCAACAAGAAAAAGAGAAAATACAAATGAGCTATAACAAACCATTTTCCAAAGCAGAATATGAGCAACGTGTTCAGACTGTAAAACAACGAATGGAAGCAGCTGGTTTCGATCTGATAATTTGTCAGGACCCGGCCAGCCTTGGGTGGTTAACGGGCTTTGACGGCTGGTCATTCTATACACCTCAGGCAGTGCTTGTGCATCAGGAAGAGGCCACACCGATTTGGTTCGGTAGAGCGCAGGATGCCAAGTCAGCGCATTTCACCACGGACCTTCCCGCGGCAAACATCATTAGCTATTCAGAACCGCTGGTGCAACACCCGGAAAAACATCCGTTCGATGAACTCTGTGATCTGGTCAAGGCCAGAGGCTGGGGCTCGGCACGAATTGGTGTTGAGTTCGATGCACATTACTACACCGCGAGAGCGCATCATCACATCGTGAGCGGTGTTGTAACTGCCGATATCTCAGGCACTGCCTTAATCGTAGACGGCGACACCATCAAAGAGTTCAAAGAAGATTCTTAGATCTTTTCCCCTGGAACACTAGCAGTACAATTAAGGTCGATCCTTCCAAATAAGTGCTGGGTTTAGTTCGAAATGTGGGTATCAATATGGGTATTTTCATATGTTTCAAAAGTAGTAATACTTATAAAACAATATGTTATAACCAATATGCTTCTTATGACATACGAGTGCTAACGAGACGGATCAAAAGGCAGTTTCACAATCGTGGCCGTCATCTCATCGCCTTGGGGCAGATGAACTGTGACCTGCGTGCCCGAGTCCCAGTGGTCTTTTTGTATCAGGGACAGTGCCACGTTCTTTTTAAATAAGGGCGACCAGATTGCACTGGTGATCTGCCCGACTTGCGTCTCACCCACGGTGACTGGCCAGGGTTTTGCACACGGTGGACACGGGGGTCCATCTACCAACACTCCCCGCATACGTTGGAACGGTCCCTGCCTCGCAATCACCTCGAGCGCGGTACGACCAATGTAATCAACTTCGCCCGCCAGATGACAAAAACGATCCAGGTTGATCTCTAATGGATTGTTCTGACGAGTCATCTCATTTCCATAAGAGAGTAGACCACCCTCAATACGCTCGATCAGGTTAGGACAGCCCGGGGCAATCTGCATATCAACACCTGCTTGCCACAAAGTATCCCAAAGTGCGCTGCCCAAAGCGCTGTCATCGAGGTAAATCTCAAACCCTCCCTGCTTGCTATAACCCGAGCGGGCAACCACAAGATTGCGCCCGGCGAAGGCGCACTGTCGGAATTCAAAGTAGCGGATACTGCGAATCTCGTCACCAAATACACTCGCAACGAGATCTTCCCCACGCGGCCCCTGCACCGCAAGGGGCCAGACATCGGGCTCTGACACGTGCACATCAAGATCCATACCCAGTGCCAGACCCTTAGCCCAAAGCAAGACATCTGAATCGGCGATAGAAAACCAGAACCAATCAGAGGCGCGCTTGATCAGCACAGGATCATTCAACAGACCGGCGTGCTCGTCGGTCAGGGGCGCGTAATAACACTGTCCCGGTTGCATCGTGCGGAGATCGCGCGACGTCATCCATTGCGCGAGGCGAGCCGCGTCCGGGCCACGCAATTCAACCTGTCGCTGGCATCCGACATCCCACAACTGCACATGTTCTTTGAGGTGCCAGTAATCCTCCTCGACAGTTCTTTCGAACGATTTGGGCAACAAAGTGTGATTGACGATCGAGTACCCACTGACGCCGAGCGCTTCGACACGGTCGGTATAGGGTGTGCGCCGGTTGCGCCGCGAGACCGCCAAACCCGACGACATGGCCAGGACCCCGCGCTAGCGGGACCACCACACCGAATGGTTATGCGGTGCAATCATCATCGGCACATGGCAACGCTGCGACACAGCCGACAAATCGAGACGCACCACAACCTCATTGATCAGAGAAGATATTTCATCGCTTTGCTGGCCAGTTGCAAAATATTTCCCGCTGAAAAAAATTACCTCGTAGCGTGTGCCCGGTACATCAGCGGCGGTATCCACCTCGATAACGATCCGTCCGTCATCGCCCGCCCGGGTCTCAGTCACCATCTGTGGTTCCACCGCTGGTGCAAGGCGCTGGCATCTCACCTGGATGCCTGCAGCATCCTGCCCGGTTAGGGAGTCAAGCACATGGGAAGAAATAATCGGCATAGATCAATAACTCGCTTATTGGAATCAAGAAGCCCGCGTTGCACCACGACGCTATTCTATTGAGGCTTTATCCCTTTTGCTGGTCACTGCGGCCACGATAGGGCTGATCACACCACGGCTACGCACATTAACGCAGGCCGTGCGACCGCTGGCCATCGCGCGGTTAACGGCAGGCGCAATCTCGGCTGGGTCTTCCACCAGTTCACCATAGCCCCCGAGCCCCTCGAACATACTGTGAAAAGGGATGTCCCGAAAATCGGTCGCCACGTGACGATCATGCCCAAAGAGGCGTTCTTGTTGCTGGGAGATGGTGGTCAACCCACCGTTATTATCAATCACCACGGTGATCGGTGCGTTCTCCTGAAAGGCTGCCTCGATACTGAGCCCACCTGAGAGAAAAGCTCCGTCCCCACTGATCACAACGGCATGGGCATCAGGGTGGGTCAGTTTAGCTGCTACTGCAAAAGACACCCCGACCCCGAGCATGCTGAATACCCCTGGATGCAAAATCCCACCCAATTCCTGTCCGCGCCAACCGGAGATATTGATCGCGATCTCCGACCAGAAATGGGTATTGCCGCCATCAATCACCAGCCAGTCTTTAGGACCCATGGCACTTTGTACATCCAACGCTAGTTGCAAAGGGTGTACGCCTTGGCCCGGCGTCAGGTCGTTATCCATATCAGCCAGAGTCTGTACCACCCATTCACCACGCCGAGTACGCTGGGCGTTAATCCAATCGTCGCCTCGTTGCCAACGCCCTTTCTCTTTAAGCTCAAGCAGTGAATTGAAGAACGCACCGGGATCACTTAACAGAACTTTGTCAGCCGCACGGTTGAGTTCGGTCTCCTCGGCAGAGCCGTTGACGCAGATGAGTTTGCACGAAGGGGGGAACAGCGGGGCATTGCCAAAATTCATCTGATTATCAAGTCGACCGCCGATCATGATAGCGACATCGGCTTCTTCAAGGGCTGCCTTGGCTGGGCCATACTGGTGCACATCGGCCAGACCCATGTAGGCCTTGCTGGCTTCGGGCAGCAGTTTCTGATGATAGGGAATGTTGTACACCGGAATCCCCAGTGATACACCGACCTGCTCCAGTTTGCGCTCTGCACCTGACCACCAGACCCCGTGGCCACCGATCAGCAGGGGGCGCTCGCTGGCCAGTAGCAGATCGATCACCTCTTGAAGGTCATCCGGACAGGGCCAGGCGCGTGGTGCGGGCCGTGGGTTATGATCAAATGGTCGCTCATCTAGCTGGGCGTCAACAGGGAAGGATGAGAACATAATGTCGACCGGTACGCTGAGATGTACTGGTCCGGGATATCCACTTAGAGCTATCTTGTAAGCACGATCCACAAACTCACGGATACGACTGCCATCGGTAATGCTAGCGCTATACTTGGTGAGGGGCGCAGCAATGGCGACGTCATCGATCTCCTTGAAACCACCGCTGCCCTGGCGTTTCAAGGTACTGGATCCGGTGATAAAAATCACCGGCGAGCGCTCGCCCCAGGCTTCCATCATGGCAGGCACAGCGTTAGCAAAACCCTCTGGACCAACGAGACAAACCGTAGGTTTGCGGGTAATACGTGTATATCCGTCCGCAAGATGCCCGGCAATTTGTTCATGTGGGCAGTTAATGATGCTGATGCCGCACTGGGCCAGGCCCTCAAGTGCCGGGTTACAAAACCCACCGCTCAAGGTAAAGACCTGACGGATACCTTTCTCATGTAGGGCGCGGGCCAAAAGCTGACCACCACGGACCTGTTCAATTTCATTCATATGTGGTGTTTCCCCTAGCCATCTTCCAAAATGGGTTCTGTCATCGCAGCAGTGCCCGCACGGCGCCGTCCAACTGCGCCGTGCGTGTGCAACCCAGTTGGGCCATGACCGTGCTTAACTCATTCATTAACAAGCTCAGTAGCTGGGAAAGACCTCCTGCACCACCGGCCCCCAGGGCATATAAGAAAGGCCGGCCCAGCATCACGAATCCAGCGCCGCTGGCGAGCGTTCGGACGATGTCCTCGCCGCTGCGCACGCCACTATCAAAAACTATAGGATATTCCGGACCTAGCGCTTCACGGATCAACGGCAGCATCGAAATGGCCGGCGGCGCGCTGTCAAGTTGACGCCCACCGTGATTGGAAACATAGACAGCATCTGCCCCTGCATCGACCGCATTGCGGGCATCCTCGGCGCACATCACGCCTTTGAGTATCAGTTTGTGCGGCCACTGGGCACGCAATTCACGCAGAAAATTCCAGTCAAAATGACCGCGCCCGGCTTCGCGACGAAACTGTCCTACGCGGGTCCCAACAGTCACATTCTTAGATACCGAATTGATGTTGCGGAACTTTGGTCGACCGTTTTTCAGGGTGGCTAAAGTCCACTGCGGATGGCAGGCAAAATCCAGAGCCTGCTTGGGACCAATCCGAAATGGCATCTTGAAGCCGTTGCGCAGATCACGCTGGCGTGGCGCGAGAGCAGGTACGTCTGCCGTGAGTATCAGTACTTGGTAGCCAGTGCTCGCAGCACGGGCTACCAGATTATGGGTCAATTGGTCCGATTCTCCAGCGTATAACTGAAACCAGGCATTACCCCCGGCAAGATCGAACAGTTGCTCTAGCGTCGTTGAGGACATGGTCGATACCCCCAAAGGGAGTCCAATCTCACGCGCGACGCGAGCCATCGCTTTATCCGCTCCCGGCCAGAAGAGATCGCACATCCCCATGGGGGCAATTCCGAACGGCACTTGCCATTGGCAGCCGAGAAATGAGGTCTGCATAATGCGATCCTCTACGTTGACCAACACCCGCCCCTGCAGACAAACATCTTCAAATGCCGCACTGTTACATCGACTTGCTGTTTCGTTACCAGCTGCGCCATCAAGTGCATCGAAAATGATCCTTGGCATCCGCCGGCGTGCGCCGTCGCGAAAGTCACCAACGCTGAAAAATGACGCCGTCATTGGTCGAGACCCCTATTCAGAACAACACGCCTGGCAGCCAGGTTGAAAGCACTGGACTCACGATCATCAATGCACCGTAGACAATACCCATCAGAACGAAGGCTGGAATCTCACCAAATGCCCGCTCCGGGCTAATGTTGACGACACCGGCCGCCGTATAGATACCAACACAAACCGGTGGGGTAATCATTCCGATACCGGCAAAAGCTGTGAACACAACGAAGCAGCAATGCCGATTACGACTACGGCCAATACCTTACGGGCTCTTAAGCAATAACAATACGATTCTACTTTCATTACATCCTCCTTTTGTTGATAACACAATCTACTGCTACTTCGATCACTCTCGCGAGTAAGACCGCTATTCAGGCTTGAATGGAACCTCCAAGGATTTGTGCAAACCGTTGCTTAAACTGGGGCAATACTTCAGGGTTCACTGGTCGCGATGGTGGCTCACCTGCGAAAATCTGCAATAGCTGGGTGGCTGCATACTCGGCCATATTGGCCAGGCTGTCCGAGGTGCACCCGGCTATGTGCGGTGTCGCGATCACATTGGATAGGTGCAGCAGTCGATGCTCCTTCGCCGGCGGCTCGCTGTCCCAAACGTCGAGTCCTGCACCTCCCAGGTGCCCCGATGCAAGAGCATCGGCTAACGCCTCCTCATCATGGATCGAACCCCGTGCCGTATTCACAAATATCGCGCCTTTTTTCATATGAGTAAACGCATCACCGTCAAAAAGATTGCGCGTCTGCGTCGTCAAAGGGGTATGTACTGAGACGATATCAGCGTTTTGCAGCAACTCGTCAAAACCTACCGCCTGCGCAGCACGTTGACTGATCTCTTGCGCGGTGAGGTAGGGGTCATATGCAAGTACCTTGCAACTAAAACCTGTGCCACAGATTCGGGCAAGTCTTGTTCCGATATTGCCGATACCAACGATGCCAAGTGTCTTTCCAGAAAGATCACTACCCATAAACTCCAAACGCGATCCCACCCAACCGCTCCGCAGCGCACGATCTGCCACCCCAATATGTCTTTGTACCGTAATCATCATGTTGATTGCGTGCTCGGCAACCGACTGGGCGTTGCTACCTGCCTGGTTTACTGCCAGAACTCCCGCCTTGGTACATGCCGAAAGGTCAAAGACATCTACCCCGGAGCCGCTCGCAGAGGCCACCAGCAACTCGGGTGCCTTATTCAAAAAATCAGTGTCGACACGAAGTAGAGGCGGCACCTCATCACGGGCGCCGACGCATTGGTAGGCATGGGCCCCGGCCAATGTCTCAAAACTTTGTTCTATCGGGTCTTCGCCATCGATGCGAATGATCTCGTGCCCGCCATGGCGTTCCAGAATATCCAACGCATTGGGGGCTGGAAAACTGTTGAGGTAAGTAATTCGTGCCATAGACGCTTTTCAGACCCGAAAGTTGT
>CAUZJT010000145.1:0-6746 GCA_963580215.1 Gammaproteobacteria bacterium
GACGATGAAATAATAGTCGATAGAGCCCGCTTATCGCACCACGCCTCTCTATAACCAAGCCTATAAACTTGAATCAGTGGATTTAGCTTTAGCTGCCGCTAGATATATGCAAGCCTTAGCCCATCTTTTTTTACTTACTTGTTGGCAATTTACTTTATCAGGAGTGGCTTGCAAAGATTGGCATATTATTGCTTTTGATAAACTACCCGTTTGGTTTGACAGTTAATTTACCAACTTCGACTTGGATCACTCGTAGTGGTGTGTTTTTTTTAATTTTACCATTCCTTGCTGCCTGTGGCGACAATTAGGCAGGCACTTGCGCATACATTATCTACAATCACCGAAATATTATTGATTGAATTAAAGGGTTATAGTAGGAAACGGTCATGATAATCAACGAAAAGCCGTATTGGTGGGATGCTAAGTCCCCAACAAATTCTCCAGACATTCCTTGGGAAACTAAAGCGGATATTGTCATTGTTGGTTGTGGCTTTACTGGGCTCGGTGCTGCCATTCCTCTGGCTCGAGCCGGTTATAATGTTGTGATTTTAGAAAAAAATAATTTAGGTGAAGGAGCAGCTACTAGAAACGGAGGAATAACTAGTGGTAACTTAAGGCCTACAAATACTGATCTCATTAGACGTTTTGGTCCAGAGAAGGCCAAAAACTTTCAAAAAGAAGCAATTACTGCTCGTCAGGATTTATACGACTTTATCGAGCATGAAAAACTGGACTGTGATTTTGATATGGTAGGATGGTTTCTAGGTAATCCTAGGGATGGTTCATTAGATCAGCTAAAGAGAGAAGCGGATCAATTTTATAAAGATTTTGGAATAGAAACCCAGGTAAGCGATTCAAAGGGTGTAAAAGATTATATTGATAGTCCTAAATACAAGGCAGGGGTTTTTCGCCCAGATATTGGTGGTATTCACCCGAGTAAATT
Organism: Gammaproteobacteria bacterium; assembly: GCA_963580215.1. Taxonomy (GTDB): domain Bacteria; phylum Pseudomonadota; class Gammaproteobacteria; order Arenicellales; family UBA868; genus UBA868. The sequence continues at coordinate 944 of CAUZJT010000145.1, forward strand.
ACTACATGAAATGATAAGAATTGCTCTCAGGGATAATGTTAAAATCTTTTCTCATACGGCTAGCCAGAGTATTAAACGAGTTGGACAGACCTTTACTATACCTACTCATCATGGATCAGTGACTGCTGAGCATGTTATTGTTGCTACCAACGCGTATACAGGTAAGGAATTTCCTTGGCTTAGAAGACGTTTGATACCCGTAATCTCAGAAATTATAGCAACAGAAGAGTTAGGTGAGAATTTCGTTAGTCATTTAATGCCAAGAAAGACAATGTTTGCTGAAGCTTTGGAGTTAGGTCATTATTACCGCCCTTCGCCGGATGGGAAAAGAATACTTCTTGGAGGAAGACGGTTGGGAGCGAATCCAGAAAAAGCGCGAGAACGACTCAGGACGGGTTTAGTAGGGATTTTGCCCCAACTAAAAGATACTGCTATAACACACCACTGGCTTGGAAATGTCGCATTTCCCTTTGATCAGTTACCTAAAATAGCTGTTAATGATGGTGTGATTTACCCAGCAGGGTTTTGTGGCTCTGGAACAGTTTGGGCTCGTTGGTTGGGTCAGAAGGCAGCAGGAATGATTCTAGGTAAGGATGCTGAAACAGTTTTTTCTGGTCATAGATTTTGGACTCTACCTTTTTACAACGGGGATCCTTGGTTTCTACCCATTGCTATGAATTATTATAAATTAAGAGATAAGCTATCTTCAAAATCTAAGTAAAAATCAAATTATAAATTATAGTATTGTATCGGCGATTCTAGCTGCTCCAAACCTAACTGGATCTTGTACAGGCAAACCAATTTCCTGCTCCAGCTTCTTGATTTCAGCCAGGAACGCCATCTCTACTCACGCTCTAATTTCAAGGTAAACCGCGCCGCGGCTCTTGCCGAGTGGTGGCAATTATTCAGCGCATAGATTTAGGTGGTGCCAGCAATCTGGTGTAGGTTTTCATTAGTCTGAAAGCACCAGGTAACCTGAGCGGATACGAAAATCGATCTTCCCTGGCTGGCATTCTACAACAATGGCATTGAAACTGGCCATGGTTGCGGCTAGGGGCTAAGCCCCCCATAGCTTATTGTCAAAGTATTTTCTACATCGATTAGTATTGCCTGCTGCTCTGCATGTGATCAGCGACCACCGCTTTTAGGGCCGCGCGAATTGATCGGTCTTTGGTCGAAAAGGTATGGAAGTCGTTAACGAGGTCATTTTGCAGCACACCAACTATGACTTGGTAGCAGAACCTCAACTTACGCTCATTGCCTGCCTCATCCCGCTCTGGATTGGCAGATTTCAAACGATCAACAATTCTCTGCTGAATGTCTTGACCGGATTTGCGCATTGGGGCCCACGCATCCTCTGGCTCAAGAATGCGTAGGAGGGATTCCCTCAGAACGCCGCGCACCTCGCTTGAAAAGATATCCACGAGGGTATCGATTAATTCGTCCAGAACCTCTTTCGGCGACATGCTGTTTAGCCGCTCTTTGCCCAGGCGCTGTTCAATTATCCTTTTATCGCGCGCCACGATCGCGGCCTGAAGGGCACGAAAGAATGCCTCTTTATCTTCGAACCGCTTGTAAAAACTTCCAACAGATCGTCCGCTGTGGAAAGTCAGATCGCTCACCTTCAGATCGTTGAAACGCATCTGGTTTAGCAGCGTGATACCTGACTCGATGAAGCTGTCACGCGATCGGCGGCTTCGATCCTGACGGGCCTCGAATACGCCGTCGATCTTACCTTCAAGTTCAATGCTGTGTTTGTTCAAACCGACCTCCTGATTACGTATTATATCAGCAAAGGGGCGGGATCAAAAGAAGAATGAATGAAAGGTTGTGTTCTCTTTTAGTTGACAGATTGTCTCGGCCCACCCATAAGGGGAATTGTAATTCTCTTTATGGCGGGTGAAATGCCGAATGCCAAACTGAAAATCTGGGCCTCAGGCTGTGCGCATGTATCTGCGGACAAAGCTCGTGGGCGAGAGAGCCTGGCAGATGCTATCCGGCAAGCCGAGCGGGATTTCGACTGGGACATAGGGATTAATGTAGGCGACTTTTCTGCCGCTTTCGGACTGCCGACCGAGGACGAAGGCAAAGAGATCATCCACCAGTTTGATGCCCTCAATACCCACAAACGCGAAGACATCTATACGATCTGTGGCAACCATGACCGCAATGCGCCCAGAGAGCCCGAGGCGATGTGGTTTCGCCGCTGGATCGATCCAATTGGCGAGCACACGGACGTTTCGGGAGTGGACATCGACCGGTTTCAATACCCGCCTCATGGCAGTTTTGAACGCTACTATATCGATGTCGGCAATATTCGCATTCTGCTAATGAGCGATGTGAACGAGGCCACACAACCCAAAGGCCGTGGAGAGCTCGGCGGCAATCCCGGTGGAGTGGTCACACGCCAAACGTTTGACTGGTGGGTTGACCAGGTCGAATCCAATTACCGCGATAAGATCATCGTCACGGCACACCACTATCTGTTGAAAAACACCACAGTCGCTACGGGTGAGTGGGAGGGGATGAAGCACGACGCTGAAGGCAACTGGGCCACTGACTACCACGGCTATTATGAAGACGGAACTCCCCATGCCGCTTCCTATCTCTATTGGGTTGGTGGCAACGCAGGCGGTGGCGAGTTTGAAACCTGGCTAGACGCCAATCCCGGCAAGGTAGATTTCTGGCTGGGCGGCCACACCCACACCGATCCCGACGACGAGCACGGTGGCAAGGGCCATATTGAAACGGGTTATGGCGGCGTGACATTCGTAAACGTATCGGCACTGACGCGGTGGTTTGTCAAAGATCACGCCATACCGCATTCGCGCCTATTTACATTCGAAGACGGCTCTGACCGAGCGCTTATCGACTGCTACATGCATTCGGACGAATACTGCGAGCAGGGTTTTTACCCAGAAAAACAACGTCAGATTCAACTGACCAAACCCTTCCACTTCCAAAACTATTAACAATCCAAAGGAGAAAACACATGTTCAAAAAACTCATCTCAGGCGCGGTAATGGCGCTTACACTGGTTGCCAGTCCGGCATTTGCTGAATGGAAACCGACCGGTTCGGTCACAATGATGACCATGTTCCCACCCGGTGGTGGTGGTGATGTGCTATCGCGCGCCGTGGCTAAACATTTCGAAGATACACTCGGCTGGAATGTTGTTGTGGAAAACAAGCCAGGCGGCGGTGGTGCGGCTATGGCCAAAGTGTTGAAAGACGCCCCTGCCAATGGGATGACCATCGGCTTCGCGGTGTCTGAAACATTTTCCTTCGCACCAGTCATGAACCCTAAAGTCGGCTATTCTGTAGATAATTTCAGCTTTCTTGGTGCAGTGGCCAACACTCAAATCGGCTGGGTTGCCCCTGCGGATGCGCCTTATAATACACTGGAAGAGATGGTTGAAGCCGCCAAGAGAGGCGCCGAGATCCAAGTCGGTGTGTTCAGCCCTCGCTCCAATGCGGCGGTTCGCGCAATCGGTAAGCATTTTGGCGTGGAATTTATACCTGTTCCGATCAAAAGCGGACGCGCTGGTGTAAACGATGTGCTCAACGGACATCTGACCACAACACTGGCCGCTGGGCCGCAAGCCCCTCATGTTCGTAAAGGCGATATGAAGGTGCTGGCCTCGCTTGAGGCAGACCGTCTTTTGGTTGGCGGCGATGCCAAAACCGTCGAAGAGTCCGGTGCTGGCGTGGCGACGTTCCGGGTAAAATGGCTATTGGCTGCTCCTGCAGGCGTTCCACAAGAAGCGCTGGATGCGTGGACCGCTGCCATTGAAAGTTCGATGGAAAACGCGGATCTGCGTGATTTTATTCAGGACAAGATGAGCCTCAAGATGGAGTTTACCAGTGGTGAGACCCTGAAAGAGCAAATCGTCGGCGGACGCGGCGCCAATGAAACCCTGATAGCGTTCCTCAAATAGGCATCCTCCAGGTTGTCGCCCTTGATGTGGGGCGACACCACTTCACTAGATGGCTTATTGATGAAAAGAACCTCGAACATATTGACCGGGCTTTTGGCAGCTGCATTGGGTGGCGTGCTGATCTTCTGGGTGACACCAGCACAAACTGTGCCTGCGATATTTGCCACAGTGCCATCTGGGTTTTATCCGAATTTCACCAGTGGAATGCTGATCCTTTCCGGGCTGGCATTGGCTATTTCCGGCCTCGTTGCCAAGCAAGATGAACTTACCGGCAGGCCTGCCAGTCACACGGTTATCCGGTTCAGCGTGTCCTTTATTCTGCTGGTCACTGCAATGTTTGCGGCTCCGATTGTTGGCTTTGTGCCTGCTGGTGTTGGTATCTGTCTGATAACCCTCCTGTTGATGCGGGAAAACCGGTGGGCGCTGATCGCCGTAATTAGCATCGCTGCGCCGCTTCTGGTCTGGGCTGTTTTTGAAATTCTTCTGGGGCGGCCTTTGCCGTGAAACTGAAATGCCTGTAGCACTGGACGTCATATTTGCCGGGATCGTAGATGCGATCACCTTTTGGAACATTTTGCTGGTTGCAGCAGGCGTGACGCTAGGCATTCTCGTCGGTGCCATCCCGGGGCTGAACGGGCCAATGGCAATTGCTATCGCTGTACCAGCGACGTTTTATCTGGAACCGATCGGGGCGGTCGGGTTTCTGATCGGGATCATGAAGGGATCCACCGTCGGTGGGGCGGTGCCCGCCATCCTGATGAATACCCCTGGCACACCGGATGCGATGATTACCACATTGGACGGCTATCCGCTGGCGCAAAAGGGCCAATCGGGCAAAGCTTTGCAGATGGCACATCTCAGCTCGGTCACGGGGGATACATTCTCCGATATCGTACTGTTTGTGGCAGCGGCCCCTCTGTCGATTCTGGCAATGATGATGGGGCCCGTAGAACAATCGGCGATCATCTTCTTTTCGATCTGCGTTCTGGCCGCACTGGTCGGAGACAATCCACTGCGCGGATTGGTTGCGGCATCGTTCGGGTTCGTTCTGGCTTCGGTTGGGCAGGCCCCGGAAGAGGCCACACCAAGACTGACCTTCGGGTTTCCCGAACTCGAAGACGGAATTCCACTTGTTGCGGTTGGGATGGGTGTTCTGGTTCTGGGCGAGATCGCTCGTGCCATTGCCGAAGGTCGGGTCTCGGCCAGGGGTAGCATGGCACCGCCTTCGGTTGGCGTCGACGCCCGATTGTCCTTTGCCGAGTATATGTCGGTTAAGAAAACTATGTTCAGGTCTGCGCTGATTGGCACCCTGATCGGCGCAGTGCCAGGCATCGGCTCGGCGCTGGCGGCAACCATCGGTTATTCAGCCGCTCGGCGGGCATCAAAAACGCCGGAAAAATTCGGCAAGGGCACTATTGAAGGTGTCGCAGCAACCGAAGCTGCCAACAGCGCAGTATCGGGCGCGAACCTGATCCCTCTGCTAACCTTGGGCGTGCCCGGCAACGTGGCCGCTGCCTTCTTGATGGGTGCATTGATCATCCACGGAATTATTCCCGGCCCGACCCTCATTCGGGATGAAGGTCAGCTGGTGTTTTCGATCTTCACCTGTATGGCCATCGCCAACCTGTGCAACCTGATTATCGGGCGGTTAGGGTTGAACCTGTTCGGCATGGTGGCCAAGATCAGTGCCATCTACATTTTCCCCACGGTGATCCTGTTATGCATGGCGGGTGCCTGGGTGAGTGGCGGCGGACCGGTTGGTTTGGTGCTGCTGGGGGTGTTTGGTGCCTTTGGATATCTGTTGCGGGCCCTGAACTTTTCGGTGGTGATTTTTATTATCGCTTTTGTGCTGGGCCGGATCTGGGA
>CAUZJT010000146.1:0-6650 GCA_963580215.1 Gammaproteobacteria bacterium
TTTCTTTTGTATGCGATGATTGGGAAAAGATCGGTGCTGGGCATGTTTAAAGCATTCGAAAGTTTCACGATTTTTTAATTGCTCTTGGCTGTTGCAAACTATTCTCTTTAGATTGAAGAACTGTTCCTATGTTTTGCAATTAATAGATAGAGGTCAGCTTGTGTTTAAATTAAGGAAGACTCCGATGAGAAAACTACTCAGCATCATAGCCTGTTGCTTGCTTGCCGCTCCTTGCGCATTCGCCCAATACGCCCCGCAGATTGCTGTTGAATCTGTCGCCGACTTTTTCCAACTACCCCAGGGCTTGAACTTTGGCGAAGTATCGGCCATTGCTGTGAATTCACAGGGACATGTTTTTGTCTTCCATCGGTCCAATCCTTCTGGTGGTGGTCCAGCATATGGCATGCATGCCGCTCAGCTTTTTGAATTCGATGCCAACGGCCGCTACCAGCGAGAACTCGGTCGAGGCTTATACGCCTGGTCGTTTGCGCACGGCTTGCGAATTGATAGCAACGACAACATTTGGACTGTGGACAAAGGGTCAAATATGGTGGTGCGCATGGACTCCGACGGCAGGGTGGTGTGGGTGTTCGGTAGAAAAGCAGAATCAGTATCCGAAGCAGCTCGTCCGTTCGAGCATATGGACACGCCCCTTCCTCCACAGGACGGCCGTTTTCGCGAACCAACAGATGTGGCGATTGATTCCGCAGGCAATATTTATATCACCGATGGTTATATCAATTCTCGGGTTGCCAAGTATGACTATAACGGCGACTGGGTGAGGTCCTGGGGGGGGCCAGGCAGTGGCCCCGGACAGTTTCGGCTTCCCCATAGCATTGCAATCGATAAGGATGACAACGTCTATGTGGGAGACCGATCCAATGCCCGCATTCAAGTGTTCGACACTGATGGCACCTACCTGCGTGAATTCCAAGTAGCCACCCCTGTTCGCCCAGGCTCTATGGCAGTTAACGGACCTACGCCGACTGACCTGACTGAGGTTAGCGCCAACGGTGCCCCTAATGCATTATGCATCCCAAAGGGCAGCGATGTGATTTTCGTCGGGGAAACCACATTCCCTGGGCGCATTATCAAAGCGACCTTACAGGGAGAGGTACTGGGAGTTATTGGAAATTCGGGCCGGAACCTAGGAGAGTTTTCCGGCGCCCATGGCCTCGCCTGCCCGTCTGAAGATTTGTTGTATGTGGCAGAGACTTCAAATTCAAGGGCGCAGAAGTTGGTTATTAAATAGAAGTAGATTTATTCTCCAACATCCTGGTTAAGAAATTAAACTTGCCCCAATTTTTGCTTAAAAAGGACAGATTATTAATTATATTCTGGGATGTTCCGCTGGTGCGCGCGCCAGTAGTGCCTCACCCCGGTGATCTGTTCCTCCCCGCTAGCACCAATTACTTTAGTCACGGGATCCCTTCCAAGTATTTGGAAAACTTCAGCTCTATCGGCTACCAATGAGACTGTCATTTCGTAAATCTTTCCGTCGACTTTCATACGTATACGCGGATCGCGTTCGATGTTGGCCCACCATGCTTTAGAATTGGGAAACTCTTCTTGCAGTCTGGAACCTTGTTCGCTGCCACTGAGGTAGAGTTTGTCGCCGCGGGGGACAAGGTTGACCGTGACCGAGTGTGGGATCCCATACCAGGTCCGGGTCTCGAGCATTATCGAGTTTCCACGGACCGGGTCGTTAACATCGTTGACCCAATCCCAATTCGTCATTGGTTCACGCACGACTTCTCCGGTGAGCCAAAATCCCGGGCCAGCAGTGCGGCCGCTCTCGACAAAAGCTTCACTCCTAGGGTCTATGTATCGAGGCTCTAGGCCAGTCACGCGAAGAGTCAGCAGCGATATCACCATGAGGGCTCCGACACTTAGTAAGCCAACTTTCAACATTCGCATCATCTCAATTCTCCCTACTCTGTAAAGGAAGAATAAAAAGTATCTTGCAGACGAGAGATTGTCCAGTTGTGTGAGTAAAAAGCAAATAAATCATTGTGCTGTATTTTTGATCTGACCCCTCTAATATTCTTTATTGCCCACTTTTTGGCTAAAGGATCTCGAAGATAAACACCCTTGCCGCTGCAGTTGGGATATCTTTATTATGAATCGTCCCTCTCGCGATAAAATGCACATTCGCTTGAGTATCTTTATCAAACCAAACCACTACTGCATCATGACCATGGTAATGCTCAGAGCCATCAATAGTAGAGAAGCCTTCAGAGTATTCCCATACTCTAACTCGTTCGTTTGAGCGGCGGTCCAACGGAACATCGCTTGGGAATTGCGGTAGCAATAAATTAACTTCTATTGCATCAGTAGCCGGGCGTTTGATCTGAACAAAAATGGCTCGAAGTGGCTCATCACTAATACCTGATTCAGTGTGAGTCACGCCTGCAAGTTGAAACGAAATGTTCCATGCGTCGGTGTGGACCTCGCGGACCTCACCCTCATTAGAGGTGATTATTCTGTCACCTGGACTGTAGTAAACACCAGTATGGTCATAACGGTGACGGTGGATGGGGTAGTTCTGTTTCAACCAGCTAATATCCCAGACAATGACGTGCTCGTTCTCTAGCATTTTTTTAGCACCATCACGGGGGTAGGCAGCCGGTTCACCTTCTTGTGACTGAGCTATTGGGATAATGCAAATGAACAGGAACAGCGCAATTTTTCTCATAATAATATAGTGCAAAACAGCCACTCCTGAAGATTAACCGAACAGTAAAATAAAAAATTATGTCAGAGCAAAAATACAGCAGTTTGGGCAGACAGGGACAGAGTTATTTTACTAAATGCTGGTGCGGTGACATAAAGATGGAGATAGACTAAAAAAATGGACTATCTGTCTGCTTTGGCGTTCCATCGGCTTCAGTATTGCCAAAACGTGGTGATCAAACTACTCTGGTCTTTTGACTTAACCGGCCAATGAAATAAGTTGAAGACCTCTACCTGCTCTCTGCACACGTTCACGCTTTTCCTGTTGCTGGTCGGCTGCGGTCTGGCTTCTCCGATTGCGGCGCAAGAACGTTTGGCTGCCTTGGCTGGTGATGGCAGCGTGATGATGCGCTCCCCGAATAATGAGGTATTAGTAAGCCTTAATCCGGATCGCGCGCTAGTCCCTGCATCTCTCATTAAGATCCCGCTAGCGCAGGTGGCATTGACCACGCTCGGCGAAGACTTTCGTTTCGAGACCCACTTTTATCGTAATGACAGTGGCGACCTATTGATCCGGGGTCTGGGCGATCCGTTCCTAGTATCCGAGGAGATTGCTCGTATTGCTGATGCTTTAGCTCAGCGTGGGCTGCAACAGATCCGCCGCCTAGTCATGGATGATTCTGCATTCGAATCGGACCCCGATCTACCTATTGAGAGAGGTACTAGTCAGCCCTTTGGTGCCCGAAATAGTGCCCTGGCTGTGAATTTCAACACGGTGAATCTGGATTGGACCGCGGACGGTACGCTTATCACGGGAGAGCCGCAGACTCCCTTGACAGACCTTGCGCGCGAGCTAGGCTCGAAGCTTTCTCCTGGAGAGGCGCAACGCATCAATCTGGGTGATGACCCCCGCGCTGGCCTGCGCCAGGCTCAGCAGCTGTTTCGGTACTTTCTTGAAGAGTCAGGTATCACAGTATCTGATGCCAGATTTAATCGTAATGCTGTGACGGATGAGTGGACACTTTTTTATCGGCACCGAAGTTTCCGTTCATTGGGAGACAGCTTGGTTGGCTTGCTGCGCTACTCTAACAATTTTATTGCCAACCAACTTTTTCTGACACTGGGGGTACAAGACAGTGGTTACCCTGCTACGACCGAGGTGGCTCGCGCCGCACTGCAGCAGCAGCTCGCTGTCTTGTATGGAAATAGCTTCGGACGTAATCCGCAGTCCTTGCTTATGCTGGAGGGCTCGGGTCTGTCCCGCACCCAGCGGAGCAGCGCCGCGGGGATGATGCGTATTCTCGAAGTCTTTAAACCCTATGCCGATCTACTGCCTGAGGTAAACGGAGTGCTACGCAAGAGTGGCACCTTGACCGGCGTCTACAACTTTGCCGGCTACATCCGTAGGCCCGATGGTCTGTATCCGTTCGTGATTTTAACTAACCAAGTGGTCAACAACCGCGCAGAGATTCTGCAGCTTCTGCAACGACAGCTTTAGAAATAGGGGAAAATTTACTTGAGTGTAGACCCCTAATCAAATCTGCTTCTATTTTTAATTCGATGCGCTGCCTATGGCTTCAGCACCCGCCATGGATGCTTCTTCATCCTGCAAAGCTCTCACGCCACTGGTTGCAATTGCACCGATCCGCTGGCCTTCTACATAGATAGGTACGCCCCCTGCAAAGGTGACGCCGCCTTCGATCTCTTCTATATCATTGGCTTGGACTCGACTGCCATACTCGCCAGAGCTGAGGCCAGTTGCGTTCACTACCAGTGCCTTCGCCGTAGCAAAGTCAAAAGTGCGGGCGCCCGCGCCATCAATGCGCCGCAACATCACCGGATTGTTGTTCTGGTCGGTGATCAAGATAGTCACGCTCCACTCTTGGTTGCGAGCGTAGGCTTCCGCGGCATTCATGGCTCTAGTGGCCAAGTCGTAAGTCATCAGGCTGGCATCGTCGTCCTGTGCCAGTCCGGTTGTCGATGATATTAGGAAGAAAATTGCTATTACGGTCTGTTGCCATTTGTTTTTCATCGTTGATTGCCTCAATTTTAGGTGTTTGATCTGGTACTAAGAATAAACGGGCTTGGCGACAGAGGAAAGGGGTCAGACTTCAACTACAGTATTTTTACTGTGACTATATTAATATATTAAAACGCATCCATCATAGGACCAAAGCTTATGTATTCTTCGTTCAAATCTGTGAGAATCTTCGGGGTCTTCTTTTCTTCAATTACTTTACTGTTTTCCGGACAAGCAATGTCGCAGGGTCTGGAGGGTACGGAGAATGGGGAATGGCGGTACCTTGGCGGTGATTCAGGCAACACGCGATATTCGCCACTGAATCAGATCAATGCTTCGAACTTCTCCGAACTGAAGCAAGCTTGGATCTGGCGCAGCGACAATTTTGGCCCGAATCTAGATTACTTCTCGCGCTCTACTCCGACCTATGTGGATGGAATGTTGTATACCGTAGCAACCCCGCGCCGACAAGTAATAGCCATGGATCCCGCTACAGGGGAGAACTTGTGGACTTTTCGAGAGCCCTCGACGATTCGCCACCAGCGTTCGCCACGCCAGGCTTACGGTAAAGGTGTTGCCCATGCAGAGGTAAACGGTAGGGGAGTTGTTTATGTCACGACACCAGGCTTTTTCCTCTGGGCGCTCGATGCTAAGACCGGCAGACCTTTGGAGAATTGGGGTGAACCAGTTCCGCTCGAAGGCTTCGATCAGACTGGAGTCATCGATCTTATACCGAAGTTGGTAGAAGACTGGGGGCCATGGCAAGACTATGTGGTTGCCGGAGGAAGCTACGACCCGGACTATGGAATACCTCGTGAACTGGGAATGGTTACGGCCTCCTCTCCACCAATTGTGGTTAACGGTGTTGTCGTTGTCTTAGTTGGGCATCAGCCTGGCTACGGTCAGACTCGCATCGAAAATGTGCCGGGAGACATCATGGGCTTCGATGCGGCAACCGGAGAATTCCTTTGGAAGTTCCACTCCATTCCAAGACCGGGCGAGATTGGACATGAGACTTGGGAGAATGATGCTTGGCAGTGGTCGGGTGACATCTCAACATGGGCACCCGCCTCAGCGGACCCTGAACTGGGTCTTGTTTACATGGTAACCAACGCATCGACGGTACAGTTTTATGCAGGTCATCGTCCAGGCTACAACTTATTTGGCGGCAGTGTGCTGGCGCTGGATGTGCAAACTGGCGAGCGCCGTTGGCACTATCAGATTCATCGTAGCGATCAGTGGAACTATGACCTACCGACACCACCGATGTTGATGGACTTAACTGTGGATGGGCAGGCTATCCCCGCGCTGATTCAGAATACGAAGCAGGGCTTAGTGTTCGCATTCAATCGCGAGACTGGTGAGCCTATATGGCCGATAGAAGATCGCGAGGTTTTTCAGACACAGGTTCCCGGAAATTATACGGCCCCGACCCAGCCCTTTCCTACTAGACCGGAACCACTTGACCCAATCGTCACCGATGGCTTGACCGAAGACTTCGTGATTGACTATACGCCGGAGTTAAAAGAACAGGCAATGGTAATTCTAAACGGTTATCGCGTCGGCGGTTTGTATGTGCCACCACTCCCGGAAGAGCATGAGAATGACTACATCAATAACATTGGCTGCATTGGCGGAGTTAATATTTCTCACCAACCTGTTGGTGATCCAAGCACCGGTTTAATGTTTGCAGCGCACTCGCGCAATTGTTTCGCACCGAGATTCCTACGGGCGACCAACGGTGTTGATAGAGACAATCCAAATTATCCGGTGCCTGGAGAAGGTGGTGCGACACCGAACAGCACGCCGACGACCGGGAAGACAGTCGCGGCTTATCTGCCCGGCCGCGCTGGTGGAGGTCTTCCGACTATAGAAGGTTTGCGACTATTTAAGCCTATGGACAATCGGCTGACTGCGTATCAAATGAACAGCGGCGATAAGGCCTGGTCGATGGCAG
>CAUZJT010000147.1:0-6565 GCA_963580215.1 Gammaproteobacteria bacterium
GTGTTGGTGGGTTTTCTGATCGGACTCTTCTATTCGGCGGGCCACGGGCAGCATTCCTATGCATTTGCACGGTATTCCCAGGTAGATGGCAAGATTCTCCTTACCCTGCCGATAAAGATCTGGGGCGGTGGGGCGAACCAAGAGTTAGCAACAAAATGGGGAGGCTGGATTGAGAGCCTGTTTAACCAGGCTGCGGCGAAGCACAGTTGTTTTCCAATTGAATTAGAAGTAAATGTACAGTTATCAGAAGGTGCGCTCGCGTCTTCTGAGGCTTATCTGCTAGCCGCCATCGATGGCCAGACACAGAATGGCCGCCTGCAAGAGATACATCAAGCTCTTATTGATAGTGGTGTTTGGGAAGAGGGGTGGGACTACTGGTATGTTCCTGATATTAACCCTTACGTCCACTCTTACGCTTTCCAGGATACGGCGAAGACTGGCGTCGGCAACTATCAGTCTGATAAATGGGGATGGGTGGCTAGTGTCGCACCGCGCAGGAGGGTGGCCCATGAAGCAATGCATCTATTAGGTCACGAAGACCACTACGGCCCTGACAATGGCCCCAGGCCGGGATGGGAAAATAACATCATGAGCGGACTGTTTGATACTTTGGATGAACGTAATTTCCAAGAAATTATCGAAAATATCAAGGAGGATGTTGAGGGTCACAGGTTATCCGCCTGCCTTACGATTGAGCAGACGTTTCAGGTTATCAGTTATTCGGCCGAGTCTGCCTGCAACAACGATATTGGCGATGGGAGTCTGGTTTACTTTGTATCGGGGTTCCTTCCTCGGGAAGGAGGCGCTGATGGAGGCATGGATGCCATCTCACTGACCGGTTTTGGCCATGGGAGTCTTGAATGGACACCATTATCGCGATGCCCAGGTACTGGACACCAGGATGTTGAAATAATTAACAACCCGTTTCCAGTCGACATATCAGGATATGTGGAAATTGGGACAGAATTCCATGTAGAAACGTTAGCCAAAGAGGAAGGGTGCTTTCGTTCACAATTTGGTGATCGGTGTTGGGAGAATGGCGCTTTGAGTCAAGCTTTACTTCCGGAGATAGTGGTGCCATGGGATGCCCAGGTAGGTGACAGATTTCCATTCGTGATTTTTTGGGATACAGGGCATTCTCATTACTATGAAGGTGAAGGGGCGGTAACGGTTATTGGGAAGATTGAATAAAAATATAATTAGTGATTTCGCGGACCTAAAATTGCCTCTCAGGGTAAACGCCTAGACCTTGCCTCCCAATACACCGGTATCTCGATCAAAGTGGTTTAACCAACTCCTTTGCTTTCGCACGGATAGCGGGGCAGTCGACAGGGCCGCTATCCTTCGCGCCAATAGGAAGCCCCGCCAGGGCGGGGCTTAAGGTTATCTAAGTTGTTAATGAAGCTGACTTAAAAGAAATCCAAAAGGACCGGCCCTTCTTGAACCTCGGGAGGCGCGGTCAACATGCTGGCCAACTGTCCCAGAATTGCCTGAATCTGGGGTTGGGCTGCCACAGCAGATTCTTGGGTATCGTAGGATGCGATAGTAATCGTCTTGCCCGGGCTAACTCGAACGATAACGCCCGATTGTATGCCCGCGATGGCTGTCAGCTTAGCAGTAGCGTTATGAGCAACGGCCAACACTTCGTCTTCTCTATCGGCGTCGAAGGTAAAGGTGGTTATTCGATAATACATAACAAGTCTCCTTTGGTAGTGTGTAGGGCAAAATGTACTTGATTCAGATCTCTTGTCAAAGAGGGGATCTTAAGTCTGAGCCAGAACACTCTTGCTCAGCGAGGCCAATCAGTCCGATCTCTTGGATCAGCCCTATGCCCCAAGAAGTGTTCGGCTAGCCCAATCCACGATACCTTGCCGGTTAAGTGATTTTGTGGCGCGCTGGAGGCTTGCAATCTTCTGTAGGCGATCTATTGTTGTGCAATCCCAGCCTTACTGCCTCTTAATACGTACTTTTGCACTTTACCGGTAGCGGTCTTTGGTAGATCCTCGACGAAACTGACTAGGTGTGGCACTTTAAAGTGGGCTAAGCGCTCACGAACGTGAAGTCTAAGCTCATCAGCGCTGACTTTGGCATTGCTTTTTAGAACGACAAAGGCATGAGGGGTCTCGCCCCACTTTTCATGCGCAGCACCAACCACTGCAACTTCCTGGACAGCAGGGTGAGTCAATAAGCAGCCTTCAAGTTCGACCGAAGAGATGTTTTCACCTCCGCTAATAATCACATCTTTAAACCGATCTCGAATCTCAACAAATCCATCGGGATTGACAACCGCGGCATCACCGCTATGGAACCAGCCGTCTCTGATGGCTGCGTTGGTTTCTTTCGGATCGTTGTAATAGCCTGACATTACGACGTTTCCGCGGACGGTGATTTCGCCCAGCGTTTGACCGTCGTTGGGAACCTCAGTGCCATCTTCGGCTACCACGCGAAGCTCTCCGGAACTTACAAGTTCTACCCCCTGACGTGCCTTGATTTTCGCCCGCTCTGCAAGGGAGAGGTCATCGTGCTCCGGGCGGGGTTCGCAAAAAGTGATAAGGGGGGCTGTCTCGGTCAATCCGTAAACATGGGTCAGTTCCCAACCAAGCTCTCGCTCTACCAGTTCAATGGTTGCGGCTGCGGGTGGGGCGCCTGCTGTAAAAAGTCGTACTCCGCGCGGGGCATCCGCTCTGATCTCTTCTGGTGCATTCGCGATACTGATCAGCACCGTTGGAGCTGCGCAGAACATAGTGATGTTTTCATCTTTGATGAGTTGAAAGATGAACGCCGGTTCAACTTTGCGAAGGCAAACATGGGCCATACCCCGGGCTGTGTTAATCCAGGTGAAAGTCCAGCCGTTTGCATGGAACATAGGCAAGGTCCACAAATACCGATCAGCTGGAGTCAGGTGATGATGGACCAAGGTTCCCATGATATTAATGTACGCGTTGCGGTGGGTAATCATGACCCCTTTTGGCCGCGCGGTAGTCCCACTGGTGTAATTGATAGTTATGAGATCTGACTCATCGATCTCGACTGTGGTGAAAGCAGGGCTATGGGATTGAAGTGTTGACTCGTATTCGATCCATCCTTGTCCGGAACCCTCCAGAGCGACAAACGTTTCGACCGATGGCAAGTTAGCTCGGATTTCGTCAATAGCGGGAATGTAATCCGGGTGAACACAGACCACTTTTGCACCACAGTGGTTAATGATGTATTCAAAATCAGCGGGCTGTAGTCGGTAATTGATGGGTACCAGCACAGCGCCGATCTGCGGGACCGCGTAATATCCTTCCAGGTGCGAATGCGTGTTGGGGGCAATATAGGCTACTCGATCGCCTTGTTGGACACCAAGGGTTTGAAGGGCCGATGACCAACGGTCGCACCGCTCCAGAAACTCACCGTAGGAAAATCTCAGATCTCCGTCTACGACCGCCTCACGGTCTGCGTAAAGCCTTTTTGCGCGTCGGGCGAACTCAATAGGGGTTAAAGCAGTTTCCATACTATTTCCAAATTAGGGGGTTTCAGTAAGCATAGGTCGAGTTTAAAGAAATCGAAAATTACAATACAACTGATTTTTGAGTCAATTTGCAAGCGCCCTTGGTCTGGTTCGTTCGAGACTGCCCAGGGAAAGCCAAGTTGCCGAATGAGAGTCGGCGCACGGTAGAAAACATGTTGTAGAAATATCTCTTGTCCTCCAAGCCCTTTGTTTTCCGGGCAAAGCAACAGCCTCCCGGAGGTCAATTCTATTGGAAACTGTGGTTCACAGCAGTTCTCGGCCTATATTCGAAGTAATCCGGTTGTTCGCTTAGCGCTCCCAGCGCCGGGTTATTGTGCGGCTTTTAGTTCAACCCCTTGTGTTATGCCAAAAGATTTGTCATGGCGCAGGCTGGGTATGCGTTGACGGGTTATCCCGACCTCGTCAAGGTCAATTACAGCATTGATAACACCAACTTGATCTCCTCCATCGGCAAGAACTTCACCCCAGGGATTGATGATCAATGAGTGGCCGTAGCTTGCTCCGCCACCATCGACTTTTCCAATGGCGCATGGCGCAACTACAAAAGCCCCATTTTCTATTGCTCGCGCTCTGTTGAGCACGTGCCAGTGGGCTTGCCCGGTCTTTTGTGTAAAAGCTGCTGGGACAAACAGAATTTCTGCACCCGATTGAGACAACTCCCGATATAGATTCGGAAAACGAAGGTCGTAGCAGATTGTTTGCCCCATTATTGCAAAAGGTGTCTCGCAGATAACGGCTTTGTTTCCACCATGAACAGATGCGCTTTCACGGTATGATCGTCGCTCAGAAAGATTGACGTCAAACAAATGAATTTTGTCGTATCGGCTTATGATGTTTCCTTTGTCATCAATAACGAAACTTCGGTTGAGAATCTTATTATCAGGACCATTAATAGCGATTGAACCGATGAGAAAGAACTTCTTTTTATTCTTTGCAAAAGCCCTCAGTCCGTTTAAAACAGGATGAGATTCTTCTGGTGCGCTTGGTGGAGTAAAAGCCGAACCTTGTGTTTTCAGCCCCCCACAGTATTCTGGTGTGGTGATGAATTCAGCACCTTTTGCCACTGCTTCTTCAGCGAGCGATACCGCCAGATCAAGCGCGGACTGGAATTCCGGCTGCGGACTGGTCTGAAGGCAAGCAATATTTAGCAGTCTTTTCGAACTATTCATGGGTTTTCGATCTGTTTAGTCTGAAATGAAGCTCAATTTAAGAGCAGTATCTGGCACATCGGCCAGCCCAAGCGTCAGCTTATCAAAAGGACTGATCAACAAGCCCCCTTATGCAAGGATTGTTTTTCTGACCTAGCCACCTTGTTAAGCTGTCTATTGGACAAAGAAAACCTCGCCGAAGCGAGGTTTTCTAGTCAAGATTTAGGCAGATCCGGAGCGAAACCCGCAGTTATTCGCTCATCGAGTGAATGACTGATCCACCACCGATCAGAACTTTTCCATACTCCATTATCGTCCCCGCAAAGGCCATAAAATTTTCCCACTGCATGCCTTGCGCCATATGTCGATCGATCCCATCGCTCTCAACGTAGACTTCATTTATCGAGTAAAGGATGTTACCAGTGGTTCCTTCACTTGGGTCCAGCAGATTTTTCATCTCCTCAGCTTTGGCAACATGATAGTCAACAAGGTGAATCCTTCCATCTGCCTCCAGCGAGTGTGTTTCCCGCATCCAGGCAGCATGGGTCGCAATCATCTCCTCTACTTCTTCCGCTTTGTCAGCCGGAACAGATAATGCAAAGTTGAAAGTCAATTGCCCATTTTTTGAAGCCATGAGTTACTCCTGATTGATTGTTATAAACTGCTAACGATTCTAACGCGATGCCGCGATAAAATTGCTCGCCCGAAAATTGAAATAAAATGTAGTGTCACCTGCTGCTCGTCATTGCGACCGGATGGGGGCTCGGTATTGAATCAAATTAATATCAGGCCGTATCGGCACCATAAAGATCAGTGTTTGACTGTATCGCCCGCGATCTTATCCATAAGCGCAAAAATAAGCCCTGAAAAAATAAACGCTAAATGAAGTATCACTTTCCATAGCAGGGCGTTGCTCTCATCAGCCGTTAAAGTATCAGGGATATTCATAAAAGACTTTAACAAATCGATCGCTGAAATTGCTACGATCGCGCCAATCACCTTGAGTTTTAAGCCCGAAAAGTCGACCTTTCCCATCCAGTCTGGCTTGTCCTCATGGTCGGTAACATCGATCTTGGACACAAAAATCTCATAACCACTGAAAATAATCATCAATAACAAACTGCCAACCAGGGCCATATCTACCAAAGCCAGTATCCCAATAATCACATCACTTTCTGAGGCCACGAGCACACCAGCGCTCAGGTGCCATAGTTCTTGGGCGAACTTCACAAACAACAACAAAATACTAAAGATCAGTCCCAGGAAGAAGGGCGCTAAAAACCACCGACTTTTGAAGATTGCCGACTCTAATAAATTTTCAATTGTTGCAAACATTACTTTAGTCACCTCGCGAAATGGCCGCAATCATAGCAGCAATTGTGGGTATGCCTCGCCTGGTTCGACACGGCACACCGATGCATCAGCACACCCTGGCTGAATGGCGTGCACCTTAAAGATATGCGCATAGCAGAGCAGTACCCTGGTTTGTAGTAACCTCGTGTGTCGCCAGCCAGGTGTCAATTGTTTAATGGTCGGTGTGGGTTAGAAGCCCACTTTCTCTATGGTTCTCAAAAATTCGTCCAACGACCACTAGGTAGGATCTGACGTATCAAGGTCAAAAAAGTGGGGTGAACCGCGTACCAGGTAGGAATAAACCAGGACAGGTTTATTGAATCGTAAAACGTTATCTCCGGCTCGAGGAGAACTTCTAGTCATCTTAGGTTTGATGATATCGCGGCCAGAGCAAATGTTATTGCTCGTTGCGGAACAAAGTAACTTCTGATCGCCTCACACTCAAGCGCGAATTCGCCATCAGCAGGCCCACCGTCGGCGTGACCGGATTGCGCAGTCCCACGCGGACCAGAGATAATCCTGAAGAGCCGGCCCTGATTGGAGATGCAAT
>CAUZJT010000148.1:0-6521 GCA_963580215.1 Gammaproteobacteria bacterium
CACTTATTAAGTTTTATGCTACCCAAAACAAAAAGTTTGATGGCGAATTAAGTGCTAACGAAATTAAAGATCTAGAAAGCTCTTTAAGTGTCTCCATAGCTGCTAGGCCAAAACTTAAAAAATCGAGACATCGTCAACACGCAAAGTATTCAAAACATATTGCCACACCATTTCGTAATCTAAAGGTTAATAAGAGTTTTACATTAATTGATGATTTTAATTCTTTTATGGGGCTTCATGAAAAATATATCAAAGGGCAATTGCCTGATGAAAAGGGTTCCTTCAGTTATCGAGCACGGCAAGGTTTTGATTTTGATTTCTGCGTTGAAGACTTTATTAGTACAACGTCTAAAAAAGCGAATCCATCCAGAGGTGTGCAAAATGTGACTGCGTACTGTGGACAAATGATTTCTCAAAGGTTTTTGAACAATCCAGAAAGTGGTTTAGAACACTATCGTAAAATTATTTTGGGATGGCTAGATAATAGTATAGTTCAAAATCCAAATGCGTTTTCAAAAAAAATTCCAAATAAACTTATGAATGAGTGGCCGTATGCAATAAGTAGTAATGTGCCTAATATTCTTTCTCATTATGCAATTTATCACAGGCTATATAGTTTTGATCAATTTACTCATCAGAGAATATTAAGGATGGGTGAAGCCTTTTATGCACAGTGGGATTATTACCCAGAACTTATAAAAGGGGGTGGAGACTACAAAAGGAAGCTTTGTAACTTGAAAAGCCAAACGAAAGTAGTTCTTGGTACAAATGATCATTGTGGGTCATATACTTTTCGAATGGCCACTGGAGGAATATATTTTGGTTTAGAGTTTAATAGCCAAATTGCTTTTGATACAGGCATTCGACACCTTGAGGTCATGCTTGCAACATTTAATAAAGATGCAGTGTATGCAGCTCAAGCTCAACGTGGAATTTGTGCAGTAGGTTATATGAAGCAATTCCCCGCACATTTTGAATTGATACATTATGCTTTTTCAAAAGCTTATGGAATTGATTTCATAAATACTAAAAATATTAATGGGGTGACGCCTGCAGAAGCTTACACGAAACTTTGGAAAATTGCACATGACCCATTAGAGACAGTTGTCAAATATTGGAATGGTTTTGATCAAATGAACTGCAGCAATAATGGAAAAAACCAGGCAGAAATGGTTGCACAGTTAAAGAAAGATCCAAACAGTTTTCGAGATATTTGGAATGGCTTTAGTTATGAGGATTTTCTTTTATCTTCACCTATATTAGCAAAACAAGAATTACCAAAAGAATGGAAATCATTACACGATTCAAAAATTCAGAATGGAACTGCTATTTTCCAAACTATATCTGGAGGTGACTGGATGGGGATAAACCCTTATCTTTTGCAACTGGCATTAGGTAATATTTCATTTACCAGATGAGTAGTCAGATGGTTGGTTTGAAACAGGCTAAGTGTTCAGAGCAGGGCTGCAACTTTGTAGCATCCTTCTATGACAAAACATCTAGAATTTAGCTATTTTAAAACTAGCCCCGAGATCATCCGTTTGGCTGTAATGCTATATGTTTGGTTTCCACTAATATACGTCGCGCCCCTCCTGCTACTTCTGCTAAAACCTTGAATACTTTTATATAATTAATTTTTATTTTATATATTTTATTTAAATATAATAAAAAAAATATATAGACTCTATAATATATATATGATCTTGTTTTTTTATGTTTTATATATTTTAAATATTTTAAATATTTTAATAGGGCAATTGAGCCCACATCACAGAAATGACAGGAGGTCTGAATATGCTGAAAGATAGATCTATGACTGCGTTTGTACGTTTGTATCCCACGCCGGTGTCGCAAGTGCGGGCAACGGTTGGGGCGAATTGCATTGTCGTCGAATCCTTTTCAAAGGCCTTCAATTATTTCGCAACCAACCAATAAGGAGACCTAAGATGAAGAATCTAATAACATTCGGCGCTGCCCTGGTGGTGGCATTGTCAGCTGCGCCTGCATTTTCTGAGACTCCTCCGGATACACTGGTGATGGCGCGCAATATTGATGCTATTTCTACGTTTGATCCTGCTCAGATAGGCGAGGTGGTGACGAACGAAATGATCCAAAACATGTGCGATAGCCTGGTGGCAATCGACCCGTTGGATGAGGCCAAGGTGGTGCCTGCATTCGCTAAAAGTTGGGAAGTCTCGGATGATCGGATGAAGATCACGTTCCAGTTGGTCGAAAACGCTGTCTTTCCATCGGGCAATCCTGTCACGTCCAAGGACCTCGCCTGGTCTATGCAGCGGGTGCTCAAGCTTGGGTTTGGTAACGCGGCTACCATGACAGAATACGGTTTTACCGCAGATGGGGCTGCGGAGGAATTGGTGGCAACCGGGGATCATACATTCGAGATGAACCTTTCCCGCCCCTATCCCACCGGACTGATCCTTCAGGCTATCGCATCAAACCGTGTTGCGAACGTTCTGGATAGTGCCCTGCTGATGGGAGAAGAGATCGACGGCGACCTAGGGAACAAATATCTCACAACGAACACCGCCTGCGTTGGTCCATATTCCTTGACAAAATGGAATGCGGGCGAGGTCGTCATCCTCGAGGCTAATGACACCTATTATGGCGACGCTCCCAAGATCAAGCGGGTGATTATCCGCCATGTTGCTGAAGCACAGGCACAGCGGTTGCTGCTGGAGCAAGGGGATATAGATGTTGCCCGCGATCTGGGTGCTGAAGACCTTGGTGAACTGGCCAAAAATGACGATATTACAGTCGCTTCGACGACCAAGCATCAGCTTTACTACATGGGTTTCAACAACGCCAATCCAGAATTCTCGGATTACCGCGTGCGCCTCGCTTTCAAATATCTGATCGACTATGACGCCCTTGCCGGTACCGTGATGAATTTTCTCGGAACGCCACGCGCCAGTGTCGTCCCGATTGGTGCTTTCGGAGCATTGAACGCGAGCGACGGTCAGCCGTTCAGCCTTGATCTTGAAAAGGCCAAGGCGCTGCTGACCGAAGCGGGTTACGGGGACGGGTTCTCAGCACGGCTCTTTATCGGAACGCTGCCCTATGTTGCCCCCGTCGCGGTGCATGTCCAGGAGAATGCAGCCAAGGTAGGCATTGATCTTCAGATCGAACAGATGGCCAACGCGCAACTGTTTTCTGCGTTCCGCGGTCGTAAATTTGACACGACCATGCTGTCCTGGTCGACATCGGTGCCACATGCGCACGGCATGCTGTCGCGCCATGCTGTGAATCCGGACAACTCCGCGGAAGCCGGGATGTCGATGTTCCCTACCTGGCGCGCGTCCTGGTTCAGCGAAGACTTCAACAAGCGCATCGACGAGGCTCTCTTTGAACAGGACGAGGCCAAGCAAGTGGAGATGTATAAGCAACTTCAGAGGGATCATATGGAGAAGGGTCCCTTTACCTACATGTTCCAGCTTCTTGATACTGCCGCGCACCGCAATACGGTTACGAATTGGCCTTGGAACGCGTTTCGCGTCTATTACGCCGACATCGAAAAAGGCTGATCTGTAGCAGTGACCGACCACGCAGACGATAAAATTGTATCCGCAAACGGCGCTACCTCGAGGTGGAGATCGTTGGCGGGTGCAGCCTTTAGGACGGCTATTTCTGTGGCCGTTACTGTATTAGGCCTCCTGGCTCTGACCTTTTTCATAGGGCGTCTTCTGCCGCTTGATCCCGTCCTTGCCATTCTCGGAGATGATGCGAGCCAGGAGGCATACGACCGTATGGTTGTGAAGCTTGGCCTCGATCTGCCACTTTGGCAGCAGTTCATGACATATATCGGCAATAGCCTTACCTTTGACTTTGGAACATCGCTCACAAGTGGGAAGCCTGTGACTGAAGATATTTTACGGGTATTTCCGGCAACGTTTGAGCTTGCAACCTTCGCAATGATCCTTGGAACGGGTATCGGTATTCCGCTTGGTGTCTTAGCTGCGGCCAACCGCGATACCTGGATTGACCAGACGGTGCGCATCGTATCGCTGATCGGCTATTCTGCTCCGATTTTTTGGCTTGGCCTTCTTGGACTGACGTTCTTCTACGCCGGACTTGGCTGGGTCGGCGCTCCTGGACGGATCGGCATCGTCTATCAATACGACCTGCAAGTGCAAACGGGTCTCTATCTGGTCGACTCCATTCTCTCCGGCCGCTGGGATATTTTTGCAGACGTATTTTCCCGTATCATTTTGCCCGCCAGCATCCTCGCCTACGGCGCCATGGCCTACATTGGACGAATGACTCGAAGCTTCATGCTCGAACAGCTTGGACAAGAATATGTATTGGCCGCCCGCGCAAAGGGGGCGACGCGGAGGCAAGTGATTTGGACCCATGCCTTTCCCAACATAGCGGTGCAACTGGTTACGGTTGTGGCGCTGTCCTATGCGTTTCTGCTGGAAGGTGCAGTTCTGACGGAGACCGTTTTCGCCTGGCCGGGTTTTGGGCGCTACCTGACGACGGCCCTGTTGCGGGCCGATATGAATTCGGTGCTGGGATGCACGCTGATCGTCGGGCTGATCTTTATCGCCCTCAACCTCGCTTCCGATATTTTTTACCGCGTTTTTGATCCGAGAACTCGGTGAGTGACACGCCCGACATTAGTTCGATGCAGGGGCTTCGCATTTGGCTGCAAGCACCAGTAGCAGCGTCAACGGGTCAGGCGCGCGCGCAGGCGTTCTGGCGAGGGTGGCTTAGGCTTTTGGCAAACAAGGCAGCCTTTGCTGGGCTTGTCGTGCTGATTGCTCTTGTTCTGTGTGCGATTTTCGGACCTTATCTGACGCCCTACAACGCCATGTCGCAAGATCTGGACATCCGCCTGTTGCCGCCGTCTGGGGCACATCTGCTTGGCACGGACGACTTAGGACGGGATATCCTGACCCGCATTCTATACGGAGCGCGCATAACACTGATGATGGCTGCGCTCGTGGCAATCATTGCTGGGCCAACAGGCCTGATCGTTGGAGCTACGGCAGGATACCTTGGTGGATGGGCCGATATCGTGGCCATGCGGGTCGTAGATATATTTCTGTCCTTCCCATCCCTGATCTTGGCGCTTGCTTTTGTAGCTGCACTCGGTCCCGGCATCGAAAATGCTGTGATCGCGATCTCACTTTCGGCATGGCCACCCATTGCGCGCCTTGCGCGCGCCGAAGCCCTGACGGTGCGAAACTCCGACTATATCGCCGCCGCGCGCATCCAGGGGGCCAGCAATTGGCGCCTGATCCTACGCCATGTCATGCCGGTCTGCCTGCCTTCCGTCGTTATCCGCATCACCCTCAACATGGCGGGGATAATTCTGACGGCTGCGGGTCTTGGGTTCCTGGGATTGGGTGCGCAACCGCCAAGCCCCGAATGGGGCGCGATGCTGGCTTCGGGACGGCAATTCATGCTCACGAGTTGGTGGTTGGCCGCGGCCCCCGGTGCCGCGATCATGCTGGTCTCCCTAGCGTTCAATCTCCTGGGTGACGGTTTACGTGACGTTTTGGATCCTCGCGATGACTGAACCCCTGCTATCTGTACGCAATCTTCGCGTCGCCTATCCTTCTGCCCATGGCTACAGCGACGCGCTGCGCGGCGTTTCGTTCAATATAGGACAGGAGAAACTTGGGATTGTGGGGGAATCTGGATCCGGCAAGTCTACCGCCGGGCGCGCAATCATGCGCCTACTGCCGCCCAAGGCCGTCGTTACCGCCGATGAAATGCGATTTGCCGGCATCGATCTGCTGGCCGCGAGCGAAAAGCAGATGCGTGACATTCGGGGAGGGCGGATCGCGATGGTCCTGCAAGACCCGCGCTATGCTTTGAACCCGATGAAGACTGTTGAAGCGCAGATCATGGAATCCTGCCACCTGCATGCCAAATGCTCCCGTGCGGAGGCCCGCGAGCAATCACTTGCGATGCTGGAAGATGTCCACATCCGCGATCCTAAACGCGTTACAAAGCTTTATCCGCATGAGCTTTCAGGAGGTATGGGACAACGGGTGATGATCGCAATGATGTTGATCGCAAGACCAGAGATTGTGATTGCCGACGAGCCCACTTCCGCGCTTGACGTGACCGTGCGTCGTCAGATCCTCGACATCCTCAACGAGAGGGTCGAAGCTCAGGGGGCAGGCCTTATCCTGATTTCCCACGATCTGCCGATGGTTGCTGATTTCTGCGACCGGGTATTGGTAATGTATGGTGGCCAGATCATGGAAGAACTCGCGGCAAGCGATCTCGATAAGGCAAATCATCCTTATACTGTGGCCTTGAACGAGAGCCTTCCCCCTCTGGATCACAAGGTCGAAAAGCTCACGGTACCGGATCATGATCCATGCTGGTTGGAGCAAATCCAATGACGTCCGCTCTTGAAATCATCGGCTTGTCTATCGCATTCGGGCAAGGGAACTCCCGCGTACAGGCCGTCGATCATGCCAGCTTTCGCGTTGAGCCGGGGCGGTCCTTTGGCATTATTGGAGAATCCGGTTCGGGAAAATCCACGA
>CAUZJT010000149.1:0-6155 GCA_963580215.1 Gammaproteobacteria bacterium
AAACGTCCGTAGAAGATGAAAACGATAAAGGTCATCGCCATGAACACCGCTCCTAGAGTGATCATCTCCCGGGTTGCGTTCTCTGCTGTGTCCGACAGAAACGGAGGCAGAAGTGCTAGAAAAAAAATTGACAGCTTTGGGTTAAGTATATTGATCAATGCGCCACGGCGGGTAATGCGCCAAACGGATTCGCGCTGTGTTGAGGACGAGATTGCCATAGGCCCTCCAGAACGGACCATCTGCCAACCAAGATATAAAAGATAGGCGACGCCGATCCATTTTACTGCCGAGAACAAAAGCGCGCTGTTGTGTAAAACTGTGGCTAAGCCAAATATGGCAGCAGTCAGATGCGGTAAAATTCCCAATGTACAGCCTAAGGCAGCATAGACTACGGCGTGACGCCCCTGCCCAAGGCCAATGGCAAGTATGTAGAGTACCCCGGTTCCTGGAATAATAACCACCACAAAAGCAGTGATGAGGAAATATGCCGTCATTGCCCTAGTTTGCACCGTTCGTCGCTTTAGTCGACCAAATTCGATACGATTTCACTATCCAGATCACGGAGTGCTTTGATTTCCGCCACAAATGCCTTCAACAGACCCTTGGACAAACTAACCGGCTGGATACATAGAAAAGTCATGCGCAACAGACGCACAGACGCATTTCTTGGGTTGGCTTGGGGGCGATGGAAATCGAACATACAGCATTATAGCCAAACGAATGAGCTCAGGGCTGGTCTTAAAGTAGCCACTTGTCCGTCATGCATGAACTCCACAAAAATGCATTGCAAATTGTTACTTTATAAAATAACAAATGATGATGAATGAGGAGAAGGCCTATGCGCAAGACAGCAGGAGTTCGGCAATCTGAGGTGATGGGCGTCCTAAATGGAAATCCCAAGCCCATGACGGCCTATGAGATTCTCGACCGGATGAAGCTGGATGAACACGATCTTGCCGCACCGACTGTCTATCGTGCCCTCAGCGCGCTGACCGATCAGGGCCGTGCACATAAGTTGGAGTCGATAAAGGCTTTCGTCCCATGCCGTTGCAATCATAAGGCTGCTGTTCCAGTACTCGCTATATGTGGAGAGTGCCGGACAGTCGAAGAGCATGACGGCAGCGGGCTTCTATCTAAACTCTCAGCCATCTCAGCTCTGAGTTCATTCAGGGCGACCCGCCACATAGTAGAAATTCACGGCACATGCCAAAGTTGTATCCATTAACTCCCTTCCACCCCTTCAATACTAAATTCTGATAAGGTTTATAAATATGAAATTACTGCCGTTGATCGCCCTTGCCGTAGCCGCTACCACGCCCATCTTTGCCGAAGAAACCCGTCAACTTGATGCCCATGAACATGGAGTAGGTCAGTTGGATATAGCATTTGATGGAAAACAAATCTCGATGGAACTGCATGCGCCCGGCGCAGATATTGTCAGTTTCGAGTATGCTGCTGAAAGCGCCGAAGATCGTGCAAAAGTAGATGCTGCAGTTGCGATGCTTGCGCGGCCATTGGATTTATTTGTGCTAACAGAAGCGGCAGGCTGTACCATCGTGCAGGCCAGCGCAGAGTTGGAGAGCGAAGAAGGGCAAGCCGATCATGAGGATGAACACGATGATCATGAGGATACCGCCAATGAAGCGGGCCATACAGAATTCCACGCCGAATATCTGCTTGCCTGCGCCGACCCTGGCGCGGTCACCGAAATCACATTTACCTACTTCGATGCTTTTCCAAATGCGTTAGAAGTTGAAGTGCAGCTTATTTCGAACAAAGGCGCAACGTCCTTTGAAGTAGAGCGAGACGCGCCAACCCTCGACTTGCGCGGCATGTTCTAGGGGGAGTTTGATGCCTGACGCAGACACAATCCTTGGCCTTGATGATGTCCACTACCGCTGGCCAGGACGGACGTCATTCGGGTTGCACGTCCCCAACCTGACACTTGCACCGGCAGAGACTGTTTTGCTGCTGGGCGAAAGCGGGTCAGGTAAATCGACTTTACTGTCGTTAATCTGCGGAACTATCATCGCGCAGTCCGGCGTTGTGTCTGTTGCGGGGAATAACATTGCATCACTATCCGCTGGTAAACGAGACCGGTTCCGCGCTGAAACGATCGGACTTATTTTTCAACAGTTTAACTTGCTGCCTTTTGCTAGTGTGCAGGATAATATCCTTCTACCTCTTCAGTTCGCACCAATGCGTCGCAAACGCGTGACAGGTTTGGTGGCCGAAGCAGAGCGGCTTTGTCGCGCCCTGGGGTTGCCAGGTGATATTATGACAGTACGGGCGGGCGCGTTGAGCGTGGGGCAGCAACAGCGTGTGGCGGCAGCGCGTGCGTTGATTGGTACACCTCAGTTGATTATAGCGGATGAGCCGACATCCTCCTTAGACGCCGCCACGCAAGCTACATTCTTGCAGTTACTGTTCGCCCAATCAAGTGCGCATGACACAACGCTTTTGATGGTCAGCCATGATGCGCGGTTGTCCAGCCAGTTCGACCGGGTCATCCAAATGGCTGATATTGCCCAGACCGTGAGGGGGGGCACATGATCCTGCGTCTCGCTTTTGGGTCTTTGGTCGCACGTGCGTTAACAGTTGGCATGACCATCCTTGCGATTGCACTGTCGGTGGCACTATTTCTGGGCGTCGAAAAGGTCCGCACAGGGGCCAAAGCCAGTTTTGCGGATACGATTTCCGGAACTGATCTCATCATTGGCGCGCGCTCTGGCTCAGTTCAGCTCCTTCTGTATTCAGTCTTCCGTATCGGCAATGCGACCAACAACATGACATGGAAAAGCTACCAAGACATCGCGGCGCGCACGGAAGTCAATTGGATCGTACCTATTTCCTTAGGTGACAGTCACCGGCAGTTTCGCGTGATGGGCACAACGCCTGCATTCTTCGAGCGTTATAAATACCGCTCAGGTAAGTCACTTGCGTTGCGTGACGGGGCCGTCATGTCCGACCTGTTCGATACGGTCATCGGTGCAGATGTGGCCACGACGCTTGGGTATGATATCAGCGATCCGATTGTGGTCGCGCATGGTTTAGCCTCTTTCAGTAAGCATGAAAATCAACCGTTCCATGTGTCTGGAATTCTGGAGAAGACGGGGACGCCAGTCGACCGAACTGTTATCATAAGCCTGGAGGCCATCGAGGCAGTTCATGTTGATTGGCAAAGTGGGGCGCAAATACCGGGCCAGTCTACGCCCGCCGATGTCATCAGGCAGATGGAATTGGAACCGCAAGCGCTCACCGCCGCCCTTGTTGGCGTCAAAAGCCGCCTTCAGATCTTTGG
Organism: Gammaproteobacteria bacterium; assembly: GCA_963580215.1. Classification (GTDB taxonomy): domain Bacteria; phylum Pseudomonadota; class Gammaproteobacteria; order Arenicellales; family UBA868; genus UBA868. The sequence continues at coordinate 3,302 of CAUZJT010000149.1, forward strand.
ATTGCAACGCTCGATCAATGAATACCCGCTGGAAGCGCTGCTTGCGATATTACCCGGTGTGGCCTTGCAAGAACTATGGCAGATTGTTGGCATCGCGGAAACCGCTCTGATTGCTGTATCTGCGATGGTGGTTGTCACCGCGCTGATCGGCATGATGGCCACAATTTTTTCAAGCCTAAATGAGCGTCGCCGTGAGATGGCTATTTTTCGCGCGATGGGGGCAAGGCCACGCGTGGTGTTGGGCCTGCTTGTGCTGGAAGCCGCTTTGATGGCAGCAATCGGTGCAATCCTTGGTCTGGCGCTGCTGTATGTCGGGCTGTTTATCGGTCAGCCACTTATAGACAGTGCCTTCGGCCTTTGGCTGCCGATTGAGGCCCCAACGATGCGCGAAGTCTGGGTACTGTTGGGCGTTGTCACCGCTGGCGCAATCGTGAGCATGATTCCCGCATTGCGCGCCTATCGCATGTCGCTTGCGGATGGTATGATGGTGAAAATCTGAGATGGAAGGGTTAAGAGAATGCATGTATCACGCCGCCAATTGATAACTACGGCATTGGCCAGCGCTGCCCTGCCACGGGCTGCCTTCGCCAGCACTGCAACCGAAATAACCTGGGATGATTTGATCCCACCCGGTGTGCCCTATTCCGAGATCATCGGTGAAGGCGAGATGGACGAGCGCAATGATGTATGGCGGCCCATATTCGATACCAATGCCACCAAATTAAATCCAATTCTCGATGGTGCTTATATCAAGATGCCGGGTTTTATTATTCCAATTGATGTATCTACCGCCGGTGTGACCAGCTTTGTGTTGGTCCCCTACGTTGGAGCCTGTCTTCACACGCCGCCACCACCGCCAAACCAATTGGTGTTTGTAACGAGCAAAACCCCATGGCCAAGTGACAATCTGTGGGAAGCCGTCTGGGTGACGGGACAGATGCAGCATGAAATTCAAGCCACCGAAGTCGCCGAAACCGGCTATGTTTTGAAGGCTGACGAAATGGAGGTCTACGAATGGTGAAGTGGTCGTTCAATCGACGCAAATTCATAGCGAGTATGGGTGCGTTTGTCGCAATGCCACAAGTAGCGCAAGCAGAGGATTACGTCGACCTCGAGTGGACAGACTTGGTTCCAGCAGGGCAACCCGCTCTCCCACCGATGATACCAGAATTGCTTCAGCACGACCAAGCTCCCCTTTCGAGCCAGCAACCTTCGTCCCATGGTGTACGCACTGATTGGAACGGCCAAGTCGTCCGCTTGCCGGGCTTCATCCTACCGATCGATTATTCAGGAAAAGGCGTCACAGCCTTCATTCTCGTACCATTCGTTGGCGCATGTGTTCATGTGCCACCACCGCCCGCAAACCAGCTTGTGTTTGTAACGACCAACGATCCGTATGAAAGCACGGGCCTATACGAGCCCGTTAATGTCATCGGAATGTTCGGAACAGCATCCACGTCAACGCAACTTGCAGATATCGCATACGCACTATCCGCAGATAAAATTGTACCCTATCGAATTTGATCCGACCTCGGCGGTTGTTAGCCTGAGCAATTGGCAAAACGGATATTCTGTTAACTGTAATAAAGGAGCTGTCAAACTAATGAAAACACACATCACATTGCTGGCATAACCTAAATCTATGCGCTCAATAATTGACGCCACTCGGCGATAGCAGCGACACAGTTCAGCTTGAAATTGATGCGTGAGTAGAGATGACAGTCCCACCACAGGAGGACCACTTTGTAAATCTGTGACGAGATAGGGAGTGTTTTGTAATCCAAAGACGCTGCAAAGTCGCCCTGCCCGCTTCAAGCAAGTTTAATCTGACAGAGCCTTCAGTATCGTAAAATTGGCTGTCCGTTTTCATAAAGGTCTAGCATCATATGCGTATGAGTGGTTGGCCAAAAAGCGCTTGGATGAAGAGCGCGACTGTTAACGCTGAATAGATAAAGCCCGCAACCCATATTGTGGTGATGCCTTGATCTGTTCTGTCTGCCCATAGTCCGATCAGGGGCAAAACCTGCAATGCATGAAGCGACAGAAAATGTGCAGGTCGCAAGTCACCCACTTCGGTTGACCAGCCAAAGAATGGCAGAACGAGTTCTGGATTGCTTTGGTCTCCAACAAAGTGACTGCCGTTGCCGCCAAGGTAACCTCCGATGATCACCGTCAGTACGAGGCTTATGATCGCGCCCCACCAAATGCCCGATTGAGTTGCTGGGCCAAATGCAATGTCGCCCTTTGCAAGCCAGGCAATGACGACTGGCAAGGCAATCAACACAACCGCACCCACCCCCATCAAAGAATACATCGTACTGTGAAACGAGGTCGTGTCGTTAAAATGACTGTGCTGCGCCTGCGCCGCCTGAAAAATCAGATATGCCATTTCAGCAACGAACACCGCTGCCAATACCCAACCCACACGTGCAACGATACGCAGCTCCGCGTTTTCTGGAGACATCAAGGCGACAAAAATGGCAAGCGTAGCAAAATGAACGAGAAATGAGACCGCAAATTTTGTGGGTTTCACCCAAACGGGTACGCCATCTAGGGTGCGTTGATCAAGTTGACCCCAGATTAATGTCGCTATGAGAAGTAGCGCAGAAAGCGCCGTGAGTTGGACGAATACCATGGAACGGCCTTGGACAAGAAAAGGATTTAAGAGATCGCTCATATCTTACACTTTCATTTCAAATTTCGGGTACTGGGTGTCTCGATTGGAAATCGGGGCTTAGCCCAACTTGTGACTGTTGTTGACCCACGTTCGCACCAACTCGGTGAATTCTACTTCCTTATCCTGATAGCAAAAATGGCCGCACCTCTCAAAAATGGTTAACGCACTTTTAGGGAG
>CAUZJT010000150.1:0-6149 GCA_963580215.1 Gammaproteobacteria bacterium
ATAAGCAATAATCGTGCCATGAGTGCGCCAGTGCCCTAGGAACCTGGTAATGCGCTGGGCCGACTGGCACGACTGACTAAGGACTGCACCTTGTATCGTTATTGCGATCGGGTCCGAAGCTTCAGATTTGCAAAAACATGATCAATCAGATATCTTTTATATCAAATAGTTGCGCGGATCCATCCGATCACCCCATCTTGCGGTTCGAGCGGCTTGACTGCACGATAATCTCACCGTCTGCGATTTCATTTCGAAAAAAATCAACAGGCGCAGCACCGGCCACGGCCTGATGAATTTTCGTTGTGCTGAGCGATTCCGCTATCAAAGGATAAGCTGGAGGGCTAACGCCATGCTCCGATCGATTTTGCGAAAGCGTGGTGGCGGAGAGGGAGGGATTCGAACCCCCGGAACCTTTCAGTTCAACGGTTTTCAAGACCGCCGCATTCGACCACTCTGCCACCTCTCCATGAGGCCGGTCCAAGACAGACCGAAACCGATACTGCTTCGAATTATAAGGTTTCGAGCGCACTAACCCCAAGCTTTAGGACCACAATGGGTCTTGAATTCTGGCATAATTACCTCAGATAAAAGTTGTACCTTTTATTCCAACCGAACTTATGGAGAGCCCTCGTACAATGATCAACCGCCAAACCCTTAGCGCGACCCGCCCCGCCGTCCAAGGCGTGGAATTCAATAAAGTCCTCAGGAACACCTATGCTCTGCTGTCAGCAACGTTGCTCTTCAGTGGAGCAACGGCCGGCCTATCCATGATGATGCAATGGCCGCACCCCGGACTGGTTATCACACTCATAGGCTACTTTGGACTGATGTACGCGGCAAGGCGTTTTCGTAACTCTGCTCTTGGCCTGGTCTTTGTCTTCGCTCTGACCGGCTTCATGGGTCTGACCCTAGGCCCGATCATCAATCTGTACGTTAATTCAATACCGAACGGCGACCAACTGGTGATGACAGCCCTTGCGGGCACTGGCCTGATATTCGTGGGGTTGTCCGCCTATGCGCTGACTTCCCGAAAGGATTTCAGCTTCTTAGGTGGGATGTTATTCGCCGGTATTCTGGTTGCCTTTCTGGCTGGCCTTGGGGCTGTGATTTTCAGTATTCCGGCGCTTTCGCTAGCCGTCTCGGCAATGTTCATTCTGCTAATGAGCGGCCTTATTCTCTACCAGACAAGCGCAATCATCCATGGCGGAGAGACCAACTACATTATGGCTACGATCACGCTGTACGTAGCAATCTACAACCTGTTCCTGAGCCTGCTGCAGATTCTTGGGATATTTGGCGGCGACGACTGATTCCAGCCGAAAATGTTGCATTAAAGCCCCGGTACCTGCCGGGGCTTTTTGTTAGGGGGTAATGCTCTCGATTCCACCCATGTAAGGCTGCAAGGCATTGGGGACTCGGACCGCCCCTGATTGATCTTGGTAGTTTTCAATAATCGCTACCAGTGTCCGTCCTACCGCTAAGGCCGAGCCATTCAGTGTGTGCACCAATTCCGGCTTACCGCTAGTAGTATTTCGCCAGCGAGCCTGCATTCGTCGCGCCTGAAAAGCTTCAAAGTTGCTACAGGACGATATCTCACGATAGCACTGTTGCCCCGGAAGCCACACCTCAAGATCGTAGGTCTTGGCCGCCGAAAACCCCAGATCCCCACTACACAAAGTGACGACACGATACGGTAATTCCAGCCTTTGAAGAATGACCTCGGCATGGCCGGTCAACTCCTCAAGTGCATCCCAGGATTTATCCGGTTCCACTACCTGGACCAGCTCTACTTTCTCGAACTGGTGCTGGCGGATCATTCCCCGGGTGTCCTTGCCGTAAGACCCGGCTTCACGCCGAAAACAGGGTGTATGGCAGACGCGCCTGACTGGCAATTCTTCTGCGTTGAGGATGCCGCCAGCAAAAAGATTAGTGACCGGCACTTCGGCGGTAGGGATCAAGTAGTAAGGTGGATCCCCCACCGTCATGAATTGATCATCGGCAAATTTAGGCAGTTGTCCTGTGCCGAAAAGCGATTCTGCATTGACCAGGTAAGGAACGTAGGTCTCCTCATACCCGTGTTCGAGGGTGTGGATATCGAACATGAACTGAATAAGCGCACGATGCATTCGAGCGATACCATTTGTGAGGACCACGAATCGACTTCCGGTCAAGCGCGTCGCCGATTCAAAGTCCATCATCCCAAGGCCAGTGCCCAAGCTGACGTGGTCCAGCGGCTCAAAGGCTAAAGCCGTCGGCGTGCCCCAACGCCGTTGCTCAATGTTATCCGCTTCGCTGTCGCCAGCCGGAACGCTGTCATGTGGGATATTCGGAATCTCTCGAACAATATGATCCAACGAACGGCGAACCTCCTCAAGGCTTGACTCAACCTTGGCGATCGCCTCTCCAAGCCCGGCCGTCTGTGCGATAAGTTCGGCGGCATCACCGCCAGAGGCTTTCACCTGCCCAACCTCCTTAGCCGAACGATTGCGCTCAGCTTGAAGCTCCTGTTGGCGCGTCTGGAGAGACTTTCTTCGGTTTTCGAGTTCGCCAAACTGCTGCACGTCGAGATCGAAACCTCGCGCTGCCAGAGAGTTGGCTACCCCTTCGGAATCGCTGCGTAAAAGTTGCGGGTCGAGCATCTTCTTCCTTATTATTTGCTGTTTAAAATTGACGAGCCGCCGCAACGCCAGCGGCAGCACCAAGCAGGCACAACAATACACTGGATACGATATTCACCAAGGCTCTTTGCCATTGCTCGGCCTCAAGCAGGGTCAAGGTTTCTACCGAAAAGGCAGAAAACGTAGTAAACCCCCCCAATAGTCCAATACACAACCCGCTGCGTACAAGATCTACAGCTGGCCCGCGCGCGCTAAGAATAACCACGAGGGCGCCCAGAAAAAACGAGCCAGTGATGTTAATGAGCAAAGTGCCCCAGGGGAACCCAGGCCCTGTTAAGGCCGCAATTCGTGTGTGTGCAAAAAAGCGCAGCATCGCGCCTAATGCACCGCCAGCACCAATCACAAAATAATGAAGCACCTTGTCAAAGCTCCTCTTCGATCACGTCAACCCCTGCGGGCAGGTCTAGTCTAAAAAGGTCTTTCGGCAATTGATCGTTGACGATAACGTTATCAAACTGGAGCCGGGTAATCTGATCCAACTGATCCAGCATCTGCACCAGATGCAAGTCGCCATTTTCAAACCCGAGCTGAATCTGAGAAAAGGGTGCGGAGGAATCTTTAGGAAAAAGAGTGACCCACGAGATTGCACCTTGTTCGCCGAGGTACTCAATCAAATAGGAATCACCAGGTTTATCCGCATTGACGAGTAATGCGGCTGGGGTATTGCCCAGGGTTTTTGATTGATTTCTAACGATCACTTGTTCAAGCCCAACGTCATAGACCCAAAGACGCAAGCCATCTGCCAGCACTTCTTGCTCCACCGGGTGACCATAACTCCAGCGAAATCGGCCTGGCCGGGAAAGCCACATTCGTCCGGAAGTCTCCTGCAATGGCATAAGATCTTCGTCGAGGACAACCTGATGGAAATCAGCTTGCAGTGTGCGAACCTTAACAAAAAAATCTTCCAGTAAATCCCCATCAGCCAAAGCCGATGGTACTGGGATAAAAACCAGAACCGTACCAGCCAGTCCGAACACCAGAAACCGATACCAGTCCCAATTGAGATTTGACATTAAATCCTTTTTCACTTTGGTGGGGGCGGAGCCAGTACCTCCCGCTTGCCGTTTTCGAGGGGGCCTACAGCACCAGCCGCTTCCATTGTTTCTACCATTCTTGCTGCCCGGTTGTAACCGACCCGCAGATGGCGCTGAACCGATGATATTGAGGCTCGCCGAGTTTCGGTGACGAAAGATAAAGCTCTGTCATAAAGTGGATCATCTTCTCCGCTGTCGCTTCCTCCCAAACCCTCAACCGACACAGAATCACCAAGCGCGGTGTTATCAATCACCGCTTCCAGGTACTCCGGCTCGCCGCTGCTTCGTAACTGATCTGCTACTCGGTGAACTTCCTGATCCGAGACAAATGAACCGTGAACCCGAATGGGAAACCCCGTGCCCGGCGGCAAAAATAACATGTCGCCGTGACCCAGTAGTTGCTCAGCTCCCATTTGATCGAGCACTGTGCGTGAATCGGCACGTGACGACACCTGAAATGCGACTCTGGTCGGAATATTTGCTTTAATCAACCCTGTGACTACATCGACTGACGGTCTCTGAGTTGCCAACACCAAGTGGATGCCGGCCGCTCGAGCTCGCTGGGCAATTCGGGTGATGAGTTCCTCAATCTTTTTCCCAACCACCATCAGTAGATCGGCAAACTCGTCGATAATAACTACCACATAGGGGATCGTCTCGAGTTGAGGCGTATTTACATCCCCTCCCGGCAGCGGGATAAACAACGGATCATCCAAGGGTTTGCCTGCATCAATTGCAGCTTTTACCTTGCGGTTGTAGCCGACAATATTTCGCACCCCCAGGGCCGCCATAAGACGAAATCGCCGATCCATTTCCACAATGCACCAGCGCAGCGCGTTAGCCGCCTTTTGCATATCCGTAACCACTGGCGTCAGCAGATGTGGGATTCCTTCATATACCGAAAGCTCAAGCATTTTCGGATCGATCATAATCAGGCGGACATCTTCAGGGGTAGATTTGTAGATGATGCTCAAAATTATTGCGTTGACGCAAACTGATTTTCCCGCGCCAGTAGTGCCAGCTATAAGTAAGTGCGGCATCTTGCACAAATCCGAAACGATGGTTTCCCCGGCAATATCCTTACCAAGAATAAGGGTCAGCGGACTCTTGCTGCTCTCGTATACTTCTGAGGCCAACCCTTCAAGCAGAAAAACAGTCTCCCGGCTTTCATTGGGTATCTCCAGGCCAATGTAGGTTTTCCCGGGAATGTTTTCCACCACACGAACACTCACTACTGACAAGGCGCGAGCGAGATCTCTGGCTAAACCTACTATCTGACTTGCTTTAATGCCTGCTGCCGGGTCGATCTCGAAGCGAGTAATCACAGGGCCCGGCTGTACGGAAACTACTCTGACCTCTACGTTGAAATCGCGCAGTTTTTTCTCTACCAAGCGCGACATCATTTCCAACGTCTCTTTACTGTATCCGCCGACCTGTTCACCTGGCCGGTCAAGTAACTTCAGTGGTGGAAGATCGCCTTGAGGCCCCTTGCCTTCGATAAATAGGGGGATCGAAGCTTGTTTTTCTTTGTGAATCCGAGCGCCTTCCCTACTTGGCGCAATTTTTGGCTCTATCCGAGGGGGCTCTTTCTGATCCATCTCGCGGCGCAACTCCGCAACACTCTCCTGACGTTTGCGTCGGGAACGGGCGCCCTGAACTCTGTCCGCCCAGTCGGTGACTAGCGACCAACCTCTATCTGCCAGCTGGCAGGACCATGCCCCAACACGGTCCATGATGGTAAACCACGACACGTCAAGCGCCCAGGATAGTCCGGCGACTAGAGAAACCACCAGCGCGACAGTCGCTCCAACCGAACCGAAAACATCGAGTAACCAGCTTCCAACGACAATGCCAAGCCATCCGCCTCCGGCTACCGAACCGCGGTCTAGCCCAGAGCCAAAATGGAGAAATTCGATCCCGCAAGCTGAGACCACAGTTAGGGTAAAGCCAAGCCCATGCATTATGCGAATATGGCGGCTGTTAACCTCTATTGAGCGCCTCAAAATACGGGCACTCAATAGACCGAAAATTAGAGGAAAAAGATAGGCCGAATAGCCGAAAGCATGAAGAAAAAGGTCCGCGAACCAGGCCCCAAAGCGCCCTCCCAAGTTCCGGATCGGCCCCCCCACGCCGGTAGAGGTCCACCCCGGATCAAAGGCAGAGTAAGACACCAGACAGGCCAGCAGATAACCTGTCAAAGCAACCAGTCCAATCACCAGAACCTCTCGACCTAGCCGAACCAGGCGCGGCGATATACCGGTATTAGTCGCGTTACGCGTGTTCTTTTTTCGTGCCTGCACCAAGTGACAATCGCCTTTGGTTAAATTTTTTGCCTAATCGCACCGAGATTATATCGAAACCCGCCTTTTACCTCGCAATTGATCCATTAAAGTTGCCTTCTCCGATAGATTTAATGGAGGATTCTTGGGAAAATACC
>CAUZJT010000151.1:0-6066 GCA_963580215.1 Gammaproteobacteria bacterium
TTCGCAAGGCCGATATCGATACGCGACTATATGGTAAGGAAATATTGCCAAGTGCCGGTGAATATACTGGTCAAATAACCCTACTTGGCATTACGGAATTTTTGGAGCGGTTTCCCGTCGAGGGGCTGAATCTGCGGCTAACAAGTGCAGAAGTGCGCGGTTTCCAAAAAGTGCTCGTCGCGGAAGATAGCCAGTTATTAGCCGAAAATGTTCCTCCCAGACCATCGGGACTGTGTACCGGATGTCCAGAGCGCCCAATGTTTTCTGCGATTAAACAGGTACAGAAAGACCTGGGAGAGTTTCATATCTCCTCCGACATTGGTTGTCACTCTTTTGCGACTCTTGCACCCTTTAATCTGGGCAATACCATTATGGGTTATGGCTTGTCGTTGGCCAGTTCATCCAGCATCCGCACTGCGCTGCCCCACAAGGCTATCAGCATCATGGGTGACGGTGGCTTTTGGCACAATGGATTGACCAGTGGCGTTACCAGTGCTGTTTTTAATAAACACGATGGCGTGCTGATAATCGTAAATAATGGATATGCTGCAGCCACCGGTGGTCAGGATATCCCTTCGCTGGTGCAACCCAATCGTCTGATAGCCACGACAATGGATACTGACAAAGCCAGCAGGCTGGATCAGCAGTCTATCGATGAAGCCTGTCGTGGCGCTGGGGTAAAATGGATTAGAACTGTTAGCACGTACAGCATAGATAAAATGAAAGCTACACTGCGCGAGGCTTTGACCACCGGGGAACCCGGGCTTAAGGTGATTATTGCCGAAGGGGAGTGTATGTTGAACCGGCAGCGCCGGATAAAACCACTGATCAAAAAATCTATAAATGACGGACGCCGTACTGTGCGTTCAAGGTTCGTTATCGATAGTGAAACCTGTACCGGTGACCATGCCTGCATAAGATTATCAGGTTGCCCATCACTAACGATAAAGCCAAACCCCGACCCGCTGCGTGAAGACCCGGTGAGTTATGTCGATAACAGTTGTGTTGGGTGTGGGGTGTGTGGAGAGAATGTCCATTCGGCGGTGCTTTGTCCGTCTTTTTCACGGGTGGATCTAATATACAACCCCAGTGCCTGGGACCGCTTTATAGCCAGAGTACGACGACGGGTAATTTCCTGGATGCAGGACGACCAATTAGCCGCGAATTCCCTGTGAGCAATGCTGTAAAACCCATAAAAATGGTAGCTGCAGCGCTTGGGGGTGAAGGCGGTGGTGTGTTTACCAATTGGGTCATCGACGTAGCCGAAGCTAATAACTGGTTGTGCCAGACCACTTCTCTTGCGGGCGTTGCACAGCGTACCGGTGCGACAATTTACTATTTGGAATTGTACCCGCGTGCAGTAGCCGGAAACGAACAGCCCGTGTTGTCCCTTTTCCCTGCTCAGGGAGACATAGATATCACTATTACTTCGGAAATTGCCGAAGCAGGGCGGATGATTGAACGAGGTTTTGTAAGCAAAGACAAAACTACCCTTATATCTTCCAGCCATCGGGTGTATGGCATTAGTGAAAAATCCGATGTGGGAGATGGATCAATTGATGCAACTGCATTGCTTGGTCTGGCGGACCGGTACGCAAAGCGATTTATCCACTACGATATGGAGCAACTGGCTAGTGCGCATCAGTCAGTTATCAGCTCCGTTATGCTTGGAGCGCTGGCGGCCTCTGACACCTTGCCCTTTGATAGGGCAAGTTACGAGCTGGCGATTCGTGAAAGCGGAAAATCCGTAGAGAGTAACCTGTCTGCCTTTAATGCAAGTTTCGAGCGCGCTGGTAAACCGGCCTCAGTAGTTGAAAGTTTTGATCCAGCACAATCAGATGCAGATTTTGTATTTCCGGATGCCAAAACAGACCAGGGTAAAGCGCTCTTTACGCTTGCCAGGGCGTATGAGCCGTGTTTACACGAAATTCTCTATCACGGCATTACTAAACTGGTGGACTATCAGGATATTGATTATGCCCGACAATACCTGGATCACCTGGAGGGCATTGCCAGACTGGACAATGGAAATTCCGATTTTCTGCTAAGCCGTCATGTTGCGAGGTATTTGGCACTTTGGATGTGTTACGAAGATATTCCTCGAGTTGCGCAATTGAAAACCCGCGTGGCACGTGGTGATTCCATTCGGAAGGAAGTACGAGCAGAGGACCAACAAATTTTGTATGTCGCGGAATTTTTCAGACCGCGTGTTGAGGAAGTATGTGCGATGTTACCCGTTGGTTTAGCATCCGCTATTTCTAATAGCCGCATAATGCTTGGCCTTATCAATTTTTTTATGGGTGGACGCAAGCTGCGGACCGACACTGTGAGCATTTTTGCCCTGCTTACTATACTGGCCAAAATGCGCAGATTTCGTCGTGGCAGTTTGGGTTATCAACACGAACATACGCTCATAGCCCTTTGGCTGGAAGCAGTCCATGTTTTGGCTGCGCACGACCAGGAAGCTGCAGTTGAACTTGCAAGCTGTGGCCGGTTGATCAAAGGATATGGGGATACCCGGTATCGCACCACTCAACAAATGTTGAAAATCATTCAACGCGTCCAAAACTTGGCAGATTCAAAAACCAATACTAGTTTGCCGTCTGCAACGGAACTTGCGCAGTTGCGGGACGCGGCCTTTGCCGGTGACGATAACGTAGCGTTCGAGGAAGCTCTCGCTATCCAGAGTTAGGGCCGGTTATTTTGTAACGGGTTCAATTACCGGCGGGGACCACACGGGTGCCAGCAAACGACGCTTTCCGTCATGAGATTTACTGATACCAGGCTGGTCCAGGTTTTCCCGATCCCACAGTTCGCAGGTAACCTGCTTGTGCTTCTGGTCCAGACCTTCACAGTAATTAGTGTATTTGCACAAGCGCACCTGATTGCCAAGGCCGAGTTTTACTTTTAAAAACCAGTCCGGATCTGCCAGCGCCTGGCGCGCGAAGCCTATTATGTCTGCCTTGTTCTCTTTTAGGAGTGATTCAGCCTGGTAGAAACCGTATTGCCCGCCCGCTAGAACTACCGGCGTGTTCAGCCCATTTTGGCGCAAAAATTCACGTATCAGGGAAACAGGTTCAACATTTCGCCCGAAGGGGCCCTGTGCATCCGAGATATAACTAGGCATGCATTCGTAACCACTACGTCCCGTGTATGGGTACACGGCACCCCCAACTCTGGGTTGTTTAGCATCGTCAAATTTGCCACCTCTGGAAACTGAAAGAAAATCCATTCCTGCATCTGCCAGCGCCCGGGCAATACTGCACGCCTCTTCAATGCGTGTACCCTGGTCAATAATTTCATCGCTCAAAAACCGGCACCCGACAACAAAGTCTTTTGAGCACGCTTCACGAACGGCTCTATAAACCTCAAGGGGCAAACGCAATCGGCCTTCAAGGCTGTTGCCATATCCGTCCGTGCGGTTATTGGTTGCGGAGAGGAATGAAGCCATGGTGTAGGCGTGTGCATAATGTAACTCCACACCGTCAAATCCTGCTGCTTCCGCTCTGATTGCCGCATCGGAAAACAGCTGTGGCAATATTTCCGGTAGTTGAGCGATATGTGGCAGGTGAGTGTCGGTTATTCGCTCGCGATAACCGTATTGCAGATCTTCCCATTCTTTCTGGTTAAGAACAGACTCCAGGTCCTCGGGCGAAAGCGATCGCAATGCAGCACGCACTGCGAGTTCGTTTTCTACTTCAAAAGGCAGGGATAAGGCGACGTAATGTTCAGGCCTAAGTATCAGATGCCGATTCAGATACTTTGTTGGATCCGGTCTTCGACGGATTTGAAGAAAGTCGATAATCTGGATGAGAACGCGAGTTTCACCATCGCTGGCTGTTTTAATAGTGTCTACCAGTCTGGTAAGCCCTGATAGGTATTTATCGCTGCTGATGCGCAACAAAGGGCCACTGGGTATATCACGGATGCCAGTTGCTTCTACAACGATCACACCGGGTTTTCCGCGGGCGAATCGTTCGTACCATGCCAGTACGTCTTCTGTGACATCACCATTCTCGTTTGACCTCCACGGCACCATCGCCGGTACCCAGGTGCGCGAGCCAAGTTTCATGGGGCCAATCTGAATGGGACCGAATAACCTGCTCGCCTCTACCTCTTTAGCGGTCGGCCACTGGTCTTCTACAACGGTATATTTAATTCGTTCGTGTGGCTTCCACATAGTGCGATTGCAGTGAGGACTGGACTCTACATTTTATATATAAAATGTTTTCCCGCAACCTGCATCCGTCAAAACCTGAACAATTGGATGGTCCTGCTCATTTCACTGCACCGGCATTATCCAAATCCGTACCATGGGTCTCCGTCAGTATTTTTACGGAAATTAACGTAAACAGACAGGCAATCGCGATGTATATCGAGATGTACATTGTCCCAACTTCGCTCCAGAGTGCGGTTGCTCAATCTATCCTCTGGTTAATCTAATTTGTGGCGATCCAGCCATCCGGTGGCTCCGGCCAGATACGGCGGGTATTGAGTTCCTCTTAGATCGTTAATGACTTTATTTATTGCTATTCTCCCAAAATTGGTGAAATAAGTGGTCGACTAAGGAATAGCAACATGATCTCTACTGAATTGAATTCTTTTCGAACAGAAGTTCGTGATTTTCTCGCTAACAATCTAACTCCGGAAATGCGTAAGGCGGCGGCTTTGGGCTTCGGAATACCTAAAGCGATAGGGCAGGAGTGGCACAAAGCCCTTTTCGATCAGAACTGGATTGCCCCAAGCTGGCCGAAAGAATACGGTGGTACCGATTGGAGCTTGATGCAGCAACATATTTTTAATGAAGAGAATGCGCTGGCCGGCGCGCCAATGATCATGCCTTTTAGTATCAGTATGGTGGGGCCGGTTATTTATACTTTTGGCACGGATGAGCAAAAGAAACAGCACCTTCCAGGCATTATGGACGGCAGTTTATGGTGGTGTCAGGGATACTCCGAGCCTGGCAGTGGGTCCGATCTCGCGTCACTAAAAACCAGCGCAGTGCGAGATGGCGATAACTACGTAGTGAATGGCCAGAAAATCTGGACCACCAATGCCCACAAGGCTGATTGGATTTTCGCGTTGGTTCGGACGGATAAAGAATGCAAGCCGCAGCAAGGCATCTCGTTTTTATTAATCGATATGAATTCTCCGGGCATCGAAGTCAAACCCATTGTCTCTATTGACGGATTGCACCATTTAAACGAGGTGTACTTCACCGATGTCCAGGTACCTGTCGGCAATCGCATCGGCGAGGAAAACAAAGGCTGGACTTACGCCAAGTTCCTATTAGGCCATGAGCGCGCGGGCATCGCCGGTGTTGCCAGCTCAAGAAGAGCCATAGAAGCACTGCGAGAAATCTCCCGCCAGGAACCTGATAATACTGGCCAAACATTGGCGCAAGATGATGTTTTTATTCGCCAGATCAACCAGGCTGAAATCAAACTCGAGGCGCTCGCTGGCATCGAATCAAAGATATTAAGCGCAATGTCCGGTGGTAAAACTGTCGGCGCCGAGGCGTCGGCGTTAAAAATTCTTGGCTCTGAGCTTCAGCAGATGCTAGAAGAGATCAGAGTGAAAGCCGTCGCATATTACGCGATGCCTTTCGATATTTATCAGATTCGCGGCGAAAGTGATGATACGTGCATCGGACCCGAGTATTCGGTGACTGCCGTTAGCGATCACAACTTCGGACGTGCTTCGACAATTTACGGCGGTTCTAACGAGATTCAGCGTAATGTCATTGCCAAGGGAGTACTCAGGTTGTAGCCAGCAAATTCTCTAGAAATAACCTGCTAGTTCAGTGTCCGTTTGTAAAGATCAAACAGAATGTCCCAGACTCTGTTGGCTGCGGGTTCGTCATAGGACGGTCGCTGCTTAAAACAGAAGCCGTGTTCAGTGCCTGGATGAGTTTCCAACGTATAGGTTACATTGTTTGCATCCAGTGCCGCTGTAAGGTCGGGAATCACGAAGTCTTCGACGTAGGAATCGTGCTCAGCAAACCCAAGATAGAGTTCTGCGTTGATCTTGTTAGCAAGCAGGTGCGGTGAGTCAGGCTTGTCAGTG
>CAUZJT010000152.1:0-6046 GCA_963580215.1 Gammaproteobacteria bacterium
TCATGGGCTGTTTGTTACCTGCTTATAGGCGTATTTCAGCGAGACAGGGCAATTGCCGCCGGCTACGAACTGGCCGCAGAAAGAGGGCACGATCCTATTCGATTGGAAGCCAAACCCGGATTTGCGAATCTCATTCTGTGGAAGGTGGTGTATGAAACACAAGACAGGTTCTTTGTTGATGGTGTCCGTGTCGGATTAGAGAATAAGTTCTTCCCCGGCGATAGCGCTGAAAAACTTAACCTGGACAAGCATTTCACGTGGCTCGATCCGACCAGCCAGCAGGCCAGGGATGTGGAACGGTTCCGGTGGTTTTCGAACAGTTACCTGGCGATTGATCCGACTGAGCCTGACCGGGTAATTGACGTTCGTTACTCGGTAGTCCCCAACGAAATTGACGCACTCTGGGCCATCGATCTGGACCGCAATAAGCCTGACGATGCGCATATTGACTGGATAGCGCTACGAAAGACAGACAGCGCGCAAACCCAAAGGTGGTGGCGTATGGTGACGGAGTAGTCAGCCGCTGGCATTACCGCAAGGTAGACGTCAGGACGAACAGGGGATACGCCCAGAACTGGATGGCCATCCAGCGGCAGCGGACGCCACCCTATGTAGACTTGCTTTACGTTTGCCCCGGAAATAGCAGGTAGGAACTGGACTGCTGTATCGATCATGCGCTTTGCATGTTGCAGGGCAAGCTCTTTACCCGGAAATCGATAGAGACGTCCTTTAGCAGGCCTGATCTCCAAATTACCACATCTTTATGTGGACTCACACTCCTTCACTGCTTGATCAAGGCGATCCAGCCACTCATCACCATAGGCCTGTGAGTACCATTGGCGCATTCCAGACACGGCATCTCGAAACAATTTTCGCTCCTCAAGGTTCGGCACAAACAACGTGCCACCGGATTCTTCAAAGACGATGTAGGACTCAGCCTCCCAATGCTTGATCGCCCTGCGAGTCGTGCCTTTTAATTCAGAAAAACCTTCCTGCACAACGCTCTGCAGCGATTCTGGCAGTGCTTGCCAGGATTTCTCGGAGTACCACCAAAGTCCCCCCATGTAAGCATGGCCATCCAGAGTGACGTACTTGATCTGTTCATGAAGTTGCATACTGACAATGTCATGAATGCCATTCTTAGTGCCATCAACAACACCGGTTGCCAGCGCAGAATAGACCTCAGACCAGGAAATAGGCGTCGGATTACCACCGAGCTGGCGAACCAGCTCCTGTTGCAACGGCGCTGTAATGGTGCGTATTTTGCTTCCCCGGACATCCTCTGGCGTCAGAATCGGCCGATCCGTTGTGGCAAAATTACGCCACCCGCCAGTATTAGAAACCGTCATCAAGCGAATACCCAGCTCTGCATCAAGCACGGTTTGGCTCAATAAATCAACGATCGGGCCATCGAGCACGCACTCTGCCACTGCGTCATCACGAAAGACATAAGGCAGATCAAGCACCTGTGCTGGTCCGTATACACTACCGAAACCCCCGGTTGTAAACATAAAAACCTGCAATACGCCTGCCTGTAATGCCTCTAGACATTCCCTTTCCGTGGAACAAAATTGGCCAGAGGGATACAAATCGACCGCTATAGCAGAATCGCTTCGGCTCTCCACATAGTGTTTGAAAGCCAGAGCACCATCGTAGTCTTCATCTTCCGATGTGCCGAGCAGGGAGATGCGAATCTTATGTTCGGCATTAGACCCACCGCCGGAATTGAGGATACCCACCAAGCTGCTGATGGTTATCAACAAAAATACGCTGAGCAATATCTGTTGTCGGGTCATAGGCATCTACCTATGCGAATCCCAGCCAGCGCGGCAGGGCTAAAGACAGCACTGGAAAATAGGTGATCAGGAAAATAACCAGAATCTCTACCAGTAGAAAAGGCAGCATGTGCAGGGCGATCGTTTCCACTCTTTCTCGAGATACCGCTGCGCTAACAAACAACACCAGTCCCATGGGTGGTGTTGCCAGGCCCACTGTCACATTGACACACATGACCACTGCAAAGTGCAATGGATCAATGCCAAGACCGATAAACATTGGCCCGAGCACCGGTCCAAGTACCAGAACAGCCGGTCCGGCATCAAGAAACATACCGATTAGCAAAAGGAAGATATTAAGCAGGAACAAAAGAACCAAGATATTATCACTGACACTGGCCATACCATCGGCAACGGTATCGGCGAGCCCAGAGACCGTGATAATCCACGCAAACGATACCGAAGCACCCACCAACAGCAGCACGATGCCAGACTGTACAACCGATGAAACAAAAACAGGGAATAACGCTTTCAGCTCTAGCGTACGCAAGTAGAAAACCGAGATCAGGATCGCGTAAACCGCAGCGACTGCTGCTGCCTCCGTCGGTGTAAATACACCGCCGAGAATGCCCCCAAGGAGAATCACTGGTGTCAACAGTGCCGGTAGCGCGCTACGCAACGCTACCCCTCGCTCAGGCCACGTGGCGCGTCGATTAGCTACAGGATATCCATGCTTCCTGGCCAAGTAACCGGTCATCATCATAAGCCCGCAGGCGATCAATAACCCGGGGACGAGTCCGGCTGCAAACAGCCCCGCAACCGACACATTCATGATGAAAGCGTAAAGAATCATAATCCCCGATGGTGGAATAATCGGACCGATAACAGCAGAAGCAGCCGTGATCGCAGCCGAAAACGGACGGCTATAGCCGTTCTCGTGCATGGCGGGAATGAATATCTTGCCAAGCGCAGAAGCATCAGCGACGGCTGAACCAGAAAGGCCTGCGAACAACAGCGATGAAACAATATTGACCTGCGCAAGCCCGCCACGAACATGACCGATCATCGACTGGCTAAAGCCAACAATTGATCGAGTGATACCACCGGAATTCATGATCTGACCGGCGAGAATGAAAAACGGCAAAGCCATCAATGGAAATGAATCCATACCGTTATAAAGCCTGGATAGCAGGGTTTTGAAGAAAACCTGCTCACCATCAAAAGCCAGGCTCAATCCGGGGCCAACCAATAATGCAAAAACCACCGGCATACTGGCTGCCAGCAGAAATATAAATATCCAGAAATACGCAAATGACATAGGCTAAGTTGGACTATTCTATTTGGTAAGCATCATTGAGATGAGACAGATCGAAGACTTCATCCGGATTCAGTAAAGTGAGTATATTACGTAACAGTAGCTCGGCTCCTACCAGGACCATGAACGCAAACGTGATCGGTACGATAGAATAGAACCAGGCAACCGGAAAGGGCAAACTGTCTGCCTGCACCGTCAGTCCACGCTGCCAGAACCCGACACTTTCCCAAAAAAACACAGCAACGATCCAGAACACCAAAGCATTAAGCAGTAACGTTAGCGAGTTTCTGAATACCAGCGGCATCTCATCTATAAAGAGCTCGATGCGAACATTTGCCCCTATTCGGTAAGCCCACGGTGCCACCAGGAATGCCGTCCATACCATCATAGCTTTGGCCAATTCTTCGCTCCAGACTAGTGAGTCGTTGAGCACATAACGAAACACAATCTGCATCACCACAATGAGCAGCATTGCCATAAGCAGCAGCCCAGCTAAATTTTTTGCTGCGCCACAGACTGTTTCGTTAACCTTCGCCAGTAGCGCGAGAACCCGGCGCATAATCATTCTCCAGGAGCGCTTAACGCCCGACTAAAGCGGCTTCCAACATTTGCATAACACCTTTGGCATCAACCTCGGTTGTAATGGTGGCCAGCGGAATACCGTACCAAGGACCCGCCACCTTATAATGTACTTCCTTAGCAGCGATGACATCGCCAATGCCAATGCCGTCAGTCACCACTCGAATAGCCCGTTGCTCCGTCTGGAAAAGAGATTGATCGACGACAAAAGCCATAGCAGTGGGATCATGATTATAAAACCCATCGTTCACGCCGCCTCTGCGGTAAAAGTCTCGGTAAAAACGACTAATGTCATAGATGAACTCGCCTTGTTTCCCACCATTAGCACGGATACCTTGCAACCATTGATCGGTGACCCTCACCTGACGAGTGGTATCCGCCGGAACCAGAATGACATCCCATGGGGTTCCCAGGACAATATCTGCAGCATGGGCATCACCGAGTATGTTAGCTGAAGCAACCGGCGAGACGTTTCCCATTACCTGCAGCACCCCGCCCATGGCAACAACTCTTTTGACATTCCTGGGCAAATCGGGCTCAAGTGCAAGTGCCAAAGCAATATTGGTCATTGGCCCGAGTACAACCAGCGTAATCTCGCCCGGACTCGCCATGACGGTCCTGACGATAAATTCGGCTGCAGACTCAGCTAACGGCCGCCGTCGTGATTCAGGCAGGTAAATCTCACCAAAACCATCCTTACCATGCACAAAATCAGGCGTTGCCAGTTTTTTTGAATACAATGGTTTTACAGCGCCTTCAGCAACCGGCACATCTACATTTACAATGTCTAACAGACGCAGCGCATTGCGGGTCGCCAGCTGAGTCTCAACATTTCCAAATATCGTCGTTAGACCGACCACTTCGAGATCGTCTGAAGCAAACGCAAAGACCACTGCAAGCGCATCGTCTACGCCTGGATCGGTATCTATCAGGATTTTCTCAGCAGCCATACCAGCATTGGATAACAGCAGCAGCGTCATCAGCATAGCATCGGTGATTCTTCTCATATAGATTCAATGACCTCATCAGCTAGAGCGGTGCGATGGCTAAAATTTTTGCCTATCGGGATAAATAAGTTTTAACCGTATTTCTGCAAGATTGCAAAAGCAGCCCGTATCGTCCACCAGGAATCTATTTAGGCGCACACGCCTCTGTGTTCTCGCTAGTCGTCTTCTGACATCACAGAGTCCATGAGCTTCAGGACGCATTTGCGCAAAACTACTCAACAGACTTCTTTTCGCAAAAAAAACCAATCAGGATACTTTTGAAATCTCGGAAAACACTATTTAAAATAACTGTTCACAACCCAGCCCCTCTAGCCTGGCGCATAACCAACCGGATCACTTACTCCTAGTACGGCTTGTCCAGTTCAAGGTATCGACTGGCTATACACCACTGTCCGTTTTCTTTTATCACCTGGTCGCGATAAACCCCCGAGGACAGGAGCTGAATATCGTCGTTCTCCGTAGCCATTAAAGTCAGGTTGGAAATAACGACAGTCTTGTCGTCCGCGACTTCGAAGAAAATGTTCGAAATGACGTGGCGGCGCACATCGGTCTGTTCCGCCATGGATCCGGTCATCAAGTCCATGATGCCGCTTTTGCTTTCAAATGGCCCAATCAGATCGCCACCGGCAATACGCATACTAAAGCTGGCTTGTTCAGCGAAACACGCTTCGAGCATGCCAATCTCCCGCTCATCGTAGGCATACGCGGCCCGACTCAATAACTCATGAATTTCTAGTTTTTCTTCAATATTTATACTCATGCCTCATTCTCCGAATAGGCTACGTTCCGTGCATCCCTGAAATTCACCTGCGGCTCAAGTAACGCGAGTTCATGTGATGACACAAATCGAGCTCTCTCCCCCCATGCCACCTGTTCGCGTATCTGCTGTTTTAACTTTTCCTGGCGCTGTGCCGGCTCAAACCATTCAAGGGAACCTTGCCAGCGTATCGGGATTTTCAATGCCTGCTGAAGATCCTTCCAGCCCGACAGCCCATCTTGATTGAAGGCATGGTAGTGACGGGGTTGTTTGGCCCATGTCGCGTTTATCCAGGCAAAGGTTCCGCGACTGGCATGCGTTGCCGGGCCTTCCTGATTAACCACGGTAACTGCGGCGCCAGCCTTTGCAAGATGGTAAGCGATTGATGCGCCTACTATCCCCGCGCCCGCAACGACGACACGCAAACCTTTCGCCGACACTTGATTGAACCCTAGCCCTAAGGCTGCGCTCGCGACCGCAAGCTGCAATAGCGCCCTACGGTTAATTCTGCCTAATTCAAGATTGTTAGAGTCTGATTTCATTAAACACTAGTCAGCTAGCTCAACTTAAGTACGTGCCTCGCATTACCACTCAGGAATTTTGGCCAAACGTC
>CAUZJT010000153.1:0-6023 GCA_963580215.1 Gammaproteobacteria bacterium
CCCAGGCCATTGGCATCTGCTCATGAGTCCACTCTTTGAGCGCGTTCTCATAGGCAGCGATAGCGTGCTCCAGTATCTGTGTATTCTCCTCTCGCTCTCCGAGCTTTTGCAGTGCAGCACCAAGATTATTTTGTGTCATCGCCCAATCCTGGGGTACGCGCTCGCGTGTTCTTTCAGCGAGTGCATTCCGGTACGCCGCGACCGATTTTTCCAGCGTACGAGGGCTCTTGCGGTGTTCGCCCAGCATCCGCAGTGCGGTACCAAGATTATTTAAGGTTGCCGCCCAGCGCAGCGGGACCTGGTCACGAGTCCATTGCAACAGTACCTGTTTGTATGCCTCGACAGATCTTTTCAGTAGCTGCACGTCGTTTTTTTGCTGGCCGAGTGCTTGCAGTACTGAGCCAAGATTATTTTGTGTAGAGGCCCATTCGCGAGGGGAGTTTTCCTGAGTACGCACTTCAAGCGCACATTCGAAGGCTTGCAGTGATTTTTCCAGCATCTCTGTGTTGTTTTGACGCTGCCCGAGGATGCCCAGAGTATTGCCCAGATTATTCTGTGTGGCCGCCCATTCAAGTGAAGCCTTCTCACGATCTCGCTCTGAGAGCGCATTCTCAAAAGCGATAATCGATTCTTCCAACATCCGGGTGCCACGCCGGCGTTGTCCAAGCACGCCAAGCACGTTACCAATATCATTTTGTGTTGTGGCCCAGTCCAGCGGATTTTGAATTTTAGGCACTAATGTCAGGACGGTGTCTTGATAGATGTGGATGCACTCTTCGAGCGCAGCGTTATCCATGAACTCCCGGCCAAGATCGGCCAAAATCAAAGCTCGCCTGCTCTGGTAGTGCCATTGCAGTGACGGATCCAGCCCCGGCAGTACGGCAGCTTGGGCATAAAACTCCGCCGCACGTGGGTGCTCCTGTAAAAGAGCGCCAAGCAGCGCTTCTCCTGCGCGGATACGAGCGAGGGTTAACGACGCTTCGCCTGATTCAACAGCACGCGCATAAGCTTTCGCCAAAGCGTTGCTCGCCTTATCCAGTGAGAATGTGTCACCGGGTTGTAGAAAGTGGTTTGCCTTTGCAAGTGCGGCGACAATCTTAGGATCTTTCCAGGCAACGCCCCAATCATCTTTACCGAGTTGACGCAGTTCCTCTAGTCTGGCCCAACTTTGCTCAAGAAGTTCAGATACCTGATTTACCGAAACCTGTTTTGCCAGAGCAGGCTTAAGTAGCGCTTCAAGGTCCGATCGGGGTGCACCCAGCATTCTCTGGAGGGCATCCAATTCCGCTTGGTAATGGCCGGCCTCGTCGGTCAATTCAGTTGACGGCTTGCAGAAGACGTCTTTTTTTTGCTATTCATGCTCATGGCTATGGGCGGTCTTTTGCTTTCCCACCAGCGGTTTCGTACGTCGCTTTCGAGGTAGATTCAAAATAAAGAAGAGATTACCGAGAAACCTTTTGGCGCTGGCGTTCTAAATGCGAAGAAAACTCGGGACCGTAATCGAGGCACCTGTAAAGCGTGATGTCGGGATTGGGCAGGAAGGTATCGACAATAAACGCAGGGCGGGACTTGTCCCGCCCTGCAGGTATAGCCTAGTCAACGATGTGATAGACCGGTGCTTTTTCCATGGTCCACTCGCCAGATTCCGGGTCACGGTGCGATAGAGTTAAAGCATGCCAGTTTTCATCATCCAGTTTCATATGGTCACCACGATAGTAGTAACCGGGCCAGCGCGTCTCCTTGCGAAACAGAGTATGTTGCGTAACACACTCTGAGGTGATAGTACGGTGTTTCAACTCCCACGCACGCTGTAACTGGTGCAGATCCTCAGCACCGATATGCTCCAGGTCTTCGTGCAGGGTGGCCAGCAGGTGAAGTCCGCGCAGCAGCATGGGTTCGTTAGTCATGTAGTTGGCACCGATACCGCCCACATATTCATCCATGATCTTCTCAAGACGCTGCAGGCCGTGGATAGGCAGTATGTAGCTCGGCGACACGGTTCCACCCACGATTTCGTTACGGCCGACCTCGTAGTTTTCCATAGGTTGGTAGATCTCTTTCCTGCGATCCTCGATCTGCTTTTCTGAAACCTGGATCTTCTCGCTTGCATGCTCCCGAATGTATTTGACTGCGGCCTTGGCGGCAAGGCGGCCTTCAGTAAACGATCCGGATGAAAATGCGTGAGCAGTTCCGCCGAGCGCATCACCGGCACCAAATAACCCTTCGACCGTCATCATCCGGTTGTACCCCCAGTAGTACTCATCTGGAGAGAGATCTTCCGGTCCGCTGGCCCATGCGCCCGAGCAGGTGGCATGAGAGCCCATGACATAAGGCTCAGATGTGGTCAGCTCAGGGTTAGTGTATTTTGGGTCAATGTCCTGGGACGCCCAGACACAAGCCTGGCTGATGGTCATTCCGAGAAAGTTCTCCCAACCCACGGTTTCTTTGTGGGGATCCTGAAAGGCTTCCTTGGTCACCATATGGATTGGTCCGCGTCCGGCTTTTGTTTCCTCGATGAAGGCATGATTACGCAGACAGGTAGGTGTGGGGTGGTGATCAATGTAGTCACCCACCAGCTCCTTGGTATGGTCATACCATTTAGATTCGTATTCGTCTCCGTAAGCATTTTGTGTATAGGTCTTAAGGTGCAGAAAATATGCCCCCACCGGGCCGTAACCATCCTTAAACCGGCACAGCACGATGCGATTTTCCATCTGGGTCATCTTTGCACCCGCGAGGATCGGCAGCGCGTACGCAGAGCCACTACTCCATGGCGCATACCAGGTCCGACCCATACCTTCACCCACAGACCGGGGCTTAAAGATATGTGAGGCACCACCGGCACCCACGATAACGGTTTTAGCCTTGAACACATGCAGATCGCCGGTGCGGACATTAAAGCCAATCGCGCCACCCACCCGGTTGGGTTTGCTTTCATCCATTAGCAGGTGGGTAATCATGATGCGGTTGTAGATCTTGTCGGCAGATTTTTTGGCTGCTTCAGCGACAATCGGCTTGTAGCTTTCACCATGGATCATGATCTGCCACTTGCCTTCACGCAGGTAGCGTCCATTTTCGGGATCACGCATTATTGGCAGACCCCACTCTTCGAACTTATGTACGGTGGAGTCCACGTGGCGGGCCATGTCGTAAGCCAGGTCTTCGCGCACCATGCCCATCAAGTCGTTGCGGGCATAGCGAACATGATCTTCAGGTTGGTTCTCGTCCCACTGCATACCCATGTAGCAGTTAATGGCATACAAACCCTGCGCGACGGCACCGCTACGATCGATGTTGGCTTTTTCGGCAACTACAATCTTTAAATCGCGCCCCCAGTACCGGGCTTCGTAAGCAGCACCGGTGCCGCCCATACCTCCGCCGACAACCAGAATGTCGCAATCTTCAAAAACTGTTTTGAAACCCATCAGTAATAAACTCCCTGTTTAAATTTGCTCTTATCCATCATTGGCAACCCGACATCGGTGTTGAGGGCATCTGGCTCATGGCACAGCAGTT
Organism: Gammaproteobacteria bacterium; assembly: GCA_963580215.1. Taxonomy (GTDB): domain Bacteria; phylum Pseudomonadota; class Gammaproteobacteria; order Arenicellales; family UBA868; genus UBA868. Next base: position 3,517 of record CAUZJT010000153.1, read on the forward strand.
CGTTATAGAGGTCCTCTTGGGAAGGCTCTGCCAGATCAGCTAACCTTGGAATCTTTTCCCCCCATGGTTGCGTGGTTATGGGTGAGACAAAATTCTTCTCGTGGCCATTTCGGAATTTGATCTTCCAGGAGATCGTTCCTTTTTCTTCTTCGCGCAGTACGCGAACACTGTGTCCCAGCGGAGCAAAATCAGCATAACCACGCACGTCGATGGCATTTTGTGGGCAAGCCTTTACACAGGCATAGCATTCCCAGCACATATTCGGCTCAATGTTGACCGCACGTCGATAGGTCTTATCGATATGCATGATGTCCGATGGACAGATATCGACGCAGTGACCGCAGCCGTCACATTTGGTCATATAAACAAAAGTTGGCATTTTATTCTCCGTTTTTCCTGTTCTAAGACAACAACCAGCAAGCGGTTGATTGACTGAATAAACCAGGGATTAATTTGTTTGATCAATAGTGCCGGGACGACTCGCGTTTGATACCCAGGCCAAACTGTGCGGGCGCATCGGCTGGCGGTGGGAGGTTTGATCTTGAGCCATCGGCTTCTTCCATGCGCCTTTGAAACGCGGCGGCGGGTTTAAAGAACATGTGAGCGAACTTGGACCACAGCACGCCGCCGAACAGGGTCGTGCTGGCAGTTATGAACAAAGCAAAGAAAAGCATTGCTTGCCATGTGGAGCCACCAGAAGACTGCAGGATTGACCAGATCAGGGCAAAGGTGGCCGTGGCGAGAAGCGAGAGGATAAACAAGTCTGCGCGCATCACCCGATACCACGCATTGCCCTCTGCAGCGACATCGACCCGAATAAAGAACCAGAACCAGTAACCGCCTACACACACCATCAAGGCACCCACGTGCCATAAAGTCGTGGTCAGAGGAGGTGCTGGCGTAGCAGTCGTCGGATAATAAAATATCAGCAGCACGGTGGTTACAATGAAAGTCACAAACCCGTACATCCCCAAAAGATGAGCAATACGGCGTTGCGCATTACAGAACTCGGCAGACGTCAACACATCCTCTACTACAGTCTTGACAGCAATTCCTGCTTTTTTGCCACCGCCGACTGTTCGGGTTCTGTTCTTTTTTGATTTTTCTGCATTCTGAAAAAAATACTTGGCGCTTTTCTTGTGAATGGTATCCAGCAGTGTGCCGCCCAGGACCAGCAAAAACATCAGGACCACATACAATTGCATGGCTAGAGGGGTGATGAACCCGGAAAGCTCCGCGAAGGGGTTATGAGTAAACATGAATTCAGTTGTCCTTGAGGATCAAAAAGAAATGAACGCCATGCTGAATCATGATCATTCACAACACAAGTCATTGTTTTCTTGCTGTCTATAAAATGAACTTATGTTTTGAATTTCAGGGTGGATTTCCCATGGGTGGGGTTGTCAGGCGATAAGCACTCCCTATGATTGGGCAAAAGTAATGAGCTGCTCTTGAGGTACTAAACAGTCTGGCGCTTGCCCTTTGGCGACCGAGCAATCCGCAAGCAATGCGCCCCTCACTTCCGCGTATGAGGGGGCCCCACGGCAAGTCCGACAGGGTATTTGTCGGGCATTGGTCAAGTAATAGATAGTGCCCGAACTTAAGCGATGTAAAATACAACCTCAGACTAGTCACTTCCTAACCTGCAACAGACACTTTTGTATATTCTTGGCCTATCTGGCTATTACCATGACTCGGCTGCCTGCCTGTTACGCAATGGGGAGGTCGTAGCGGCTGCACAGGAAGAGCGCTTTACCCGCAAAAAGCAGGATGCGCGTTTTCCAGAGAAATCCGCTCGCTGGTGCCTTGAATCAGTTGGAATCAATCTCAGCGAAGTACAGCAGGCTGTCTTTTACGATAAGCCGCTGATTAAGTTCGAGCGCCTGCTTGAAACCTATATTGCCAGTGCCCCACGGGGTTTTTCTTCTTTTCTTTCAGCGATGCCTGTTTGGCTTAAGGAAAAGCTCTACCTGAAGTCGGTGCTGAAAAAAGAATTGATGCGACTTGGGGAATGCAGCAAGGGAGAATTACCAACACTGCTTTTTGCGGGCCACCATCAGTCGCACGCAGCCTCGGCATTTTTCCCCAGCCCATTTGAAAGCGCGGCCGTGCTATGTATGGACGGGGTAGGTGAATGGGCAACCACCACCACCTGGATGGGTGAGGGTAATCGTGTCCAACCACTCTGGCAGATCGATTTTCCTCACTCGCTCGGGTTGTTGTATTCGGCCTTTACGTACTTCACGGGCTTCAAGGTCAACTCGGGTGAATACAAACTGATGGGCTTGGCGCCTTACGGTGAACCCCGCTATGCTGATCTCATCCGCGAGCACCTGATTGATATCAAAGCAGATGGCACTTTTCGTCTGCAGATGGATTATTTCGATTACGCCACTGGCCTGAAGATGACCAACGAGCGGTTCAGCGAGTTGTTTGGCCGTCCCGCCCGCGCGCCGGAGTCACCATTGACCCGCCAGGAGATGGATATCGCGGCATCAATCCAGCAG
>CAUZJT010000154.1:0-6007 GCA_963580215.1 Gammaproteobacteria bacterium
CGGCTTCTATCTGGTTCTTGTCGAGACTCTCCACAACGTTATAGATTGGAAAAATCATCAAAAGGATGTAGGCGTAACCCAGACCGGCATACAGCGCCACATCCTCGCGAACAAAGTCGATTGGTTGATCTAAAACGCCGATGGACAGCAGGGCCGCGTTAATAGTACCTTCCTCACCAAACAGAATTCTAAAAGCGAAAGCACGCAGTAGTTCATTTATCCAAAAGGGGATAATCAGGAAAAGCACCAGCAGGCGCGCCTTGCCACCGCGTGCGACTTGCGCAAGGTAATAGGCCATGGGATAACACAGAGCAAGATCAAATAGGGTTACGAATATCGCAGCGATTATGGTGCGAAAGAATACCGTAACATCGACCACATTAAACGGATCTGGGTTATTAGGGCTGCCGTAAGCCAGAAAATGATAATTGACGAACGTGTAGACATCGTCTGGGCCACCCATACGTGAGGGGTCTATCTGTTGCCAGTTGTGCCTAAAAGAGAAATCCAGCATAAATAGTTGCGGCAGCACAATCATGAGCACGATCCACAGTGCAACTGCAACTAACATATACAACGACAGCATTGTGCCGTTTCTGGCCAGGAACTTTCTGAACCAGACAGTCATTGCCCTGCTCCAGCTATTACTCAGCCGCGAGTTCGCCCTGGGCCAGCGCTATCGCTCCCTGGGCTGTAAAACTAACGGCAATACGGGAGCCCACCTCATAGGTTTCACTCTCGCCATCATTCATCAAGGACATACGAATCACGCTGCCTTCAGCTGTTTGCAGCACCAAGTGCCAGAAGTGTCCCTCAAACTCCTGGTTGACCACGGTAACCTCGAGGCGATTTAGCGATACGCTTGGATCAGCAAAACGAACTGACTCCGGTCGGACAAACACAATTCCGGCATCGCCAGAAGTTAAAGGTGATACCGCAGATACCTCTGCATGTAGCACGCCTGACTTGGTCTGCACGCTGGCTACGCCTTGAGTTACTTCGATCACCTGGCCTGGGAAAGCATTGTTTTCGCCCACAAATGAGGCCACAAATGCCGTCTCTGGCCGGTCATACACGATAGTGCCATCACTCACTTGATCAATCGTACCTTGGCGCATAACCGCGACTCGATCCGACATAGCCAACGCCTCACCTTGGTCGTGAGTGATATAAATAAAGGTAATTCCCGCACGTTGCTGAATAGCACGAAGTTCGGTACGCATGTGCTGGCGCAACTTCAGATCCAGTGCCGACAAAGGTTCATCGAGCAACAGCACCTCGGGTTCCGCACACAAAGCCCGGGCAACGGCGACCCGCTGCTTCTGGCCGCCAGAAAGTTCATCAACCATCTTGTCGCCCTGGCCTGGTAAAGCTACTAGTTCCAGAAGTGCGTCAGCCTTTTTCCGCCGGGCCGATTTATTGACCCCTTTCACTTCAAGTGCAAAAGAGATGTTTTCCCATACGCTCATTAGTGGGAATAGCGCGAGGTTCTGAAAAATCAACGCTGTTGGCCGTTGGTTGGGGCCAGTGCCCGCCATATCCTTGCCGCCTATCAATATCCGTCCCTGGCTAGGCTCTTGAAAACCCGATATGGCTCGCAATAATGTTGTCTTGCCGCATCCCGAGGGGCCGAGAAAGCTGAAAAATTCCCCACCCTGGATGGTGAGGCTGGTATCGCGGACTGCGACAAAATCGCCGAACTGTACCCAAACATTTTCAAGCTGAACATCTGCGCTCATCGGTGTACTTTTCCCCTAGCAGGAGTCAATAAAATCCAGGGAGCCGGCGCCCGAGCGGCCACTGCGTCTATTGGCGCTGGTTTGGGCCCGCTCGAACAAGTCCAGGCTCAGAAAAAAGCCCTCGGCTTGCGGCCGAGGGCTTTATTGCCTGATTAGGCGTTTACGAACTTATTACGGTACTCAGTACGCACGTCCGCGTACCACTGTGGCTCTTTCGGCCACGGCCAGAGGTTAGCCAGCGAGTTGCCGGGGTAGATCTGGTTGAACCATTTGCCGTAATCAGCGCTCGCGTACTTATCAGCGCCCAATACAGCGGAGTTGTAGCCATGTTGTCCCCAGTCAGCGATACCGCCGCCGTCAATCGACCGCCCCGCGGCTTTTGCATCGAAGCAGTAGTTCAGGAAAGCGTAGGTCTCGTCGACATTTTCTGCCGCTGAAGAAATACACAAACCGTCCACCCATGCCAGTGATCCTTCGATTGGTGCTCGATATATGACAGGCTTGCCTTCTTTCATCTGCACAGTAGGCGGGCCATCCCAAGTCTGTCCCACGACGACGCCACCGCTCATAAAGCCATTTTTCTGGCTATCGGCATCGTTCCAGAACAGTTTAATCTGACTCTTATGCTTGATGCAGAAATCAGTGACTACCTGCCAAGTCTTGCGCATGATCGCCTCATCCGCATACGCTGCCCGCATAGCGCCTGGATCCAACGCGCCTGTAGTTTCCAGGTACAAACCAGCTCCGAGCATACCCGAGTGCGGGCGCATCATGGTTTTACCCTCTACATCACTTTGCCAGACATCTCCATAACTTGGCATTTCTCCGTCACGCGGCGGTGTCCACTTGTCGGAGCGCCATGCAATTCCTTCAGTACCCCATATCTGAGGCAACCAATGAGAGCCTTTCCCACCAAAGCTCCACTCGTTATCACCTACCGCAAGCATCGCCGGGTTTAGGTTCTTAACATTAGGAATGCGGTCGTAGTCAATTACTTGGAGCAAATCCAACGGCTCCCACTGTAACGATCGCATATTGGTTGGGCTGCAAACATCGAAACCCTTGCCCTTAGTCGCTTTCATCTTATTGATGATTTCTTCGTTTGATCCAATGCCGGTGAAATTCACGGTAATCCCGGTTTCTTCCTTAAAAGACTTAAGGAATCCCGGCGGACAATAATCCGACCATAACAGCACGTTGACTTCACCCGAAGACGCGAGCGCCTTTGAGCTGATGATCCACGGCCCTACGGCTGCAGCCGTTGATACCGCCGCAGACCGCTTGACGAATGATCGACGCCCCGCGTCTACCTCAACTCCCTTTTTATTTTTCTCCAGACTCATTTTTGTCCTCCAGTTGGTTATTTACCCCAAAGCCCGCGCACTGTGCGCAGGACTGGGGCCCATTCACGTTTATGCCAAATCCTGATGAAACCACGATTCAACAAGGACGTATAAATAAATAATAAATTCGAGTCAACGCCCTCTCAACACCATTCTAATACCACCGGATCAATACATGGCAAGAATTCGATGAATGTTTCGTAATCTTCCAAAAACTTAGCCCATTTAGCCCATTTCCAGGTTTTAAGCTCTTAGTACTGAGCCAAGGTCTGTCGGATAATCTCGCAGATGCTATCCACATGGTGCCGTTCACTGATGAGCGGCGGAGCAATCAACCCCGAATCCCCGGTCATCTTGATGTGCAACCCGTTATGAAAGAGTTTTTTCTGAAAATCCAGACCTCGCACTCCAGGCGTTTCCATAGGCGCCAGCTCAATACCCGCAAATAAACCATAACCGCGGATGTCGGTAATTAAGGGGATATCGCTCAGTGCGAATACCTGGTCGAGGAAATAGCCCGAAAGGTCTGCGGCTCGGGCGATCAGTCCCTCTTTTTCAAAGATATCCAGTGTCGCGATACCCGCTGCACAAGCCGCAGGGTGAGCGGAATAGGTGTATCCATGAAAAAACTCAACAGCGCCTTCCGGCGATGCGTCCATGAAAGCTGAGTGCACCTTATCGCTGACGGCCACTGCACCCATCGGCTGGGCCGCGTTAGTCAAAGCCTTGGCCATGGTCATGATATCGGGAGTGACACCGAAAGCTTGCGACGCAAAAGGCGTTCCCATTCGGCCAAAACCACAGATCACTTCGTCAAAAATCAGCAAAATACCATAGGTATCGCAAATCTCACGCAGGCGTTCAAGGTAGCCCCGAGGCGGCACCAAGCAACCCGTGGAACCAGCAACAGGCTCAACAATACAAGCCGCAATCGTATCGGGACCGTAGTTGATAGCCGCACGTTCAAGATCCTCAGCAAGATCCACCCCAGTCTCAGGCTGGCCTTTAACAAAACGATTCTCAGGTAGCCAGGTATGGCGCATATGCACCACCCCCGGAACACCGGGGCCAAACGCCTGACGGTTCTTTATCATCCCACTCAAAGAGACGCCCGCCAGGTTTACCCCATGGTAGGCCCGTTCACGCGATACAAAGCGCTGGCGTTGGCCCTCGCCCCGCGCATAGTGATAGGCATAGGCGATCTTCATTGCGGTGTCGACCGCTTCGGATCCCGAATTGCCAAAGAAAATATGGTCCAAGCCATCGGGGGTCAGTTTGGCGATCCGCCGGGACAGCTCAAATGCCAACGGTTGTGCCATCTGAAATGGTGGCACGTAGGCGGATTCTTTAAGCTGGCTGTAGACAGCCTCCGCAATCTCAGGCCGGCTATGACCAGCAGCGCAACAGAAAAGTCCAGAGGATCCGTCAAGGATTCTCTCCCCGGCGTCGTTATACATATAAACCCCCTCGCTGCGCACCACGATTCTGGGATCTGACTTGAAATCCCGGTTCGAAGTGAAGGGCATCCAGTAGTTCTCGAGAAATTCCGGGTCGTATTTCATAATATTTCCTATGGGAAATGCGCCTGCTATAGTTGCCTAAAGACGAGTTAAATTGCTGTGTGACTTGAAGTTAATCTTTCCACACACCCTGAGGTAGGACCAGTTCCGTATGCCCGATGAGTCCAGTGATCCCAGACCGCCTGTTTGAATTACCGCACAACGGGCAATCGAGCCTGCAAGCCCAAATCCGGGAAATGCTCGTCGACGCGATACTTGATGGCCACATCCCGCCGGGTACGCCCATGCCTTCGGGCCGCAAACTTGCCAGCCAACTCAAAGTTGCCCGCAACACCGTCGTGCTGGTCTATCAGCATCTGGTCGACCAAGGCTTCCTGATAGCCCGAGAACGTAGCGGTTATTTTGTCAGCGAAGATATTCTGCTCGACCGGGTAAAGACACCCCCATCAGAAACCTTCAAACGAAACTCCATTGATTGGGAAGAGAAATTACGCTTTCGACCCACGACGCAACGAAACCTAGTCAAGCCGGCAGACTGGCAGCAATACCCCTATCCGTTTATCTATGGCCAGATCGACTCCAGCCTTTTTCCGGTAAATGAATGGCGCGCCTGTTGCCGGGATGCCGGCAGTATCGACGCGATCCATAGATGGTCAGGCGACCGGGTTGACCAGGACGATCCGGACCTGGTCGAGCAGATTCACACACGCATATTGCCCAGACGCGGAGTGTGGGCGCAGCCTGATGAGATCCTTGTTACGCTGGGCGCACAACAGGCGCTGTACCTTACTGCGGATCTACTGTTGACGGAAGATCAGGTGGTCGTCATGGAGGAGCCTGGTTACCCGGATGCGCGCAATATCTTTGCGGCCCGTACTGCCCGCATTGAAGCGCTCGCGGTGGATGACAAAGGACTGGTTCCCGGATCAGCGCTTTCGCATTGCCAGTGCCTGTACCTTACTCCCAGTCACCAGTTTCCAAGCACAGTGACGTTGAGCCGTGACCGACGCGAAGCGCTACTGGCAAGAGCCCGGCAAGACAAATTCGTCATCATTGAAGATGACTACGAAAGTGAACATAACTTTCTGGGTGACCCCACGCCCGCACTCAAAAGCCTGGACCGGGACGGCGTCGTGATCTACATCGGAAGCCTGTCCAAAACGCTTGCGCCGGGATTACGGATCGGATTCATGGTTGCCCCAGCTGAATTTATTCGAGAAGCTCGTGCGCTACGGCGACTCATGAGTCGCCATCCACCTGCTAACAACCAGTTGATCGTCGCCCAGTTCCTCAAGCGCGGCTATCACGATGCTCTGGTTCGACGCCTAAGTCACTCACTGAGGGATCGATGGCATACGCTACGCGACGCGCTCAATCAGCACCTGCCAGAGTGGACAGTCAGCCC
>CAUZJT010000155.1:0-5835 GCA_963580215.1 Gammaproteobacteria bacterium
GGAATTCTGAGTGCATCTGGCTTGATCTCAAAAGTTTTAGCCCAAACAAGCCAAAGACGCCTATGTACGAATCTGACAACACTGCCAGAAAGAGGATTGGACTCTGGTTTGAAAATGAGGTCTGGTCTAAGTATGCCAGCCGATGATAATCTTGGTGCGAGTCAGTGTAGCGGGTGTAGTTCAACGGTAGAACCTCAGCTTCCCAAGCTGATAGTGAGGGTTCGATTCCCTTCACCCGCTCCATTTTACACGCGCGTCGACACAACATGATAAACATGCGATATGGCAGGCATTGACTCTTAAGTCCCAGGCCATCAGTGGGAATCGATCGATGGGTATGCCTGAATCACAAGGATGACAAGGAAGCTGCTGTGAAAACAAGAGAAGTTCATATAATTGATGCTGCCCGGCAGATCGTCCGTGAAAGGGAGCTCGACTACCCTAAGGTTGGATTGTTTGATATAGACGGTGTGATGCGCGGCAAGTATATGCAGCGCGACAAGTTTCTGTCAGTGCTGGACGGGCGTGAAACACTCGGACCAAGGTTGCACGCTCTTAAGCGTAGGGTTTGAGCAGTTAACCCGCCCCAAGTCCTTTCATTTGAAAACTAAAAATTAGTCCGCCTGCTAATCGAAAAAAGGAGCATCCATTGAACGCTAACTGGAATTATCCGACCGCTATCCGTGTAGGAGCCGAGCGCCTGTCAGAGTTGGGCGAGTGTTGTCGGGAGCTTGATATGCACTCGCCATTACTGGTAACTGACCCTGGTCTTGCGGCTTTGCCCATGGTAGATCAGGCGCGTGATGCCTGCGCGGATGCGGGCCTTGTGTGCCAAGTATTTAGCGAAATACAGTCCAATCCAACAGGCACTAATGTCGATGCGGGGGTGAGGGCTTTCAATCAAGGCAGCCATGACGGGGTGATCGCCCTGGGTGGCGGCAGCGCCTTAGATGCCGGCAAGGCGATAGCGCTGATGGTGCGACAGAGTGTTTCGCTATGGGATCTGGAGGATGTTGGTGATAACTGGACCCGGGCAGATGCGTCGCTTATCGCACCCATTGTCGCCGTGCCGACCACTGCCGGCACTGGTTCCGAGGTGGGCCGGGCATCGGTCATTCTGGACGAAGTACAAGAAGTGAAAAAAATAATTTTTCACCCCCTGATGGTGCCCAAGATCGTTATCCTCGACCCGGTCGTCACCGTCGGATTACCCGCAGCGTTGACCGGCGCCACCGGCATGGATGCGTTGTCTCACAGTCTGGAGGCCTGGTGTTCCCCAGCGTATCACCCGATGGCTGAAGGTATCGCCATAGAAGGTATACGCCTGGTGCGCGAGTTTTTGCCCCAGGCTGTAGCTGATGGATCCGATCTTGAGGCACGCACACAGATGCTGGTGGCATCTACCATGGGGGCGACCGCGTTCCAGCGTGGCCTGGGCGCCATGCACGCGCTGGCTCACCCGCTGGGCGCTTTGTATAACGCGCATCATGGTACGCTCAACGCTGTGCTGATGCCCTATGTTCTGCAGGCAAACCGCTTGGTGATTGAGGAACGCATTACTCGCCTTGCTCGTGCCATTGGCATTACCAACCCCGGCTTTGACACTTTTTTGGATTGGATACTGCAGTTGCGTGAGACTGTGCAGATTGCACCTGACCTCGCGGCATTAGGCATTGACGATAGCGACGCCGAGCGTATTGGCGAGATGGCCAAGGCGGATCCTTCAAGTGGAACCAACCCACTGCCATTTAGCGCCAGTGAATACCAGGCGATTTTCTTGCGCGCTCTAAATGGCAACCTGGAAGCAGTTGCATGAATAGTGGGGATAATAAAAAACTGACCGTCGGTATTTTGCAATGTGGCGAGGTGCCAGAGAATCTGCGCGATGCATTTGTCGATTACAACGACATGATCGCGCAAATGCTCACGGATTCGGATGCGGCAATGGTGTGTCGAACCTGGCGGGTGTTTGATGGTGAGATACCCGAGCCTGACGATTGCGATGCCTGGATCACAACGGGCTCGCGTGACAGCGTTAATGATGAAAGTGATTGGACTCACGCTCTATGTGATTTTGTTGCACGGATCGCAATAACCGATATTCCTTTTGTTGGTATCTGCTATGGCATGCAGATGATGGCGCGCGCTTTAGGTGGTAAGGTCGAAATATCCACCAGGGGCTGGGGCGTGGGGGTTGCCCAGAGCGCTGTGTTACGGCGGATGACGTGGATGGGCGAGCCCACTCCAAACGTCAATCTGGTGGTCAGCCACCAGGAGCAGGTGACTGCGCTGCCCGAGGGCGCCGAGTTGATTGCAGGCAACGATTTCTGCCCCAACAGCATGATTGCTGTCGCAGGTAATATGCTCGGGATTCAGGGTCATCCGGAATTCACCACCGCGTATTCACGTGCATTAATGGAGATGCGTCGCAGCATTGTTCCTGCCGAGCGTATCGCGCAAGGGATTGACTCACTGTCGATCGAGATTGACGGCGCCCGAGTGTTTGACTGGATAGCTTCGTTTATTCGCTCAGGGACTCTGGTCTCGCCGGTAGTATCAAAGCACCTTTAGGGTTAGTTTGACTGAGGGCTGATTTACCTCAATGGACGTATCCCAGTCCGAGCGCTAGGATTGCCTGACCACGCCAGTTTATGTCGCAATGTCGCAACTAATGAACACCAGATGACTACCCTCAGGATAGGTACCCGGCGAAGCGATCTTGCCATGTGGCAAGCAGTTTTTGTGCGCGATGCACTTTTGCAAACCCATAGTGGTTTGCAAATTGAACTGGTTGGGATCACGACTGAGGGTGACCGCACGCTGGATGTACCGTTGGCGGAAAAGGGCGGCAAGGGGTTGTTTCTCAAAGAACTGGAACAGGCGCTTTTGGACGGCCGGATAGATCTCGCGGTGCATTCGATGAAGGATGTGACGGTGACTGAGCCCGACGGTCTGCATATCCCAGTTATCTGTGAGCGTGAAGATCCACATGACGCTCTGGTATCGACACGTTTTGGTGATCTGCGTGAATTACCTGACGGCGCTGTGGTTGGTACCTGCAGCCTGCGGCGTCAGTCACTGTTACGCTACGGCTTTCCACAGCTCAAAGTTGAAAACCTCCGTGGCAATGTAAACCGGCGCCTGCAGCGCTTGGACGACGGAGGCTTTGACGCCATTATTCTTGCAACCGCCGGACTGCTGCGTCTGCAGATGGCAGAGCGAATCCGCCAGAGGATTCCCACTGACATCATGTTGCCGGCTGTGGGTCAGGGTGCTGTCGGGGTGCAGTGCCGTTCTGATGACGCTGATACCACCGCATTGCTGATGCCCCTGGATCACGCACCCACGCATGCGCGAATCACCGCCGAGCGTGCAGCCAATGCGCACCTTGGCGGCGGCTGTCACCTGCCAATCGGCGCTTTTGCGAAGATTGAGGGCGAGCAGTTATATCTGCGTGGCCTGGTGGGTCGCCCGGATGGATCAGAAATTCTGTTCGCAAGTGCAAAAGGGCTGGTTAGCGGGGCCGAAGCCGTCGGTCATACCCTGGCGGATGATCTTCTCGGCCAGGGCGCAAAAGCATTGCTGCAAGAATTTGCCAATGCCTGATCTCGATGGGGTGTCAGTTGTAGTCACCCGGGCTCCACACCAGTCGCGCGAATTATGTGACCAGATCATGAACGCCGGGGGCGAGGCGGTTTGTTTCCCTGTGACGAAGATCGAACCGCTGTCTGACAACGATACGGCGGTAATCGAGGGTCTTAAAAAACTGAACCAGGCCTATATGACTATCTTTGTGAGCCCTAACGCTGTCAGCTATGGCTTCGATCTGCTGCAGCGCTGCGGTTTGGCATTGCCCGAACACACGTTGGTATTTGCTATTGGCCCGGGTACTGCCAGGCAACTTGCCTTAAGAGGTGTCGACGTCGATGGCGTGCCACAAGGGCGCTATGACAGCGAGGCACTGCTGGCATTGCCCGCGTTGCAGAACATCAGGGGCTTGAACATGCTGATTATTCGGGGCTTGGCAGGGCGGGAGACTCTTGCCCAGACTCTGGCCCAACGCGGCGCTATTGTGTCGCATTTGCCGTGCTATCGGCGCACGAGGCCGGACCGGGTCGATGTTAAGGTAATGGACCGTTGGTGTGATACGGGTTTCGATGTGGTGGTGCTGACCAGCGCCAGTGCAGCTAATCACCTGTGGTCAATTCTGGCTGGCAACGCTGACACACTGCTGGGAGAAACTGCCCTGGTGGTATCAAGTGAACGTATTGCGGCCCACTGCCGGTCGCTCGGTTTTACAGGCAAAATCGAGGTGGCAGACAATGCCAGCCTGCCAGCTCTGGTCGAGGCGACCAGCCGATGGCGGGCAGGGCGCCTCCGCCGTGAATCCGGTTAACGAGGTATCTGAGTGACAGACAAAGTTCCACCTGAACAAGAGGGTTCCGACGTGCAGCCCCCACCTGAGCCGGCCGGGGCGAAGCCTGATACCAGCGAGCTAACGGGTGATTCACCCACTACTGCAGGGGTGGGCCAGGTTTCCGTGGCACGGACGGGGTGGGTAGCCCCGCTGGCCCTGATCTTGGCGGTGGGTGGTGCTGCGCTCAGCGCCTATACCTGGTATGCCACCCATGTTGCCGGGCAACTAGAGATTGGACGCGAGTTGGGGCGCCTGGATGGCGTCGCTCGTGATGTAGACCGGTTGGTGCGTTACCAGACCCAGGCCAGTGAAGCGGTAGCGACGCTACGGCGCCAGGTGGAGGATGATCAGCGCACCCTGCGCGCTGAGATCGATACAGCCGGGTCAAAACTGCGCACTGAATTACAGGCCTTAGCCCAGGCACAGGCTACAGAGCGGGCACAGCGCCAGAAAGAACCGGAATCGCTCGCCGGTATAGTGGCAAAGAACCGTTCCGAGATGGGCGTGGCTCGAGACGACTGGCTGTTGCAGGAAGTGGCGCAGCTATTGCTGCTGGCTAATCAGCGCCTGGCTTTGGCCGGTGATGTAGTCCTGGCGCAAAAAGCACTGGCTCTGGCGGTTGATCGCCTGAAAGCGCTTGCCGGGCCACAGATCCTCAAGATCCGTCGTGCGCTGTCGCAAGAACAGACGCATCTGGGCCAGATGACACCCGTCGACGTGGCAGGGATATCGCTGGTACTGGCAGCACTGGCGGAAAGTGTCGGGGATCTGCCACTGAAGGGTGATAGTGATCGCCCACAATGGTCTGACTCAGATGATTCAGCGCAAAACGGTGCGCCTGATAAATCCGCTGATGATGCTGATGGTGAGAGTGCTGTGCAGGCTTTTAGCCGCAAGGTACTTTCGGACCTGGGAGATCTGGTACGGGTGCGTCGGGTGGATGAGACCCGCCCACCCAAATTAGACACCGCCGCACGTTTTCTCGCCTACGAGAATCTGCGGTTGCAACTCGTCGGCGCACAGTTGGCGCTGCTGCGCCGTGATGCTGGGGTCTTTCAGGAAAACCTAAAACAGGCCCGCATATGGCTGAGTGATTATTTTGACCCTGGCACCCCACTACAACGTTTTGATACTCAGCTCGCTGAGCTACAACAGGCCAAAGTGGCCCTTAGCTTTCCGGATATTTCCGGGTCACTCACCCTGTTGCGCGCTGAGATTGAAAGGCGGGATTCCATTCAGTGACCGCCATTGTGCTCGTCCTACTGGTATTGGCTGGCGCGCTGACCCTGGGCCTTTTGGCTCAGGAGGACCCTGGCTATGTCCTGATCTCCCGCTGGCCCTACGAGATAGAAATCTCGTTGGCGCTGTTTCTGGTCGGTATCCTGGGGCTGCTGCTTGTGGTTTATGTTCTGATTCGG
>CAUZJT010000156.1:0-5829 GCA_963580215.1 Gammaproteobacteria bacterium
CAGCAGAATCTTGGCAACAGTGAACAGACGTTTATTTCTCATAAGTCAGGTAAGTTGGCGTGTCAGGCGTGCTGTTGTTGGCCAGTAAGCATCAGAGGCTCGAAGCTCAGCAGGGCGTATATTACCAATCGGTGATGATCCGATTCTAAGCCAGGCTGATCTGCCACTGCTTGGGATATTTTCATCAAATGATGGCACGATATGCTCCGAATTTGAAATTACCACCGTGCCAATTGGTAATTGAGAAGGCTAGGCCGGCAAAAATTGATTTGCGGTACTCAGCGTTATCCAATAAATTCGGTGTCTCAGGTTACAAGTTTTTGAAATCCAACCAGTGCACGCGGTTCCTGGAGCGAGCTACGTACTACACAGCATCGGTTAATCAGAACAGGAATTGTAAGGGAATTCGGTATGCATAAAGCGTTGGTCATGGAAGTAGATGCCTGCACGGGCTGCCATCAGTGCGAAATGATGTGCTCCTACGGCAAGGTGGGCGCCTTTAATCCTGCTAAGTCGGTTATCGATATCACCATCTTCGATGGTGGGGCGGTAAATGTTCCCTCGACCTGTACCCAGTGTGAAGAAGCGTGGTGTATGGTGGTTTGTCCAGTAGAGGCGATCACCCTAAACCCGGCCACCGGCGCTAAAGAGGTGTCAGCTGAGGTCTGTGTGGGCTGTAAGGTTTGTACGATTGCCTGTCCGTTCGGCGCTATTAACTACGACCCGGACACCGGGGTCGTAGCTAAGTGCGATCTGTGTGGTGGTGAGCCTATGTGCGTCGAGGCTTGCCCGACGACCGCACTGGCTTTTGTGGCAGAAGATAGTACCGGGTACCAGCGGATGCTTCAGTATGCGGCGACAGCTGCGGGCCTTGACAGTGCGAAAACGTGACCGGCTGATAACCATGAGTGCCAGGCTGAATAACGCTCGCAATAGGTTAAGGCAAAAAAGCCAGTCTTTTAGACCTGAATCAGTTAAGTTAGTATCAGTAGGTTAGTACTATTATGTACAGATATGTATTAAACCTTAAGCAAGTTTGCGCTGACTGCTCCATTCGTTTTGATTTCCACTTTGGACCACACACTAACGCATTGTTAAAATGAGTCGATTGAAGCATTCATCGCCAGGGCTGTTGCTGACGAGGTTTCGAAACGTGCATTAAAGTGCATCAACGAGTAAAAGGCATTATCGACAACTAACCGATAGAGCAGTTACCAGCAATAAGCAAAGGAGGATGTCAAAATGAGTTGGACAGGGAAAATACTGAGAGTGGACCTCGCTGCAGGCACGTGCATTAGCGAGGCCACGAACATGGAATGGGCGCACGACTATATGGGTCAAAGAGGTCTCGCGACCAAGTATCTGGTTGAAGAAACCGATCCGAAGGTTGATCCTTTCTCTCCCGACAATAAGATGATTTTCGCAACAGGACCCCTGACCGGAACTATTGCACCGACTTCTGGCCGCTGGTCTGTGGTATGCAAGGGTCCCCTGACTGGGGCTATTGCCTGCTCTAACTCGGGTGGATTCTTTGGTGCCGAACTGAAAAATGCGGGCTGGGACATGGTGATCTTTGAAGGCAAGTCTGCCTCTCCAGTGTATCTGGATATCACCAATGATCAGGCTGAACTCAAGGATGCCGCGGACCTTTGGGGCAAGTCTGTGTGGGAGACCGAGGCCTCCCTACGCGAACGCCGGGGTGACCCTGACGTGCGTGTTGCGTCTATCGGCCTTGCTGGCGAGAACGGTGTGCTATATGCGGCCATTGTCAATGATCTTGACCGAGCCGCAGGTCGCTCTGGTGTGGGCGCGGTCATGGGCTCGAAAAATCTCAAAGCTGTTGTCGTGCGTGGCACGGTTGGTGTCACGGTCAATGATCCGATGGCTTTAATGAAGACCTCTAATGTTGCTAAAGAGATTTTGGCGGAGCATGCGGTAACAGGTACGGGGCTTCCTACCCATGGAACCCAGGTGCTGATGAATGTGGTCAACGAGGTCGGTGCCCTGCCCACCCACAACAGCCGTGATGTGCAGTTCGATGGCGCTAGCGATATCGGTGCCGAGGCAATGGCTGAGGTACGAGAGAGCGATGGCGAGTCTAATCTGGTCTCGAACCACGCCTGCTTCGGTTGCCCGATCTCCTGCGCACGGCGTTCCAAGATCGACCCAACGCACTTCACAGTCAAAGATAAACCCCAATACCAGATTGTCAGTGGTGGCCTGGAATATGAGGCGGCTTGGGCGATGGGTGCGGCCAATGGCGTCAACGATCTTGAAGCCCTGACATATGCTAACTTTATTTGTAACGAGCAAGGCTTAGACCCCATTTCTTTGGGGTCAACGATTGCGGCTGCTATGGAGTTGTACAGTACTGGGGCTATCACACAGGAAGATACTGGTGGTGTCGCGTTGGAGTTCGGCAATACCAAAGCTTTTGTGGCTATGGTCGAGGCCACAGCCCGTGGTGAGGGCTTTGGTAAGGAACTTGGCCAGGGCTCACTTCGCCTCTGTGAGAAGTATGGTCATCCCGAATTCTCGATGACGATTAAAGGTCAGGAATTCCCAGCCTACGATCCTCGTGCGATTCAAGGTATGGGTCTTGCCTACGCATCCTCTAATCGTGGTGGCTGCCATCTTCGAGGCTATACGGTTTCTTCTGAAGTACTAGGCTTGCCTGAGAAGACCGACCCGCTGGTTACTGAAGGAAAAGCTGGTCTCGTTAAGGCGTTTCAGGACCTCACAGCTGGTGTGGATTCGAGTGGTACTTGTATCTTTACGACGTTTGCTCTATCCGGTGACGATATTGCACCGATGGTCGACGCCTCTTGCGAGGGAGACTGGAGTGTCGAGCGATTTGTTGAGGTCGGCGAACGTATCTGGAACATGGAGCGTCAGTACAACATCGCAGCAGGGTTTACTGGGGCAGATGACACTTTGCCCGAGCGCTTGCTCAAAGACGCCGCCAAGAGTGGTCCAGCTAAGGGCAGTGTTAATCGCTTGCACGAGATGTTGCCTGAGTATTACGAGCTGCGCGGCTGGGATGCTTCGGGTGTACCGACAGCAGAGACTCTGGGACGCCTCGGCCTCTGATTCGCTTCAGGGTTGATGTAAAACCCCGGGTGGCGCTTAGTGCCACCCGGGGGTTCGTTTTTAATGGCAAGGGGTAGACGTCAATGCATTACGTGATTGCTGGGGCAGGGCCCGCTGCTATTGCAGCTGCTGAACGCCTGCGCGAGCTGGATAGCGATGGCGAGATCACGCTGATCGGCGCACAGTCGCAACCACCGTACTCGCGTATGGCTATTCCCTATTTTCTAACGGGTAAGGTTGGCGAAGAAGGGACTTATTTGCGTCGCTCATCAGACCATTACAAAGACAAACGCATCAATCTTGTTCGCGGTGAAGTGGTTTGTGTAGATGCGCTCGCACACCAGATAACCTTGGCAGATGGGCAGAAATTTAACTACGACAAGCTATTGCTGGCAACCGGTGCTGAGCCGATCATCCCACCAGTGCCCGGTATGGACGATCCTCGAGTGCAGCAGTGCTGGCACCTGGAAGATGCAAAGAAGATTATAGAACTGGCCAAGCCTGGGGCTCGAGCAGTACAGGTCGGCGCTGGGTTTATTGGTTGTATCATTCTAGAGTCCTGGGTACTACGGGAAGTCAATTTGACAGTGGTTGAAATGGGCCCGCGCATGGTGCCACGCATGCTTGGTGATAAGGCAGGTTCGCTGCTTCGATCCTGGTGTGAGTCCAAGGGTGTTACGGTCCACACCAGCGCCCGGGTTAAAGCCATCGAATCTTCGACGAAAGAGCTTGAGGTGATTCTCGATAATGGAGAAACCTGTCTCGCGGACGTCGTCATCGTCTCTACTGGGGTGAAACCGCGGGTGGCATATCTCGCCGAGTCTGGTATCACAGTAGATGAAGGCATTGTGATAGATGAGCACATGCAGACCAGTGCACCGGACGTGTATGCGGCAGGTGATTGTGCTGAGGGGCTGGATTTTTCGACAGGCCAAAAAGCAGTGCACGCTGTGCAGCCAACTGCGACGGAGCACGGCCGGGTAGCGGCTGCCAATATGGCGGGCGAAAACAATTCACCCTACAAAGGCAGCTTGAACATGAATGTGCTTGATACCCTCGGCCTGGTTACGTGCTCTTTTGGCGCGTGGGAAGGCGTTGAAGGAGGAGATTCTGCAGAGATGTATAACCCCGATAATTACCAATACATCAATTTACAGTTCAAAGATGACGTATTGGTCGGCGCAAACTCGGTTGGTTATCATAATCATCTGGGTGTTCTACGGGGCCTGATAGAAACCCAGATACCATTAGGTCCGTGGAAAGAACGTCTGAAAGACAGTCCTATTTCGTTGGCTGACGCCTACGTTGGCGTAAACCAGGCGGCATTGCAGAAAAGGTGATAGGTTTGGATGTGAGCGCGAATCATCACAATATGAAGATCACCTTTAAGCTTTTTGCCGGGTTGAGTACCTACTTGCCTTCAGCTGCCACGCGCAATAGCACTGAGATAGATGTTCAGCCGGGTGAAACAGTCCATCAAGTGATCGACCGTTTTAACGTGCCCCGAGAAGAAGCACACCTGGTTATGGTTAATGGCATTTATATATCACCAGAACAGCGCGATCTGAGCGAAATCAGGGCGGGCGATACGCTGGCGATATGGCCACCAGTCGCCGGCGGCTGATATTAGTTATTTGATCGTTGTTGCCCGCCGTTTGACTGTTTATGGAAATGCATCGTGAAATGGGATTGAGTTATGCGGTCTTCTTTCGCTCCCTTGCGCAACTCCCGCAGGGCTGGGTTTGCGAAACCCACAATGACGGCGCTACACTTTCTTATGCGAGCGGTAATATTGAAATCAGCCTGGGTCCAGAATGCGAGCGGCGTATCGGCTTGCTTTGCCTGCCATATACTCCAGCCACCTTCAGGTATCATGGCCTATCTGAAGATGAGCGCGATAAATTCCAAACCCGGTTTGATCTGACTTTTCAGCGTGGCGGTGGTTAGGTGGATCCCAAACGTGACAATTGACACTACTCATAAGCTAAGCGACACACTGGGCCGTCCGATCCGAGATCTTCGGATTTCAGTGACAGATCGCTGCAATTTCCGTTGCATCTATTGCATGCCCCGTGAAGTCTTTGGCCCAGGTTATGCCTTCGTGCCACGCAATGAACTCCTGACCCTTGAAGAAATTGCCCGTATTGCACAGGTGTTCGCGATGGCGGGGATGCGAAAAGTCCGCATCACGGGAGGCGAGCCGATGATCCGGCGCAATCTTGAGCATCTGATTGAGATGTTGGATGCGATTGACGGCGTAGAAGACATCAGTATGACCACCAATGGCTCGATGTTGACTCTAGGCAGGGCGCAGGATCTTAAACGTATGGGGCTTAAGCGTCTGACGGTTAGCCTGGATGCGCTTGATGATGAAACTTTCAAGCGCATCAATGATGTGGACTACCCGGTATCTCGCGTGCTTGACGGTATCGAGAATGCCCGCGCTGCTGGCTTCACGGGCATCAAGGTTAACGCGGTTGTGCGCCGGGGATTCAACGAGCACGCCGTGTTGCCGCTGGCCGAGCATTTTCGAGGTACGGACTGTATCGTTCGTTTCATTGAGTTCATGGATGTGGGTGAAACCAACGGCTGGAATATGAAAGATGTCATACCAGCGGGTGAACTGGTCCGCCAGATTGATGCCCATTACGCACTGGAACCTGTGTCGCCCAATTACCGCGGCGAGGTAGCTAAGCGCTGGCGTTACCGTGATAGTGAAGGTGAAATTGGATTCATCAC
>CAUZJT010000157.1:0-5795 GCA_963580215.1 Gammaproteobacteria bacterium
AGTAGTGCACGTTGAAACGTTCAATCCACGGCGTTTTTTCAACGAACTGCATGGCAACAGTTTGGGTATCGAAACGAGTCCAAAGTGGCAGGCTCAAAGCGAAAATTGTGACAGAGAATCCTAATGCCATCCGGCGGGTCGTTGCCGGATTGCGGTCATCCCCGGTTGCAAGCACAATAATCCCCCCTAAGACCGGGAACCAGATAAGAAGCGATAGAAGATGTTGGTCGAACCAGTTCAAGAATTGAATTTCCTACCGAAAGAGAACCCATGAGATAAATAAAACTAGACCGATGATCATAGCGAAAGCATAGTGGTACACCAGGCCACTTTGAATCTGACGTAACCAGGCCGCAATCCGACCCACCGTCGCAGCAGTACCATTTACCAGGACGCCATCAATCAGTCGCCGATCACCCCACTCCCAAAATGCGCGCCCTACCGCAACACTTCCGTCAGCGAAAATCCGCTGATACAGAGAGTCAAATCCGTACTTGCAATCCAGAATCCAGTAGACGGCCTTAAACCGCTTGGCGAACTGCCCGGGCCACTGTGGTCGCACCACATAAAATACCCAAGCGCCCCCGATTCCCGCCAAGGAAAGCCAAAACGGTAATGCAAATGGTGCATGAGCTAACATTGCGAAAGCACCCGTCGGCATGTCCCCCAGATCATGGCCTGCAGAGGCGACTGCTGTGCCGAAAAGCTCGCCACTAAGCGCGGGCGCCACAAGGGCCCCGCCGGCGATGACCGATGGTATAGCTAACAAAACCAAAGGCACTGTCACAACCCGCGGCGGTTCATGCAGATGCGACCTGACTTCTTGATCCATACGCGGCTTGCCGTGAAACGTCAAAAAAACCAGTCTAAAAGAATAAAAAGCGGTAATGATTACGCCCAAGAGCACTGCGACGTAGGCAAAGCCAGCGCCCGGGATCGAGGCGCGATGTACCGCCTCGATAATCGCATCCTTTGAGAAGAAGCCAGAAAACGGGGGTACCCCAGCCAACGCGAGACTTCCGACCATGCAGGTCAGATAAGTGATAGGTAGGGCTTTACGCAATCCGCCCATTTTCCGCATATCCTGCTCATGATGCATTGCGATAATCACTGAGCCCGCCGCAAGGAAAAGTAAGGCCTTGAAGAACGCGTGCGTTGCCAGATGGAAGATGGCTACTGAGTATGCTGATGCCCCTAAGGCCACGGTCATATAGCCCAACTGGGAAAGAGTGGAGTACGCTACCACCCGTTTGATGTCGTTTTGAATCAATGCGACCAACGCCATTAGTAACGCTGTCAGCGCGCCAATCACTAGAACGACCGACAAAGCCGTAACAGAGAGCTCAAAAAGTGGCGACATCCGCGCGACCAGAAAAATACCTGCAGTAACCATGGTTGCGGCGTGTATCAAAGCCGAGATCGGAGTCGGCCCCTCCATTGAGTCTGGCAGCCAGACATGAAGCGGTACCTGAGCCGATTTACCCATCGCTCCAACAAACAATAAAAGGCAGATCAAGGTCATCCAATGCCATTCATATCCGAGAGGGCCAATAATCGCGTCGTTGACTTTCCCCGGCGCCGCCGAGAAGACCGTCGCGTAGTCCAGGGTGCCAAACAGGGCGAGAACAGCGCCGATCCCAAGAACAAGCCCAAAGTCTCCAACCCTATTGACTAGAAATGCTTTGAGATTTGCTCGAATAGCAGACTCTCTTTCATACCAGAAACCAATCAGCAAATAAGACACGAGCCCTACCGCCTCCCAGCCGAAGAACAACTGCAGGAAATTGTTAGACATCACCAAGATGAGCATCGCGAATGTAAACAGGGCTATATAACTGAAGAATCGGGTATATCCTGGATCATCAGCCATGTAGCCGATGGTGTAGATGTGGACCATAAGGGACACAAAGGTCACTACAACCATCATCACTACCGACAACTGATCCAGCAAAAACCCAATCTCAAAACGGATCGGACCAATGTTCGCCCAGGTGTAGATGGTGCCGTTATAAATGTTCCCTGAAAAAACATCGATCGCCACCACGAGTGACAACACAAACGACAAGCCGACGCCTGCTATCGCGACATGGTGGGTAGCAGATCGACCGATCCTGGCCCCAAAGAACCCTGCTATAAGAGCTGCGAACAGGCACGAAAGCGGAATAGCCAGATATAAGAGCTCTTTTGTCATGGCGGAAGATCAGCCTTGCAGGCTATCCAGATCCTGGACATTGATCGAGCGCCGCGTGCGAAACAACACGATCAAAATCGCCAGGCCAACCGCTGCTTCTGCGGCGGCAACAGTCAAAATGAAAAAAACAAACACCTGCCCGGACAGGTCTCCCAGATAATGCGAGAAAGCTACAAAATTCATATTCGCTGCCAGCAACAGAAGTTCTATCGCCATCAAGATGATGACCAGATTCTTACGATTAATAAAAATCCCTACTACGCTGATCGCGAACAATAACGCCCCAACCACTAAATAATGAGAAAGCGGGATCATGGCTTGCTTTTCTCGCTGGTCGGCATTCGAACGACACGAAGGCGATCCTGTTTTCGAACCCGGATCTGTTTTTGCGGAGACTGAGTACGAGTCTGGGGGCGACGACGCAATGTGAGGGAAATTGCAGAGATGATCGCGACCAGAAGAATTAGTGCGGCTAGCTCGAACACAAAAACATAATCGGTGTAGATGACTTCGCCCAGGGCCCGGGTGTTACTGTAGTCAGCTGGCTGCCCGGCCGGCCGTGGCGCTTGTTGCAAGCCGAATTCACCGGAAAGCATCACCAACGTTAACTCCCCCGCCATTACCAAAGCAACGATGAGCCCCAAAGGCAGGTAGCGGGCAAAGCCAGCGCGCATCTGGGCAATATTGACATCAAGCATCATGATCACGAAGAGGAAGAGCACCATGACCGCTCCGACGTAAACCAACACCAGAGTAATCGCCAAAAACTCTGCTTCAAGCGTTAACCACAGGCACGCGGCGCTGAAGAATGCCAACACCAAAAATAGCGCGGCGCGCACTGGATTTCGCACAGTAATGACCATAAGACTGGCGCCAACCAGTACTGTAGCAAAGACGTAAAAAATGAGTTGCAGGAAAGTCACTGTTTTAGCGGTACCCAGCATCCGCTTCGCGCGCTCGCGCGATTGCGCCCTCATGGGTATCACCTATATGCAACAGATCTAACTTATTGATAGTGCCAGATGCGCCGGTCTCGAAGTGATATTCGTGTAGATCGGTAAGTACGATCGAATCAACCGGACACGCTTCCTCACAGTACCCGCAGTAAATGCATTTGAATAAGTCGATATCATATCGGGTAGTCCGACGGGTCCCGTCATCTCGCTCTTCCGACTCAATGGTGATCGCAAGCGCTGGACACACAGCCTCACAAAGCTTGCAGGCGATGCAGCGTTCTTCACCGTTGGGGTAACGACGTAGCGCATGCAGACCACGAAACCGGGGAGATTTCGGGGTCTTCTCCTCCGGGTACTGGATCGTAATTTTCTTGCGAAAGAAATAACCCCCAGTCACCCCTAAACCTCTGACGAGTTCGAGTAAAAACCAGGTGCTAAAAATGCGTTTGAACATAGCGGAGCGTCAGCCGAACCAGTGGCCGAACGGGGTGAAGAACTTTGCAACCCCAATCACGGTAATCCACACCAGCGTGATTGGAATGAAGACTTTCCAGCCCAGCCGCATAATTTGGTCATAACGGTAGCGCGGGAACGTGGCACGAAACCAAAGAAACAAAAACGCTACCGCCGCTAACTTGCCAAAAAACCAGAACAACCCAGGAATCCAGACGAATGGGGGGATTTGTGCGGGCGCGTGCCAGCCGCCAAGAAACATGAGTACGGTCAACGCCGAAATGAGAAGCATATTGGCGTACTCAGCCAGAAAAAAGACAGCGAAGCCCATTCCAGAGTATTCGACGTGAAAACCCGCTACGATCTCTGATTCTCCCTCCGCGACATCAAATGGCGAACGATTGGTTTCCGCGACCCCACTGATGAGGTAAACCAGGAAAAGTGGAAACAAAGGAATAAAAAACCACTGATGTATTCCGCCCGATTGCGCGAGTACGATCTCCCTGAGATTAAGGCTTCCGGCTGCCATCAACACACCCACCAAGGCGAAACCCATGGCAATTTCGTAAGCCACAATCTGCGCGGCGGAGCGCATAGCACCAAGAAACGCGTACTTTGAATTGGACGCCCACCCGGCCACTACCACGCCATAGACTCCCATGGAGGTTAACGCCAATACATACAACAAACTGGCATTGATGTCGGCGAGTACTAGGGTATCGGTAAAAGGGATGACTGCCCAGGCACCAAGGGCCGGAGCAAGAGCCAATATCGGCGCAATAATAAAAAGATAACGATCCGCATTAGTCGGTACGATCATCTCCTTGAACATCAGCTTGACCGCATCTGCTATCGGCTGAAGTAGCCCGCGCGGGCCCACCCGGTTGGGCCCGATGCGTACATGCATATAACCAATGACTTTGCGCTCAGCCAGAGTGTAATAAGCGACCGCGACCATCAAAGGAACAATGATGGCGACTATCTTTACGCCAAGTTGTACGATAAGCGGCAGTTCCGCCCAAAACGCAAGGAGCCAGGTCATGGCGTTTAGCCTATAGCCTCAACGGATAATCGATCGGATACAGTGAGTTCAGATGCCTCGGGGTGTGCACCAGCGAGATAGATCGAGCCTGGCGGAATACCGCTATCCGACAATACTCCAATACTTACGGAACCGACCTCATTGAAAACCCGCGCTTTGCCACCGTCGCTCAAACCGCGAGAGACCATTTCCTGGGGATGCAGGCGGCAAAAACTGGCACGCCACCCATCTTGGGTGCGTCCTAAAGCCGTCGCACGACGAACAACCGGGTCGCCACGATAGATTGGAACATCTCCGACACGGAACAGACTTCCTGCCACAATGCTTGCGCGCCAAGCGCCTGGATTGCACCATGCTTCGGGCTTGGTCCGGGCACAAACCTGAGTGGGTTCCGGGAGTTCCATTGATACGTCAGATATATCGACGTAGTCAAAACCTTCCAAATCAAGAAAATTACCAAGTACTCGTAAAATCTTCCATCCCGGTCGTGAATTTCCCTGTGATTGGACAGCCGCTCTGGAGAATTGCATCTTCCCGTTGCAATTCAAAGAGGTGCCGGAAGATTCGGTATAAGGAGCGATGGGCAACGCGATTCGGGCCTGATCCGGCACGCCTGAACGGAATGCGTTGAAAGAGATTACGCTCCCTGCCCGTGAAAGGAATTTGTTTAGACTCGCGGGGTCCGCATGATCTAGCGCCGGCTCCAAACCAAAAAGCACTACCGTGTCCAGATCAAGCTCGGTCATTGACTGAGCGTTAGCTCCCTCGTGGGGAGTTTTTATACCTCCGGGTAAGCGATGAGGTACTGCGCCAGACCACCACGCAGCGGCACTATTGTTTGGGTGAATCCAACCTACCTGGGAGTCGGTGATTTCGGCCAGCACACTGGCTGCAGCCCGCAGTCCAGCAGCTTCCGGGTGGTTTACAGCGCTTTGACCGAGAATAATCAAACCATTACCTTTTGCGCCGTCGAGGATCTTGGCAAGAGATAAAAAGCGCTCCGAGTCGCCAACTCGATCGGCTCGTGATTGCAGGTGTGTGGGTAACGCATCCACGCCCCCTTCAAGGGCTAAAACCAATGCACATAAAACGCCAAGCAAGTCAGGCGGGCTCACCAATTCTTGCGCTGTAACTGAGAAATTAGGATCGCCCG
>CAUZJT010000158.1:0-5736 GCA_963580215.1 Gammaproteobacteria bacterium
CCCTCGGCTTGGTCAACAGAAGACATTGTTTCAACCAGTAATACGTCGACCATTGGTGAAAGCGCCGCCACAATATCTGCATATTGCTTTGCTGCTTCTTGGGCTGGTGGACAAATATCCGGGCGGTAGGATGCCATTAGAGGTCCTATAGAACCGGCAACTCTTCCTGAGCCATGGTCGTCTCGAGCGCCTTTGGCGGCTTTGGTTGCAACACTCCAAAGCTCATCTATCTGACCTTGAAGGCCTACACGCTTCAATCGGTCAAAAAGCACAGCATAGGTGTTAGTGGTAGCAACACTTGCACCGACAGAAAAGTATTCGGCGTGTACTAGGTCAAGCAATCCTGGATTTTCGAGCATCACAGACGTCGACCAGCTCTCTGTTGGCTTGTCACCAGACCTGTTGACTAATTCTTGGCCAATCGCGCCATCAAGAAGTGTAATTTCCATTTTCATTGATCCGCTCCGTTAGAGTATGAAGTGTATCTTGAAACAGACAGGGCTGAAAACAGGTTCTCAACGACTCGATTTCCCTGAGGCAAAACTAAAATCACCCGCCCGTTCCTCCACACCAGTAATACCTAAATAGTGCAGGAGTCCCTTTCTTTGAAGTGGGGGTAGGGGCGCGGTGGGGGGTTGATGGGCCGAAAATGCTAGCGGGATAGGATGCAGATTAACACGGCTGGTTGACTCTGGTGACATTCAGGAGTAACAATGACCGAGTTATACCTAATGTTAGTTCAGATAAGTTCGCTTAACAACATCATTGGAGTAGAAACATGCAGGCCAAAAATAGTGCTATGCAAAACAACAAGTTGCTCGGTATTTCACTTTCAGTAGTATTACTTGCCGGAATACCGGCGATCACATTTGCACCAAAATCCCAAAGTGCAGAATTAGAAGAAATCATAGTGACCGCGCGTAAGCGTGAAGAGTCACTGCAAGATGTTCCCATCGCAATTCAGTCGTTGGACGCGATAAAAATTGAACGTTACGACGCAGACAACCTATCTGAAATTGCCGATATGGCTAACAATGTCAGTATTTCAGGAGGCACAAATGGTGCGGGTGGCTCCTTCATTATTCGCGGTCTAGGCTCGAATGCTGGTGACTCCGGCATCTCTGCGAGCGTTGCAACTAATATCGACGGCGTTCAGTCAGAACGTGGTTTTGTCGCCCGAACCGCGTTCTTTGACCTTCAGTCAGTACAATTCTTAAAAGGCCCACAAGCGCTCTTCTTTGGCAAGAACAGTCCGGCAGGTGTCGTCGGCGTGACATCCGCGAATCCCGGCGACCAATTCGAAGCCAAGTTTCAACTTGGCTATGAGCCTGAAGCGGAAGAACAGATTTTCGAAGCAATGGTCTCTGGACCTATATCCGATACCTTGGGTGCACGACTCGCGGTGCGCGCCACAGACATCGGCGGATGGATTAAGAACAACGCTCGTTTTATCGAGAACAGTAATAGCGAAGCCGTAGCGTCTATAAATGTATTAGGCTTCTTTCCCGCGGACGAAAGCTATTACGATTTGCCTGGCGCTGGTAAGGACATCGGTGCAATTACGACCGTCAGCGCACGCTTGACCCTCGAGTGGCGGCCTAACGATGACTTTCGTGCCCTTGCGAAATTCATGATTACCGATGAAGAGAGCGATGGGTTGGTTGCCGGTGAATTCGCCAATTGTACCGATCCAACCGACCCAAGGGTCGCACCCATTGCCAGACCGATTTTGTCCGACCCATTCCATGACTGTAAATTAAATAACGAGACGTCACAGGGAGCTCTACCCCTGGTTATCGCTCAAGGCTGGAACAATAATCAAAATGGAGAACTGGGCGATGGCTACTTCAGTAACTATGAAGCACAAATCTTTTCTCTAGACATGACTTGGGAGCAGGAATGGGGCTCCATCAGTTCTCTCACAGGGTACATGGCCTACGACTTCGACGGCTGGGATAACTTCGGGGGTTTGATTTATCCGTTTTTTGTCGGCTACAACCCAGACGATCACGAGCAGTACTCGCAAGAATTCAGAATAGCGACTGAACTCGAAACGCCCTTTAACTATATGGTCGGTGTGTACTACGAATCGTTTGAACGTCAGCATGAAAATGCGAGTAAACTGGGCTTGTTCGGTAGAGACCCCGTCACCGGGTTTACCAATGATCAGCACGTCGTCCAGTTCACCGAAGGAGACTCTTGGTCTGTATTTGGCCAGGTGATCTGGGACATCAACGAGCAATGGGAGCTAGCTGCTGGTGCCCGCTATGTTAATGATGAAAAGGATGGCACACAGCGACATGTCTACGTACATCAGTTCTTGCAAATCATTGGCTGGTATCCTGTTGGTGTAGACATCGTCGCCAGCACTAGCGACACCGACCTCTCCCCAGAGGTTACCTTGACTTGGCGTCCTAACGAGGAAATAACGGTATGGGGTGCCTGGAAAAATGGTTATAAAGCCGGCGGTTATTCTGCGCCGACAGTGCTGACGAACACCTTCGGGCCGGAGAATATTACCTTTGGCGAGGAAGATGCCGACGGCTTCGAGATTGGCCTTAAAACGACGCTTGCCAATGGCAGGCTGCGCCTGAACGTCACGGCTTACGATTATAGTTTCGAGGACCTGCAGGTCAGTCAGTTCAGGCCCGAAACGACCACCTATGTTATCGGTAATGCGGCATCTGCGTCGACTAAAGGCATCGAGTTTGATGCCGTGTATCAGGCCTCTGACGCACTACAACTGTACCTGGAGTTCGGGGTCAATACCGCCAAGCAGGACAGTTATCCAAACGTGGCCTGTTATGCATTTCAGTCCGAGGCCGCAGGTTGTATAGCTGGATTCCAGGACCTAAGTGGAAAGACGCTGGCTCGGGCACCAAAATTTAGCGGATCCTTCGGTGCTGAATGGACTCAGTCATTGGGCAACAATTGGATAGCAACCCTATCGGCAGAAACCATTTATACCGACAGCTACAAAACGGCGGGAAACGGTGAGCCGTTAGCGGAGCAACCCAGCTTCACTCGACTTCGGGCCAGAGCTGGTATCCAAAGTGCCGATGGGAAATTTGATTTCTCGATCATCGGACGTAATCTTACAGACGAAATTTGGGATATTGGTGGGGCGCGACCTGGCGCAATTTCTGCGGCAGATCAAGGTGGCGGTGGCTCACGGCCCCGTTCAGTTCTGTTCCAGGCAACCTATCGAATTTAAAGACAGACCGGTCCTGTCCGGGAATCATTCCCCGTGATTGATCCTACACAGGGGCAAATAAAGAGGTAGTTTCAAATGTCAACAATACTGAAAACTGCTGTTCGCACCCTCGACGAATCGTTCTCAAAGTTGCTCGATTCAGATACTAACGCTGAACATATTACCCAAGCCATGCGTACCGATTCGCCTATCGCGCCGGGGCCCGATCTAGTGCCCACGGCGCGCTACATCTCGCGTGAATACCATGAGTTAGAGAAAAAAAACCTATGGTCTCGAGTGTGGCAAATGGCCGCCCATGAAGACGACTTCCCAAATATAGGCGATGCTGTGCCTTACGACATTGTCGACAAGTCTTATCTTTTGGTGCGCGTGACCGAAGATGAATACAAAGCGTATTACAACGCCTGCCTGCACCGTGGTCGTAAGCTTCGTGAGTCGAGGGCCAAAGGCCTCGATGAAATCCGTTGTGCGTTTCATGGCTGGTGTTGGGAGCTCGATGGCGCGCTCAAGCAAGTACCGTGCGCGTACGACTACTCGGACTTGAATCGCGACGAGGAATTTTTACCCGAAGTGAAGATCGGTCGTTGGGGGCGATATCTGTTTATTAATCCCGACCCGGATTGCGAATCATTGGAAGATTTCATCGGTGATTTGTCGACCCAGTTTGAAATATTCCCCTACGAGCGTCGCTACAAACAGGCTCACGTGGCTAAGACTATTCGTGCTAATTGGAAAGTGGCACAGGAGGCCTTCATGGAGTCCTATCACGTCTTTATGACGCATCCTCAGGCATTGGCACACGGGGCTCACGATAACGACACTAAATACGACGTATTTGGCAATTACTCCCGAGCTATGCTGTGTGGCGCGTTGGATGGCGCCGGCATACCCGATTGGGGAGAGCCACCGGAACAGGCAGATGGGGTTACCCGCGTACGCCATCCACTTACAGGCACGATCTATGAATCGTCTGGTGACGACACGGTGCAGGTCACTACAAGCGACGGGCTCAGTGGAAAGTTCACGCGCCTTGCCACGTGGATGGAAGGTGACCCTATCGACGCCAATCCGCACATGTGCATTATGGTGGCAGGCGTACAGTTGCCGGACAGCAACGGCGCTACAGAGGTGGAAGTGGGCCCGGAACATATGGCGCTTGCAATAGAAAAACTGGGTGAAAATGCTACACCTAGAGCGCTTCGAGGCGAGATGCAGCGTTCGGTGCTGCGCGAAATTATCCCGTCCGTAGCCGACACTATTCCTGATATTGAGCTGTCTGCGGCGATCTATCTCACGCT
The DNA here is from genome assembly GCA_963580215.1 of Gammaproteobacteria bacterium. Lineage (GTDB taxonomy): Bacteria > Pseudomonadota > Gammaproteobacteria > Arenicellales > UBA868 > UBA868. The sequence goes on from CAUZJT010000158.1 coordinate 4,513, forward strand.
GTTCCCTAACTTCCACCCCTGGGGTTCGTTCAATCGTATTAACTACCGGTTCCGGCCCAACGGCGACAATCACGAAGAGTGCCTGATGGAGTGCATGTACATGGCGCCGATTCCCGACGACGGAAACTACACGCCGGTGTCAGAGATTCACTACCTGGGTATCGATGAGGATTGGACTAATGCGCCAGAACTTGGGAACCTCGGAGGGGTATTCAATCAGGATGTGCGCAACATGGCTTTCGTTTTCGACGGGATGAAGGCCTCGGCTCGAGATTTCGTGAGGCTTGCTGACTACAATGAGACCAAGATTCGACATTTCCACCAACTCTATGGCACGTGGGTGGACGAAACCGAGTCGTGAAGACTGTCATTAAAGTCGTATCGAGACGAGTAAAGCTCGGCCCGATTGTTTGCATACTGAGCAGTATCGTGGAAAACATCAAGCATCAACTCTCGATGAGCAACACCATTATGTCTAACGTGATTTTGTTGATGTTGATCGCGAGGCAGGAAGTGAGCTTTTACTATTGCCGAGGTAAAGGGGCAGTTCAACTGGTAGTCGGTGAAAAAATAAGTTCGATTTTCAGCAGAAACTCGAAGAAAATAAATTGAAACAAATAAAATTTTGTTACCTTTTGGCGGGGAGAGTTGGCTTAGTGATTCAGCTCTTTTACGATGATAAATTCTTAACCTAAGACAATCGCCACTATGGAAATGATGATAGAGAGCGATGGAGAACAAAGGCCGGGGCAAGGGCCGCAAAACGATCTCTTTGCCGCTATCTGATGGTTGAAACCACGGCAGTGCATTTATCCCTACGCCAACAGAAAATCACGTTGGCTAATCGCCCATCACTAGGTCAGCCAATAACCACAAACCACAAACCACAAACCACAAACCACAAACCCTGGTAGGGTTTAACCACTACTATTTACACGGTTCCACTCTTTCATAAGACAAGCAGGTAACCGAATAGCGGCAAAGAGATCGTTTTGCGGCCCTTGCCGGTGCACAGCATCAGGGGTGCGCGTTGCCTCAGATGCGCCAGAATGGTCTGGATCGTTTCCGGATCGGTGACATCTGCGATCACCCGCAGCGTGCCGCCGCACAGCGGACAGACAGAAATATCGATATCAAATACACGCTTAAGCCGCTCGGCCCAGCTCAGTGGCGAGCAAGGCAGTGCTTGATCGACAGAGGTTTCAGTGGAGGTCTGTATTGTCG
>CAUZJT010000159.1:0-5674 GCA_963580215.1 Gammaproteobacteria bacterium
CCGTAATCCACAAGGAAGGCCATCCCAGTCTCCAGGTGAGGTTGAAAGGACGGCGAGTGTAGCACCGGCCCCGGGTGTTGGTGGTATGTTGATATCATCCCCGGTTGTTGTTGTTGGGAATATATCGCTAGGCACAGTCAAGGGGAAAGATTTATGAAGGACCAGGTCATCGAGCAGTTGAATAGTGTATCCGGATCGTTATCGATCGAGTCGATTAAAGATCGACTCAAGGAAATGATTGCCATTCCAAGCGAGAACCCAATGGCTGGCGAGCCTCGCCCCGGCCATCGCGAAAAGGAGATTGGCGAGTATTACCTGGAGCAGATGAGCCAACTCGGTATGGCCGTTTCTTCTCGTGATGCGGCGCCCGGGCGTCCCAATGTCTTTGGCACGCGTCAAGGGGTTGGCGAGCGACCATCACTGATGCTGTGTGGACATCTAGATACTGTGCCGGCCGAGGGCTATGAACAAGCCTACTGGGCACGCGAGGCGGACGGTCGGATCTACGGGCGTGGCTCCTGTGACATGAAAGCGGGATTGGCTTGTTATCTTGAAGTGGTGCGCTTGTTGCAGGAGGCAGATGTACAACTCCAGGGAACATTAATGCTGTGCGGCGTCGCCGACGAGGAGTGGCAGATGATCGGTTCCCGTGAAATCGGCCTTAATGGCCCGATGGCAGACCAGTGCATCATCGGCGAACCCTCAGACCTTGCTGTGTGCCCAGCACATAAAGGGCAGCATGGCCTGTTTATCCGCACCTTCGGTAAGGCGGTGCACTCCAGTATTCCTGAACACGGAGAAAACGCGATTGAACGTATGGCCCGGGTTGTCACAGCATTGTCTGATTACAACGCAGAGCTCGCATCCCGTGAGCCCCATCCCTTGTGTGGTCATGGGCGTTACAGTCCAGGTGTGATCCGTGGCGGTGATCTCGTTAGCGCAGTACCTGATTTTTGTGAACTTGAAATTGATCGTCGTCTGCTTCCAGGGGATAGTGCAAAAAGCGTACGCCAGGATATCGAGAAGCGGCTGGAATCTCTGAAGACAGACGACCCTGGGTTTCGCTACGAGATTAGCGATCCCTCTTGGGATATCCCGGCCAATGATGTTCCGCTGGACTCCCCAGTCGTGCGCTCATTACTCGAATCATCGCAATTACTCACGGGATCACCGGCACAGGCGTCGGCTTTCCCTGGGGCGACTGATGCGCCTCATCTGGGCAGTCCTGCCGTGGTGTGTGGGCCCGGTTCTCTAGTTCAGGCACACTCGCTAAACGAGTACGTCGAGATTGAGCAGTTGACCCGGGCGACGCAGATGTACCTGCATGCCGTATTTGACCTGTTGACCTAGCGCGCAAATCGTTCTGGACGGTATGGCTTAAGATCCACGGTGGGTGGGCGTCCATCGATGATCTGCTGGACGAGTTTGCCAGTAATGCCACCGAGCGTTATGCCGATATGGTGGTGGCCGAACGCATAGATTAACCCCGGATGCCGTGAAGAACGACCGATCACCGGCAGGCTGTCGGGCAGGGTAGGTCGAAAACCCAGCCAGGTATCGCCGCGTTGCCCAACTTGAGGCAGAACACGATGGACCCATCGCTCAATGTAGGCCAGCCGAGTCGGGTTTGGTGGGGCGTTCAGGCCGGCAAGCTCAACGGTTCCTGCCGCCCGCAGACCTAAATTAAGTGGCGACAGATAAAGGCCGGCATCTGCCAGCCCAACCGGTCGGTTCAGCAATGTAGCGCTATCTGGAAACATCACGTGATAGCCTCTTTCGGTATCCAGCGGCAGCGGGTCGATGAGCCCACTGCGAATAGTTTGTGACTGCGCGCCGGCTGCCAGCACTACTTGTCGGGCGCTGATCGACCTTGAGCCGCCGATGACTTGTATATCGCCCGAGTCATTGCGGGCCAGAGAGGTCACTTTCTCACGCAGTACTTGGCCACCATCGGCCGCGAATTTCTCAACCATTTTCAAGATGATTTGTTGCGGGTCCAGCAGTTGAAAACCGTCATCGTAGAAAATGCCTCCAGCGAATACCGAGGCCAATTGGGGCTCAAGGTCCTGGATGTCACTAGTATCAAGTTCTGTGATTGCGACACCCTGCCGACGCCGTCGTTTGATGTCATCCTGTGCGCCAGCTAAGCTTCTTTCGCTTGAATAAAGGTAGATGGTACCGTTGCGCCGGATCAGGTTGAGTGCATCAGCACTGCGAAACAGAGTCATTGCCGCATCCTCGGCATGCGCTAGCAGAACTCCCAGCGCCCTGATGATGTGGTTAACCTCAGTGCGCCGACAGTGACGTAAAAACGAGAGCAGCCAGGGCAGCATCGTCGGCATATAGGTTAAAGAAATAGATAGCGGTCTGGCAGATCCCCACAGCAGGGCCGGGAGTGCCGTAAGTAGCTTAGGGTGATTAACGGGAATGCAGGCGTAACTGGCAAAGGTGGCTGCATTGCCGTAACTGGCGCCACTACCCGGTTCGTTGGCATCCAACAGTATGACCCGGTGACCTGCACGTTGGAGATACAAAGCACAGCAGACACCGACCATACCGGCACCGATAACGACTATTTTCGCAGCTTCCTTTGCCTGATCCATTGCGTCAGTTCCTCTAAGTCGAATTATTGTCGCACAATCATTTTATCGAGCACCAAGAAGTACCGTGAGGTTTCCACCATACCGATTCTGTAGACCCAGGTAAAACGTTAGTTACCAGCAGTTTATCCCGGGATCCTGACGTACTCGAAATCGTTGGGCAGGTTATCGATTGAGCGGGCCGGCGGTGCGATCCATGATGCGTATTGGCCAGGTTGATGCAGCGGTTGCATCAGAGATTGCAAGAAGTCAGCGTCCTCCGTGGTGGGCAGGTAGTGGTCGTGTTGTTGTTGCCACTCTTTTTGTTGCATAAGATGACCCTCTGGCGAGGCCTCGACTGAGGCAAATTCACCGATTGCCCGATTAAAAGCAACGTGCGGCAGTTTCAGCTTGAACTCTATGCCGGCTTTGGCCATCACCAGGTTCCATCTTTCGACTCCACGAGCGCATTCGCGGACATAGTCGTCCCGCAAGCGCATGTTAAGAGCGGGCAATGCTGGCGAGTCAACGCTTTGAATGCGCCCATCTATAACTTTGAGTACCGGATACAGGCCATCGACCAGCCGATGGTCATCATCGATATCGAGTTCCTTGTAGCGTCCCTTAAGGCCGGCGTCAAAAAAGTTGGCGGCGTTGGTCGATATCTCAGAGCCGAACAGATCAAGCGAAACTGAGAAGTGAAAGTTCACTTTACGCTGTATCAGAGGCAGGTCAATCGCGCCTAGTTCTCTGATTTCATCTATCCGAAATGGGTCGTCTATCTGATTCTTTGCCATGACCTGGCAGGTGCGTTGGAGAACCCGGGCGATACCGCTTTGGCCCACGTACATATGATGGGCTTCCTCAGTCAGCATAAACCGCGTGGTGCGCGACAGCGGATCAAATCCGGATTGAGCCAGACTTTCGAGCTGCATTTTCCCGTCACGGTCGGTAAAAAAGGTGAACATGAAGAAGGAAAGCCAATCTGGTGTTTCTTCATTGAAGGCACCCAGCAGTCGTGGCGCATCAGGATCTCCCGATCGACGGCGCAGAAGTTCCTGCGCCTCTTCACGGCCATCGCGGCCAAAATATTTTTGCAGCAGGTACACCATAGCCCAGAGATGTCGAGCCTCCTCGACGTTAACCTGAAAGGCGTTGCGCATGTCGTATAGAGAAGGCGCGGTTTTGCCCAGAAACCTTTGCTGTTCTACCGATGCCGGTTCGGTATCACCCTGGATTACAATCAGGCGGCGCAACAGTGCGCGGTACTCGCCCGGCACCTCTTGCCAAACCGGTTCTCCTTGATATTCACCGAACCCAATTGTGCGGTTTTCTACCTGCGGTGCCAGCAGGATACCCCAGCGATACTCTGGCATTTTGACATAACCGAATTGGGCCCAGCCTTCACGCTCAACGCTGATTGCGGTGCGCAGATATACGGGAGATTCTTGAAATCCATCTGGCCCCATTGATTTCCACCAGGCCAGAAATTCAGGATGCCATTTTTCTAGTGCCTTTAGGACTTTGCGATCAGAGGCGAGCCCTACGTTGTTTGGAATAATAGTGTCGTAGGCTACGTGGCTGGATTCACTCATCGCGACGGTCTCCATCAGGGTATTTACACAGTGTCATCAGATTAAGTTCGTGACTTGTCGAAAAAGCCTTTTTGTCCGCTGCCGTAACGGCGCAGAGCACCGCTTTCCCCTGCGGCGTTGGGCCGTTGAAAAACCCAGTTCTGCCAGGCGCTTAAGCGTCCGAAGATCTTTGTTTCCATGGTTTCTGGCCCAGCGAAGCGAAGATTGGCTTCCATGGCGGTTAGGGCATCCGGTGAGAAAGCGGCGCGTTCTTCGAGAAAAATTCGGATCTCGTCTTCCCAGTCGGACTCGTCCAGAGCGAAGGTGACTAGACCCAGATCCTCGCACTTCTTGGCATCGATCAGCCGTTCTAAATAGGGTTGAATCCTCTGCAGCGCATCATCATTGCCTAAAAATCGGGTCTGCAGACGAGTCAGATCATTACTCATCGGCAGTGACTGAAGATTCGTTTGGGTAATGCATAGGGTCGCGGGTTGTGGATATTCACCATCCTCATCGACCATGATGTAGCTGCGATCGCAGGCCAGAACGATTTCCGCCAGCAGTCCCACAAAGCAGCTACCTGGGTTTACTAGAGCGACCAGTGAGCGCCCAGTCAGGTCGAGTCGTTTCAATACCCGCTTCCAGTACAGGCGAATCTCAGATGTTAGCCAATGATTGGAGTGCTTTCTAAGAAAACGGTCATGCGACAGTACTTGTTCTGTTTGTCCAGTGCTGCGAAATACCAGTACACCGATCTCGGGCTCATTAAAGCGGAAATGAAGCAGACAATCATCGAGTTCTCGGGCGCAACGCAGTAACCAGGCCTGATCGCCTTGTGTGATCAGGGCATCGACCGTGTCTGGTGCCGGGATGTCTGGCCCATGAAGCATTATCGTTGCAGTGGCGCCTGCTCGATCCACAGTTGCTGTCAAGGTGCTGTAGCGCAGACTGTCGGGTTCGATGGTTCGTTGCAACGGTAACAGCGTAATACCCGTCGTGGCGGGTCTGGGTTCGGTTTGCGTTGCCAGTTGCTGCACCACGTCGGTGACGGTGCTATCCAGATCCGATGCGGCTACCGCTTGGTCAACCAGACCCCATTCAACAGCCCGAGGCCCTTTAAAACCTTCCGTCAGGGTGGTGAAAACATCTGCCCGGTCACGGCGGACCCGACGTTTATCGGTCAGCCGGGTCAACCCTCCGGTTCCTGGCAAGACGGCGAGCAGTGGAACCTCAGGCAGCGAAACTGCCGCTGAACCATCGTCTACCAGCAGAATATAGTCAGTAGCCAGTGCCAGTTCGTATCCGCCACCTGCGCAAACGCCTTCGATTACGCTGATGTACTTTTGCCGGGATTCGCGGCCCGCCTCTTCTATGGCGTTTCGGGTCTCGTTGGTAAATTTACAGAAATTTATTTTGTACCCATGCTCGGCGCCTGCGAGCATGCGGATGTTGGCCCCGGCACAAAAAACCCGTTCTTTTCCGGAGCGCAGTACGACTATTTGTACCTCGGGATGCTCA
>CAUZJT010000160.1:0-5667 GCA_963580215.1 Gammaproteobacteria bacterium
TATCTCGCGTACCAACACAGGAAAAGGATAGGTCGTTGCGTTTGCAACGTCACCGGGGACTACCGGGTACCGCTTACCCTCAAATTTCATGATGCCAACGCTGTATCCCTGATACGCGCAACCGCCTGTTACGATCATTGATTTTAATCCTTCTGTTTTATCGGCCTATTGGTCCCAGATTTTCGGCCCAGAACATGAACCAAGATTGATCTGAACGACTCCGTTTTGGAAACGTGCAGGAAATATTTTCAGGCGTCTTGTTGCGGGCGTCCCAGCCGGTTCGCACATCAAATGCGTCCTGACGCCAGAGGCGTTCAATGATGTGATCGTCGAAATAATTGTGGCACAAATTTGCGCCAGCGTGTTGATCAACCGCCGAGTTCACGTTTCACGAATCCCTCGTGACTGCCGAGTTCTGCTAATCCGGCCTGCTTTCTACCGACCAAATGTAGGTCCGCCAGGGTGTCAACCAACATGTCACCAATACCTCAGTTAGTCGTTAGGTTATCGTCGAAAGGCGCAGGCATTTGGTCACGAATCACAAGACCACGCCGGCGCTCCATAATTTGAAAGAGAGCGCCGATGATTGAGTCGTCGTCGCGATACAAATAGCTTCGTGGTACGAGCCTGAATTGATCGCAGAGCTTTGATGGGATACTGTATTCGCGCTTCATGTCGCGCTCTCTCGGTACGACCGGACTGAGTGGAGGGCGACGCAATGCATATTCTTGTTCGTCAAATCTTATAAGGTAGCTGAGATTAGCTCGACCGCCAGGAAACTGGGCTAAGCTAGGCTTACCCGACGCCTTGTCGAGGTGCAAACGTAGATAGGGTATTAATCTTTCGAGTGGCAACCGTTCATCCGCACGGGGTTGCTTCAATTCGGATTCTTCGCCGTGTCCGGTCTGAGTGGATTGGGGCATCGTCTAATACGCCAAGTTATGTCCGATGGCCCTAATTTCACCACCTTGCAGTTGCCTTCAAGCGCTGTTAGTCAAGGGCCTCAAGTAGTTTTGGATACTGCCACCAGAGTACGAGTCCGCGCATGACAACAAAAACGCATATAGATAGCCACAAACCATGATTGCCTAACAGCGGTAGAGTAAGCCAGACGGTGACCAGATAAGCACCACTGGATATTAACATGCAGTCGCGCATCGCGGCTGATCGAGTTGCGCCAACAAAAACTCCGTCGAGCAGGAAGCTCCACACAGCAATGACTGGTATCACGATTAGCCACCACAGATATATGCTTGATGTTTCGCGCACAATCGTGATGTCCGTCATAACGTTGACCAGCATTTCACCGCCCAACCAAAAGACGAGGGTAAAAAGACCCGCGATACCGACTGAGCAGACGCATGAGGCTTTGACGGCGGCCTTGAACGCCGCTTTATCGCGTTTCCCAAAAGCGTATCCACCGAGCGCCTCAACCGCATGCGCAAAACCGTCGAGACCGTAGCTCGCGAGATTAAAAAAATGCATCAACACGACGTTGGCGGCGAGCAGCACATCGCCGAGGGTAGCGCTGACGGCAGTGAAATGCGCGAACACTAACAATACGCTGATGGTACGAACCATGAGATTGAGATTGACGACAACTAATTGTTTGATTCGACTCGCTTCTAACAACAGCGACCATCGGGTGCGCGTGTTGAATTGTCTGATGCTGGTGACCACGAAACACAGACCGACCAACATCGCGAGGTATTCACTGATGACTGTTGCGATGGCAACGCCTTCGACGCCCCAGCCGAAACTGACGACAAACAACAGGTCGAGTGCGACGTTGGTGACATTCAACACCAGTTGAGAAATTAGCGCGCCACGCATCCGTTGCATGCCGAATAAAATGCCCAGTACAGCGAAGTTGATTAGCGCCGCTGGCGCTCCCCAAATGCGATACTGGAAGTAGGTATTGGCGTGCTGCTCGACGCTCGCGCTACCTTCGAGCAGACGGAAAAACGTTATGGCAATCGGAATTTGCGTCGCGATCAATGCCAAGCCGATGATGGCCCCCAGCAACACCGCACGTACGCAACTGTCGTGAAGCTCCGCATAGTCTTTCGCACCATAACGCTGTGCGACAAAACCGGTCGTGGCCATGCGAAGAAATGCGAAGGCCCAATACAAAAAACTGAAAAGTACCGCCGCGAGGCCCACCGCGCCTATCAACGATGGGTCAGGAAGATGTCCAACTACTGCCGTGTCGACAGCACCCGCCAGCGGCACAGACATGTTCGCGAGAATGATCGGCCAGGCGAGTGACCACACACGGTGATTCCATTCACGGGATGTAGAAGGCAGTGCCCGAGTTGCGGGCTCAGTCAATTCGAAGTACCCTGCGTTTCTCCGCTTGAAGGCGCAGTTCGCTCTGCGATATGATGCTGCGCTCCATTATTGATAGCGGCCAAGTGGTGATAGTAGGTTCTGGCAGGAAGGCGTGTTAATGCTGCCTATACTCCCAGCAATCAACCTACCGTATCTATCGTTTTCATCTCCAATACACCTGACTTCCTTGGTGTAAATCCAGTGCCTTAGGATTTCAGTCGCTTCATAGCCACATTTCCATGTGACACCATCTTTTCTACAGGTTTGTTTTCTCTCTGGTGTGTCTTCTCCACTGAACCGGATTTGCATCCCGCTGATAGCAATGATGTCGCCGTCTACCATTAAGGTAGTGCCTGATATGTCGGCACTAGCAGCACTGCTCAGCAGGGAGAGGAGGATTAAGGTGAGGAGTTTCATTTTTATCTCCTACTGGTTATCGTCTGAAAACTGGAGAGGGAATTACAATGTCCTAATGTGACTTACGACTACTGAGGTACACCGTTTTTAAAACTGAAAACGAACTCCCCAGAGGCATCGTAGGCAACGGCATTCCACGCCTTACCAAACTTAAATTCACCTATAATTTCTCTGCCATCGGCAAATGTGTAGATGCCCTCGCCATCCCTCTTGCCATCCTTGTGTTCGCCAACGTACTTGGTTCCATCGGTCCATGTGTGAGTGCCTTGACCATGCTCCTTATCGTCCTGCCATCCCCCAACGTACTTGGACCCACTGGACCATGTGTTGGTGCCTTGACCATGCCTTTTGTCGTAATTGAATTCTCCAACGTACTTTGCTCCATTGGGAGTTGTGGCAGTGCCAAAACAATTATGGAGAACTCCTGACGGACAGGGGGAAAGAGCAAAACTCTCTACAGCAAACACCAATAGCACAACCAGTAATAGTCGCTTCATCTCAGTTCCTCAAAATGTTTGGGGGTATCGGTTACCCACTGGGTATTATGCCAACCATCTTCAACCCACCATATACGATGACCAAGACGGCCATTATGATTCCAATTCTACGTAAATTCTCTGGGGTCATTATTGGTGTTCTCAAATTGAGGGTGGGGGTAGAATACCAATCTAACAATACCACTATATCCATGAACACGGACCATACAACGATGGCGGTCATGGTAATGAACCAGCGGTTCATCACCCAATATGCATCTACATACACCGCTACGATGATGTGACCAGGTATCACTGGCCTTGCCAGTGCACCGGTAGATTCACAGTCGGCGACCGTGAATCATGAATGTTCATACCAGACCAGTTGCTCAACATACCTTGATCACTTCATCAGTGCCTCGGCTTTTAGGTCCTCAAATGAATACAGGTTATACCGGCTAGCAACATCCCCAAGGGCATGGTTCGCCACCCGTTCTACCGCCTCACCTGACTGCATCAGTAAGGGTGAGCATTTGAATGAGCTGCACAAACTCCGCCTAAGTGAGTAGCATCATCTGTTCAACAGTTCCACTAAAGCCTCTCCCTGATATCTCAGGCAAGGTAGTGGACATCGCGGACCTGGCTATCCATCAGAAGTACAACGCCATATTCTTGAGAATGATCCAGCAACTCCTGGCTTTTATCAGGGAAGAGTAGGGTAACTTGATGGGCATCGACCATCAGCTAAGTCCAGAGGAGAATGCAGATGATGTAGCGTCGCATTTGATCGACGAACTCCTAGACCCTGAGATTCCACATAGCGGTTTGCTAGGCATGGGTTTATGTGTTGCGAAGGAACGTATGTTCTATTTGAGGAACAGATAGACAGGGATGCTTTGGTACAGGTGATAAAGGATTTATAAGACGCGCTTCTGGTCTGGCGCCCATGACCCCATTCTGAGGTGCTGTTCTGATATTCCAGAAGTCGCGTCTTTCCCTAAGGTACGCCCCAGTTTGGTATTCGATCCAGCGCAGGATGCGTAGCATCCAAGAGTGATTGAGTCATCGCCCTGACACTTTGGAGGTCGCGTCTTTCTTATTTACTTCTGCTTGCTTTGGCAGATCCTAAAGTAATTATTCAATACAAAGAGTACGCAGTAAAATACGCACTCTGTATTAAACTCTGTGTTTAAAGGATAAAAAGGATGTCAGGGCAACACCTTGCCAGGATTAAATAAGCGCTCAGGGTCGATTGTCTTTTTTAGGCTTCGCATCAGATCTACCGATACCGGGTCTTTGTACCGTTGCATCTCTTCAAGTTTGAGCATCCCAACGCCGTGCTCGGCACTGAAAGAGCCGCCCAGGTCAGCGACAATATCCAAGACAATCTGGTTAACCTCTCCTTGTAATGACAGGTATTCTTGGGTATCCATCTCGATCGGTTGGGAAAGGTTGAAGTGAATATTGCCATCGCCGACATGCCCAAAAGGGCAAGGTCTGATATCGGGCAGACGGTTCTTGACTGCACTGACGGCCCGCTGGATGAACTCGGGAACCAGGGAAACCTTGACTGAGATATCGTGCTTGATGCTGCCACCTTCAAATCGCTGCGCTTCGACCATTCCCCCTCGCAAACCCCAGAGACGTTCTGCCTGGGCTTCGTTCGAGGCGACAACGGCGTCAACAATAATGTCTTTCTCAAGGGTTAAGGCCAGCAGACCATGAAGCATCGCGTCAAGGCCCAGAGTTGCCCCGCTGCCTTGCAGCGTCAGCAGTACATACCAGTCGTGAGAGTGATCAAACGGATCATTACAGTCAGGTATATGCTGGCAGGCGAATTGCAGGCCCAGTCTGGGCAATAGTTCAAAACTCGACAGGCTACCGTTACTGGCGTCGGAGGCGGTTTGAAGCAATTCAATACTTGCCTCTAGGTCGCGCAATGCGACCAGGGCAGTTGCACTGTGATCGGGGTAAGGATACAGTTTGAGGACTGCCGCGGTAATGATTCCCAGCGTTCCTTCAGACCCCACCAGCAATTGTTTCAGATCGTAACCGGTGTTATTTTTTCGTAGACCGTTTAGATCGCTAAGTACTTCGCCACTGGGCATTACGGCTTCGATACCAAGTACTTGCTCACGGGCGTTGCCATAGCGCAGTACGTTTACCCCCCCGGCGTTAGTAGCGAGGTTTCCCCCGATCTGGCACGAACCTTCGGCACCAAGGCTTAAGGGAAAATAGCGGTTCGCACTGAGCGCATGCTGTTGCAGGTTTGCCAGGATGCAGCCGGACTCGACGGTTATTGTGTTATTGGCAAGGTCGAGATCACGCACACGATTAAGCCGTTCAAGGCTCAAAATGAGTTGACTGGGTCCCGCGACCGCCCCCCCGCACAGGCCAGTATTGCCACCCTGTGGTACCAATGAAACCTTTTCGGCACTACAGG
>CAUZJT010000161.1:0-5505 GCA_963580215.1 Gammaproteobacteria bacterium
CCCGCCCGCGCCAGATGCACGGTTTTGCCGGGTTACGCGCACTTGCCGCTACGGTAGATGGTGCGAAGGCGACTCTGCTTGCCTATGCGCGAGCCATGGCCGCATGGCACCAACGCTACCTTTACTGCAGCCGCTGCGGTGCCCAAACCGTATCGCAACACGGCGGGCACGTGCGTGCCTGTACCCATGCCAGCTGCGGTGAACAGCATTACCCGCGTACCGATCCTGCGATTATTGTCCTGGTAGAAAAAGGCGAGCGTGCCCTATTTGGACGCAAACCTGAGTGGTCTGCACATCGGTATTCAACGCTTGCCGGTTTTGTCGAGCCCGGCGAAAGCGCTGAGCAAGCCCTGGTCCGGGAAGTCATGGAAGAGACCGGGGTTGAGGTACTAAGTGCCCATTATCATTCGTCCCAGCCCTGGCCCTTTCCCGGCTCGCTGATGTTGGGTTACAGCGCCCAGGCGGGAAGCGAAAAGATTTCCCTCAATGATCAGGAACTGGAGCATGCGTGTTGGTTGGATCGTAATGAAATTACCTCACGCATGCAGCAAGGTCTGTTTGTGTTGCCGCCGCCAATCTCGATCTCTTTTCGCCTCATTGAAGACTGGTTTGATCAACACTCGACCATCCCGCTGCGAAAGTTACGCGAAGACACAGGTGCCACACATTTTTAAAGAGTTGCGCTCAACCGCCACACGGATACAATGTGCGCGGGGGATGTGCTCTGAGCGATCACATCTACCCGGATTGTTGCAGTCACCATAGTGGAGGAGTTCATGTCGGAACGGCAAACCGGAACCGTAAAATGGTTCAACGAAAGAAAAGGCTTTGGCTTTATTGAGTTGGAAGGTGGCGATGACGTATTCGTCCACTACCGAGAGATCAGAGGAGATGGCTTCAAGACACTGAATGAAGGACAGCGTGTTGAGTTCACCCTGACGACCCGCGATAAGGGTCCTGCAGCGGAAGACGTTTCACCCGCCGACTGATCTGGCTTCGACAGGCGGCGCAAACCGCCCTGTCGCACTTATTCGTTTGATATATCCTGCGAGCTGTCCGCGCTCGCAGGCTCTAAAATGAAAATTGTCTACATCGGCTTTCTCGCACTGGGTATAGCGCTGGCCGTGCTGGCAACGGGAGGCATTGCCGCGCTGCTGCTGAGTAGTGCCAACCTGCCCTTGGTGTCCTTCTCAGCCGTTATTTTCGCCCTGGTATTCAGTACGCTCGCTGGGATGATTGGCATTATTGGCCTGGTGCGCGGGGTGGCCCAACTGTCACCTGCAGCAACGGCAAAACCCACCTCGGCAGACTGGCGCGCCAACGTGCAGCATCTGTCAGCACTTCTGATTTATGTAGGGCTGCCGCTGGGATACCTGCTGGGGCCATGGCTGGCATGGCTGGTATGGCGGCGACACTCACCCTGGCTTGATGCTCACGGCCGTGCTGCACTGAACTTTGCGCTGACGATGAGTATCTTGTATGTCACCGCGTTGATATTGGTCTTTATTTTTGTCGGCCTCATACTGTTGCTGCTGCTGGCTGTCTTCCACATACTGACGGTGGCACGCAACGCCTGGCGCGCATCAGTCAATCTGCCTCCACACTACCCCCTTTCGATCAACTTTTTGCGTTGAGTGTCGCAAAAACCGCGCGCGCGGCTTCGATGGTATTGTTGATCTCAGCATCACCATGGGTAATTGACACGAAGCCTACTTCAAAAGCTGAGGGCGCCAGATACACGCCGTGATCAAGCATGCCGTGAAAAAAGTGCGAAAAGCGCACGGTGTCACAGGCCATCACCTGGGCGAAAGAACTCACCCGATCCTGTTCGGTAAAAAACAGGCCGAACATTCCACCGACAGACTCGGTAGCCAAAGGAACCCCGGCATCATGCGCTGCTGCCGCCAATCCCGAAACCAGAGTGCGGGTTTTATCTGTCAAGACATCGAAAAATCCTGGCGCCGCAATTTTCTTCAAAGTCGCGATCCCAGCTGACATCGCCAGCGGATTTCCCGACAAAGTGCCGGCCTGGTAGACCGGGCCGATCGGCGCGAGCTGCGCCATCACCTCAGCCCTGCCACCAAAAGCGCCCACCGGCAACCCACCACCAAGTACCTTGCCCAGCGTAGTCAGGTCGGGTCGGATGCCGTAGAGCGACTGTGCCCCTCCTGGCGCGACCCGAAACCCAGTCATCACTTCGTCAAAAATCAGCACCGATCCGCTGCGGTCACAAACATCACGTAAGGCTTGGAGAAACCCCGGCAGGGGGGCGATGCAGTTCATGTTCCCAGCAATGGGCTCGACGATAACCGCAGCGATGTCATCGCCGGATTCGGCAAAAACCTGCTCCAGCTGTGTTGTATTGTTGAATTCCAGAGTGAGCGTATGACGTGCCAGATCAGCCGGCACGCCGGGCGAGGTCGGTATACCCAGGGTCAGCGCCCCAGAACCCGCTTTTACCAGCAGGCTGTCGGCATGGCCGTGATAACAGCCTTCGAACTTAACCAGGGTATCGCGGCCGGTGAAGCCACGCGCCAGGCGTATTGCGCTCATGGTCGCCTCGGTACCCGAGTTGACCATACGGACCTGTTCGATGGACGGTACCGCAGTACAGACCTGCTGTGCTAGTTCTGTTTCCAGAGCGGTGGGGGCGCCGTAACTCAGGCCCCGCTCGGCAGCGTGTTGCACGGCGGCAACGATATCTGGATCGGCATGGCCGAGGATCATCGGGCCCCAAGAACCCACATAATCAATATAAGTTCGACCGTCAGCACCGTAAAGAAAAGGACCGCGTGCATGGTCAATAAACACCGGGGTTCCACCAACTGACTTAAAAGCGCGTACCGGAGAATTAACTCCGCCGGGAATAACCGCGCAGGCCTGGTCAAAAAGCTGTTTGTTTTTGTCGTTCATGAGGGGCTCCGCAGGTCAGTGCTACGAGTATAAAAAATAGGGTCGCACGTATTTTCTGGATGTTTTGGATTGTGTTGATCGGCTAGAATCCGTTGCTGCTATTTGAAAATTTTTCATCAGATCATGGTCAACCGAACCTTTATGTGCATTATCTGCGGCTTCATCTATGAGGAAGCTGAAGGCCTGCCTGAGGAGGGTATCGCTCCTGGAACACGCTGGGAAGATATTCCCGATGATTGGCAATGCCCGGACTGCGACGCCACCAAGATCGATTTCGAAATGATCGAGATCTGATCGTCGGTCAGCGCCCAGTTTCACTGCTCTGCCTGCCCGATCAGCGCCTCAAGTTCCTGCGCATTTACCACAAACACCACCGCATCGTCATTCATTGACATCAGCCAGGTGAATGGCACCTGTGGCCAGGCGGCCTCGAGCGCATCACGAGCGCTGCCGGCTTCTACCACCAGCAGGCCATCGTCGCAAAGATGAGCGCGGGCCTGATACAGCAGCGGGGTAATGAAATCGAGCCCTCCATTGCCACCAGCGAATGCCAGTGTTGGCTCGTGATTGTATTCGTGCGGCAGAGTACGCATCAAACTATCGCTGACGTAGGGCGGGTTGCAGACAATGAGGTCATAGCGTTGCCCCTCTAAGGAGCTAAAAAGATCGCCTTGCACCAGGTGCACCCGATCACCCACTCCGTGCCGTTTAACATTAATGGCGGCTACTTCTAGTGCTGCGGCACTGATATCGCTGGCATCTACCTTTGCTTCGGGAAAAGCCAGCGCCAAAGATACCGCGATACAGCCACTACCGGTGCAAAGATCAAGTATGGCGTCCAGCGGCCGGTCTACCCGCCAAGGCGTAAAGCGCTCCGAAATCCATTCGCCGATGTGCGATCGTGGCACGATAGCGCGCGAATCGATAAAGAAATCTCGCCCCCCAAACCATGCCCGGTTAACGAGGTATGCCAGAGGTTGGTGGGTCTCAATGCGACGGGCAAGCAACGCATCTACAGCCTGGCATTGATCAACGCTGAGAAAGGTTTGCCAGGGAACCTCATCCCCCGAAGGGTCAAGTCCCACTGCTTCGAGTACCAGCCAGACCGCCTCGTCAAAAGCATTGTCGGTACCATGGCCGAAGTACAAGCCCGCCTGATCCAGTTCAGACGCAACCACTTCGGCCTTATCCTCAAGTTGCATAGCCTGTAGATCCTTTATCCAGCCAGTACAGTGCGCACGGCCTCGACCATCTCCTGCGCCTCGATCCTGTGCCGTACCAGATCGCGGACCTTACCCTGTGGCCCGATCAGGTAGGTCGTCGCTGAATGATCCAGGGTATAGCCCAACGCAGAATCCTCTGTGTCGACCCGTTGGTACAGTATGTAATACTGCTTCGCTACCGCCGCTACTGCCTCGGCAGACCCGCTAAGCCCCATGATCCGCTTATGGAAAAACGCCGCGTACTTGGTGGCGTGCTCGGGTGTATCGCGATCGGTATCGACACTCACAAACATGCCCACAACCCGCTTTGTCTCGGCATCGGACAACTGATCGAACACGGCGCTCATCCGCGCAAGATCCGTGGGGCAGACATCCGGGCACGAGGTGTAACCAAAGAACAGCATCACGACCTTGTTACGATAATCACTCAGGGATACCGGACCGTGGGCTGACGCCAAAGTGAAATCACCACCGAGTTTCTCGTAGGGATTGACGACTTTACTCCCACGTTGCTGTAGCCATACCCCAGCCCCCAAGCCTATCGCGGTGACGCATAGCAGCACGAGCAAAGGAAGGCGCCATGTTTTTATCGTGATCATCGCTCTTTCTCTTATCGATAGGGCCGGATGGCTCACGCCACTCCTGCCGTTATCCGAATCAGTCGGCGTGTTCGGTGTGATCTGTTGGGGTATGCATGTCCCCGGCCATCTGCACCGGTACGTTAACTGTCAGGCGCTCACCGTCAGCGAACTCTAGATTAATAGTCACTCGCTCACCTAACTGCAGGTTACGGCTCAGTCCAATCAGCATGATATGCAGTCCGCCGGGTTTCAGTTCCACCTGGCCATGGCCTGGTACCATAATCGTATCAATACGGCGCATCTTCATCATGCCGCCCGCCAGGATGTGATTGTGCATTTCCGCCGCGCCAGCCACGTCCGAGTGTACCTTCACCAGTATTTTTTCATCCATGCCATGGTTATGCAGGGTCATAAAGGCGACACTGATAGGCTGCCCCGGCGGCACCATGCGCACCATGGGATCATGTACCCGCACCTGGGCCCAGGCGGGCACCACAAACACGCCAGCCAATACTGCGAGCAGAGCTGCAATCGTCTTGGTCATGTTTGATCTTTAAATTCAGCTTCGGCCGGACGGTGGTCGTTGCGGCGGATGGGGGACATTGGCTCTACGAGCCCCGCCCTGATTGAAGGGGTGGTACCAACCCGGGAAAGCACGAGCAGTAGATGAAACGCCAGCGTGCAGGCCGCAAGCCAGAAAATTAGAAAAGGCACATGCCAATGCATCACGTACATCAGTGTTCACGCTTGCCTGTGAAGCGACATGGTGTCAGCACACGAAGGGGGGG
>CAUZJT010000162.1:0-5472 GCA_963580215.1 Gammaproteobacteria bacterium
GTGAGCGTTTGGCTAAAAAGTGCAAACATCGGCCGGTCTTTGTGACAGGGTTCGGCGAGCGGCTGACAACTAGGTCTGTAACCTATGCCGAGGACATGACGGTATCACCGGTTGGACCGGCAGCAGCAAGTGCTTTCGCGATGTCCGGGAAAAAGCCAAAAGATGTTGATGTGCTTGAAGCTTACGACTGTTACACCATCACGGTGCTTTTAACGATTGAAGACTCTGGGTTTTGTAACAAGGGAGAAGGCACGACTTTCGTTAATGAGAACGACCTGACTTTCAGTGGCAGCTTTCCGGTCAATACTCACGGTGGACAACTAGGTGCGGGGCAAGCTGCAGGGATGGCAGGTGGTATGTCACAGCCTGTTGAAGGTGTCCGACAAATAATGGGTAGGGCTGATGGCCGTCAGATTGCCAACTGCAATGCTGCGCTGATCACGGGCACAGGTGGCATTATGAGTGAGCAGTCCGCGATAATCCTGGAGGGTGCTTAACATGGCGTCAATCAGGCCGTTACCTGTTCCTACTCCGAATAGCGAACCTTTCTGGAAGGGATTGGCAAATCATCAAGTGATATTGCAACAGTGCGACGACTGCGCCGCCTGGGTTTTTTACCCGCGCAGTCACTGTAACGGCTGTCTGTCACCCAACCTTACCTGGAAGGGGGTTACGGGTAACGGCACCCTTTACAGTTACACAGTGGCACGCAGACCAACCGCACCGCAATTTGCTGATGATATTCCTCAACTGATTGTCGTTGTCGAACTGAACGAAGGTGTTCGCCTGAATTCGGTAATGATCAATGTTGCGCCAGAGGCGTTGATCATCGGCATGGCAGTAAAACCCGTGTTCCAGCTGCAAGACAGCGCGACGTTACTTTATTTCGAACCCGCGTAAATGGTGCTGATCAGTCGCCTTCATTCCTGCGCCATTTCTTGACAACTTTGTGCAACAATTTACCGGTTTCATTGTAGGGGAATTCTGAGTGCATCGATTCAATCTCAGCCATCGAGTTATACAGGGTCTACTTACTGAACGTGGCGCCACTGCGCGCTGACTCCAGTGGCGCATTCACTGTGCTGTTTCGTGAACCATTGTAAGACTACTGTTCTGACATGACTCTGGCAAAAGCTTCTGGTGTTCGCCAACGGGAACTCGTCAGCCGGAGCAAATACATAATGGCTGTCATCAGGATCATTGAGACGAACACAACCCAGGAAACTTTCGGCCCCAACTCCCACACTTTAATCACAAAGTACTGCACGGCCAGCATCAACCAATGAATCAGCACGCTCGCCCACATCAGCCAACGTGTATCACCAGCACCTCGAAGTACACCGCCGGCAACCAGAATAGTTGCATCGGCCATCACGTAGGTGGCTAAACCAATCATCATAAAAGAGGCGAGTGTTTGAATCTCGCCTGAGCTACCGGTTGCCAGAAAAATTGCCACCAGGGGTTCTCGGCCCAGATAAAACAACAGCGCCAAGATGCTGGAGTAGCCCAGGCCAAGCATAAAGCTAATCCGAATCACCTGACTCATGAGTGTCGTATCACCCGCCCCGATATATCGGCCGATCAAACTGATAATCGCGACGTTGAGCCCGATCATCGGGACGAAAGAAACGATATCCCAGTTGAACACTATTGCCGCAGATGCAGACTCGGCAATCCCGTAGGACTGGAACATCAGCAGAAACAAGTTAAAGGCGGCAACGTTAAGAAACATTTCAATGCCAGAAGGAAATCCAAGGCGCACAAACCGGCGCAGAATACCCCGGTCTAGCTGGAACGACTGCTTAACCATAAAACTGGTAGCGTGATGCGGCTCAAGATAGAAGTAGCAGAAGATCAACAGGCTGATTAATGAACTGATGATGGTGGCATAAGCAGCACCGGCAATTCCCAGTGCCGGGACTTCGCCGTAGCCGAAGATCAGTACCCAGGTAAGTGGAATATTAATCGCGACACCCACAGTGTCTGCAATCATAACAATGTGGGTTCGGCCGATTCCTGAAAAGTACGAGGCGATGCATGTCTTGGCCAGACTGAAGCTCGCGCCCCAGATCAAAATAATAAAGTACTGCCGCGCAAGTACCACCTGCTCGGGGGCGTGCCCCATGAACTCAAATGAACCCAGGCTAAGGTAGCCAATGGCGACGAGTAAAGGCGCAAAAAAAAGTGTTAGAAGTAGCCCCTGAGTCACTACACGGCTGCACTTGTCGAATTGCTTTCGACCAAAATATTGTGCAGTCAGCGCGTTGCCATAAGAGAGCACGCCAATAAACAGCGACATGCAAAAAAACGATGCTACTCCGCCGGCCAGTGATGCCCCCATATGTGTTGGACTCACCAGCGACATGAAGTAACGATCAGTAAAGATCATGACTGCGAACGCACCCTGAGAGATGATCATCGGGTAAGCGAGTCTTAGTAGTTCTTTTAAAGTGGCGCGATCCATCAACGGTGCTCAATTTAATCTGGTTCTGTCGAGTATAGATTTGACAGTTAGGCAAAAATTATTTCAGGCGCAGTTAGCAGGTTAAAGAGTAATAACGCAAGAAGGGGATGGTGTTGTTTCTTGGAACAACCTAAAACCATTACGATAAGCAGGAAGGCAGCATGTATGAAGACATCATTCTGAACACAATTCTAGTCGTTATCGGGCTGATCGAAGTAGCAGTAAAAGACTGATTGCCACGGCTAACATGCCGCCAAGCGGCAGGCGCTCGATATTTGCCGGGCTACTGCTTCATCTTACCGGTGAAGTCTGTCTCGACCTGCGGCATGAGGCGGTCGTGAAAGTGGTTCATTGGGCGAAATCAGGCCGATGTCCTGGCGTTTGAACTAATAATTCATCAGAATCCCGGATCGGCTGGATGTTCCGGGGCAGTAAGATACTGGATAACCTTTACGGAATCGTAGTTAATTCATATTATCTCCGCATAACATTGTTCATAACCCCCCCCATATTCATTAGGTATCCCATTGTCTGAAGTATCGCAGCCCCTCATTAGTGAGAATGTAAAGCGCTACACGCTTGGCGTTTTAGTCGTCGTTTACACCTTTAACTTTATTGATCGACAAATACTCTCGATTCTTATCGAACCGATAAAAGCAGATCTCGGCATATCCGATTTCGGTATGGGACTATTGTCCGGGACTGCCTTCGCCATTTTCTATGCGACGTTAGGCATGCCTCTGGCACTTGTCGCAGACCGCTGGAACAGACGCAACCTTATCGGTCTGTCGCTGGCCGTTTGGAGTGGTATGACGGCTTTGTCAGGTTTTGCGATGAACTTCTGGCAGCTGGCAGTCGCACGCATTGGTGTGGGTATAGGGGAAGCCGGATGTAGTCCGTCTGCCCACTCAATGCTGGCGGACCTTTATCCAGCCAAACAGCGAGCGACAGCGCTGAGTATCTATGCCCTGGGCATTCCGGTAGGCATCATGTTCGGTATGTTTGCCGGTGGTGCCATTGCCGATGCATTTGGCTGGCGTATGGCATTTTTTGTCGTCGGTATACCGGGTCTGTTGCTCTCATTTGTGGTGTTCCTGACAGTAAAGGAACCACCTCGTGGGCATGCCGATGGCGTGCAGACTAACTCAGCGGAGAAAAATCCTACTATTTTGGAAGTGGCCCGGTACCTGGCTACCCGTCGTTCGTTTTTACACTTGGCCACGGGCGGAGGTTTAACTGCTTTCGTTGGTTACGGTCTTGTTACCTGGGCGCCCACTTTTTTCGTTCGCAGTTACGATATGAGTCTCACCGAAGCAGGTTTCTGGCTCGGGTTGGTACTTGGGATTCCCGGTGGGATCGGTATTGTTGCTGGCGGATGGCTTTCGGACCGCTTTGGTGCCAAAGATACGCGTTGGTATTTGTGGGTTGTGACTGTTGCCTTACTCGTCGCCGTTCCCTGCAGTGCTGCAGCATTCATGGTTGATGTCTGGTGGCTTTCGCTGTTGTTGCTCAGCTTTCCTATTATGCTTGGCAACTTCTACCAGGGCACGACGTTCGCCCAAGTTCAGGGACTTGCCCCGGTGCGCATGCGAGCTGTCGCCGCTGCAGTGTTGTTGTTTGTTCTGAACTTTATCGGATTTGTGTTTGGCCCACCGGCTGTTGGATTTCTTTCTGACATGCTGGTTGGCACTTTTAATGCCGATGCGCTGCGCTATAGCCTTTTTGCCTGGGGTTTTGTGAACCTGTGGGCGGCGTTCCACTACTGGCGGGCGGGGTATTACCTTGCCGATGATCTAGCCCGTGTGGGAAGTAAGTAACGAAAACAAACTCGGTGTTTTCGTTTCAATCTTCTGATGTCTATAGCGCCGAATTGATTCGTGGCTGACAGTCATACCTTGCTCGGCTAGAAGTTCTGTTATGCTTGCGGGTATACCAATAGCTGTGATCCCCTGTGTATCGACATTTATTGCTTCTGCGCATGCTGGTTTTGTTGGGCGTAATCTCTTTCGGTGTTTTCCTGGCTTTTCAATATGGTTTTGTTGACCTTTTTGTCAGTGCCGATCGAAGTTACCTTTCATCCGTAATTCTTACCATCTATCTGGCATTAACCATGCATTGGGTTTGGGTGGGTTGGTTACTCTCTCGGGACCTTAATTATGCGGCAATGCTGGATGGCGATTCGGTACCGTCAGGCACCGCCAGTCTTACCTCAGGTTTGATTGAGCGATTGGAATCTAGTCTTGGTGGGGCTCGCAGAGAACGGCTCCTCAGCCTGTATTATGACCAGCTTATGAACAGACACGCCTTTGGGCATTTTGCCACCGATGTGCTGCTCAGATTGGGTCTGCTTGGAACGATTATCGGTTTCATCTTCATGCTCCTACCGGTGGCAGACATCAAGGATTTCGACGGAGCGGTGATGCAGCGCCTGCTGGCCAGCATGAGTGGTGGCATGGCTGTCGCCCTCTACACCACGCTCGCCGGTCTTGTCTCCAGCACGTTACTTCGATTCCAATATCATGTGCTGGATTCGGCAGCGGTCGATCTTGCTAATCGTGTGTCGACTCATGTTGAGACCCGTGTTGGATTAGGTGTCGATGAGACATAGAGCTTTAGATGGCAGCACATCAAGTGATGCCTTCACTGACCTTCTGTTTAATGCGCTGCTTGGATTCGCCATGATGTTCATCATAGCGTTTATGCTGATCAATGATCCTGAAGATGAGGGCAACATCGATTCGAAGGCGGAGATGCTCATCACCGTGCGCTGGGCTGATGGTCATCCGGACGACGTTGACACGTTAGTAGAAGGCCCGCATGGTGAAGTTGTCTGGTACCACAATCGTGATGGTGAACTGATGCACCTGGACAGGGACGATCGCGGGTTAGTAGCCGATCGCGTCACCCTTGACGGGAAAGAGGTATTGAACCCGATTAACCAGGAAACTGTTACGGTGCGGGCGCTGCAGAGTGGAGAGTATGTGGTGAACCTGCTGCACTACCAATCT